>CAZVBE010000003.1:114656-150751 GCA_964625335.1 uncultured Clostridium sp. | reverse complement strand
TAATGGTGACCCCTAGGGGACTCGAACCCCTGTTACCGCCGTGAAAGGGCGGTGTCTTAACCGCTTGACCAAGGGGCCAAGTATGGTCGGGGCGAAGGGATTTGAACCCCCGACCCCATGGTCCCAAACCATGTGCGCTACCAAACTGCGCTACGCCCCGACCTCTTTTGCGTCACTATAGTATTATACATAATGAACACTTTCATTTCAATAGTAATTTTTGTTTCTATCTCATAATTCCTGCAGAAAACCCTTTTACCGATATGCCGGGCCGTTGCCATTATCCCAAATCTGGATAATAATAGCCGTTCAAAGTTGCAATGCAAAGGTATATTAACATTGTTATTTTGCGAATCATATATTTAATAATATTGTAATCTCCCTGTAACTATTTTGCCCCTTTGCTGATATATAATGATACTGTACATAAAACCGCCGCAATGCTAACAAAAAGAACCGTCCCTGTTGTTATATATAACAAAAAGAACCGTCCCTGTTGTTTTTTGATTGATGTTTTGCTGAAACAAATACTCCGATGTTGCGTCAAAATATTTAGACTATATCTTATTTAGAATTTGCCGGGAGGGAACGATTTGAAAAAAACAGCACTGCTTACAGCAATAGTTTTAGTTTGTGTCTCATTAGCTCCTGTACATGCCCTATCCGCCGGATGGGGAATAATCCACTCGGAGGTGGATGAAACAAGGATAGCAAGGAACGTAACATATAAAAGCATAACCCGCTTTACCGATACCGGATGGCACAAAATACACGTGCTTGAGGGAGATATAACCGACCCCTACATGCGGCTGGAACCTCTGACCTCAACCGAAGGCATTGGAACAGGCAGCACACTGCCGAACATGATGCAAAATCCGGATGCTGTCGCAGCGGTAAACGGTGACTTCTTCATCTCGGGGGAAAGCTTTTCTCCACTGGGACCCTTAGTAAGGGACGGTGAAATGCAAAGCAGCCCCACCTACAGGATGGATGAACTGGCCGTATTTTCGCTCAGCAACCGGAATATACCCATAATAGACTATTGGAAATGGGAAATCAGGCTAAGGGCAGGTGGTTTTGAGTTCCCGATATCCGCAATAAATAAAATAAGCTATGATTATACATATCCGGTAATATATACTCCCCATTGGGGTGTTGCGGTTCCGCCGGCTGCTTTTGAGGACATTGTGTATATTGTTGTTGTCAAAAACGAAATAAAGGATATAATACAGGGCCCGGGACAAGAGATAGCCATACCCGAACAGGGCATGGTTATAATGACCAGGGGGGATATGGCATCCGAAATGATGCAAACCATAAGCCTTGGCTCTGCTATAGACCTTGAAATAGACAGCACTCCCGATTACGACGACATGAAGCTCGCTGTCGGAGGAGGCAGCATACTGGTGAAGAACGGGACCATATATCCCTTCACCCACAGCGTTGACGGGAACCACCCAAGGACTGCCCTCGGCTTTTCGAAAGACGGTGAAAAAATTATTGCCGTTGCCGTTGAGGGAAGGGTCCAGGCTTCCAAGGGCATGAGCCAGACCGAACTGGCACAGCTTATGATAGAACTGGGTGCCTATCAGGCGATTAACTTTGACGGAGGAGGCTCTACAACAATGCTTGCCCGCCAACCGGGAGATGAGGAATTGTCCCTGGTGAGCACCCCCTCCGACGGAAGCCTGAGACGGGTTTCCAACGGTATTTCAATAAGCAGCTCTGCTCCCAGGGGCAGTCTGAGACACATTCTCCTCCAGGTGGAGGATACGAAGGTCTATACAGGAACAGGAAGAACAATAACCGTTAAGGGATACGACAGCAACTATAATCCTGTGGCTGTAAACCAGGACCGGGTTGACTGGAATGTTTCAGGTGTCCATGGCAGCTTTGACAAAAATGTCTTTTATCCGTCCTCATCAGGAAACGCAGTCATAACCGCCGTCTATATGGGCCAGACTGCAGAGATAAACCTTAAGGCGCTGGAACCGCCGGTGCAGCTGTCGGTGCCGGATGCACTGAAAATGGATGTTAACAGGAGCCGGCCGTTCAATGTCTATGGAAAGAACCCACAGGGCTATTCCGCCCTAATAGAAAACAGGGACCTTAATCTTTCGTCCACAATAGGCAGAATAGAAAACCAGGCCTTTGTAAGCGGCAGCAGGGAAGGAACAGGTCAGATAAACATTGGCCTTAACGGAATCCATCATACCATCCCGGTCTCTGTCGGATACCGGCGGGTGATATTGGAAAACTTTGAAAAGCCAAAGGGCAGTTTTATCTCCTATCCGGATACGGTTACAGGATATTACGGGCTGGATACCGGTTATTCCGACGGCGGGAGGTCTAGCGGCAAGCTCGCCTACGATTTCACCGCCACCGATGCTACCGCCGCAGCCTACCTTGAATTTGACGGGAACGGCATTATCATTGATACGCTGCCTGAAAGGATAGGGATTTCCGCCTACAGCTCCGGAGAAAACAGTCACTGGCTCAGAATGATAGTGGAGGATTCGGCTGGCAGGAGCGTTACCCTTGACCTGACACGCAAAATCGACCCGGCCGGTTTCAAATTTGTAGACGTCCAGATACCCCGGGACCTCAGGGCGCCGATATCCATAAAAAGGATTTACGTTGTGGAAACCAACCCAATAATGCACGATGCGGGAGAAATATATCTGGACAATCTGACGGCGATGTATCCCCATGACCTTGATCCCGCCGCCGGCCCGTCGGATACGGTGTTATACGACCCCCAAAGGATAAATACTCCCCCTGCGGATTCAAGCTTCGACTTCACATTGTTCGGAAGCACCGGTATAGAAAAGCTTATTGATATACACGTGGTAAACAAAATGAAGGACCTTGCCGGGCAAAACGGACAGCTGGCGGTATTTGCAGGGGCCATAGGCCAGGATACCGTTGAGGATATGGATATTCCCGTTATTGCCACTAATGCGGGCTATTCGGTGACAAAGCACGATAATAATACCTTCCTGCAGCTTGACAACCAACCGGGAGGCCTCAGGGCGTATTCGCCCCAGCAGTGGTACTGGTTGAAACAGCAGCTTGAGAGCATTAACGGCGGAAACCTGTTTGTGGTGCTGCCAAGACCGGTCTGGGGCAGCAGCGGGTTTGCCGATACCCTGGAGGCGGAGCTATTAAACAGCTGCCTTTCGGGCCTTTATGAGGAGAAGGGAGTTAACGTATATGTGCTTACAGGCAGTCAGGATGCTTTCGGTTACGATATCCGTGACGGAGTAAAATATATAGGCATAAACGGCACAGCGTCCAACCCTGCAAACTCTTCGGTACTGGAGGATTACAACTATATAAGGTTCTTTGTGGCGTCGGACGGCAGAGTCAGCTATCAGGTAATACCGATGTTCCCGATACAGTAATGCGACAGGGGATGGCTCCCGGTTGCCACAGTCCGCACATTGGTACTGCGGTATAATGAGGCTTCATGAAAAAGCAGTCCATGCTAATCGTGGACGTTCCGCAGCAAGGAATATAAAATGGAGACATTCCTTGGCTATAAAGGAATACCAGCTATAAAGGTATGTTCCTTGACCTTTGTGAACTGTACATTTATTGTGTATATGCTTCTATAAGGGTGTCCAGCTTTTTTTGCTCATCGTCGGTAACCCTTTGGCGCAGTATCCTGTACATTTCCAAATTTTCTTCATAGGTGACACCGCCCTGCAGCATGTCTTTAATCCGTAACAGCTCCTGCATGCTGCAGCGGCCAAGGATTTTTGCAAGCCATAGTTTGTCCCTTATCGACAGAGAGGAAATCGCTTTGGCGGCGCCGTTTCCGGACAGCAAAACCCGGGAGTCCCCCTGTCTGCCGCTGTCGGGCACAATCTCCTCCGCGATTGGACTGTGGAGCAGCTTATGGGAATCTGCTGCAGCAATGTATTCAATAGCGGTGCCGTTTCCCTTCTCCGGCCCTTCTGCGTCAACCGCAATTTTTGCAATTTCCGCGGCAGCTGAGGTATTAACGGGCGATTGTGCCTTTTTCGGAAGATAAGAGTAAATATAATGGGTAATAAATATTTCTTTGTCATGTCCGGTCGTATATGGTATAATATTGCAGTTAACACAGAAATACACAACATAAACCACTGTCACCAGGACTATCAGCACGCTACTAAAGCTTCTTCTCGACAATTTTATCCTCCCCGAATGTTGCTTTGGTATAGCATAAACCACGGAGGATGCCTTTTATACAAAAGATTATTAATTTTTAGGGGTGAACTTTGTGAGTGTCAGGAAGTTGGAAGAACTGAAAAGAATGATTGAAGAATACAGGCAGTGCCTGCAGAAAGAGCTGTCCTGCGGTGAAAAGTCCTATGATGCGGATAAGGTCCTAAGGCTAAGCTGTGATTTGGATGAACTAATCGTTGAATACGAACAGGCTTTAATAGACAATGAAGACAAGTGACCGGGGCGTCAGCCCCTGTGATACGTGGCAGTTTAATTACATAAAAATAAGAGCAATCGGGAGAACCCTTCTCCTGTTTGCTCTGTAAACTCTTATAGCCCTATTTGGCATCTATCAGCCCGAACATAAGCTCCCCTGATGCCGCCACCTCTCCGTTGACGGTGGCCTTAGCCTTTGCTTTGCCAATGCCCCTTTTCATGGCAGTCATCTCGACCTCCATTACCAACCGGTCCCCCGGGACCACCTGCCTTCTCATTCTCATATTGTCAATCCCGGCGAACACCGCAAGCTTATCCTTGTACTCTTCCTTGGACAGTATCGCCACAGCACCCACCTGGGCCATGGCTTCAACTATAAGTACCCCCGGCATTATCGGGTTGCCGGGAAAATGCCCCTGAAAGAAGGGCTCGTTTATTGTTACATTCTTTATCCCCACCGCCTTAACTCCCTCTTGTATTTCCAGTATGCTGTCCACTAGTAAAAAGGGATACCTGTGGGGAATAATATCCTGAATCTGTTTGCTGTTTAGCATGCATTTCCCCCCGTTACCGGTCTGTATTTTTCGACAACTGCTTATACAATAAATCCGCTATGCCTACGCCTTCTCCCTTCGAGATTTCCTGGGCCAATTCTCCGTCCAGCATCGAAGCAAAAATGTTCTCCCCCAGGCTCTCCTCTATAAGGCCATCCCTTTTAACGGTGGCACGCATCCTGTCAAACACAATATTTACAAAAACAGCCTCCATCTCCTTGCATGCTTCCCTTAGCCTTTGGCTGTCCCTGTCTTCCTGCGCCCTTTCCAGCAGGTCCGCAAAAGCCTGCTGTCCGTCTTCCTGGGAGCTGCGGTATGTTTCCTTTATTATATCACTGTTGTAACCGTTTATGCCATCGATTTTCAAGCGGCCTCACCTTCCCTTTTATCTTTTCAGGTTATTGGCTATCTGCAGCATCTCATCGGCGGTCTGGACCGACTTTGAGTTGATTTCATAGGCCCTTTGGGCGGTTATTAGGTTAACCATTTCCTCCACAACCTGAACATTGGAAGCCTCCAGGAAATTCTGCATAATACGGCCGTTTATCCCCGGCTCCTCCGCCTCAATGGGTTCCCCCGAAGCTGTAGTTTCCCTGTACAGGTTGTCCCCGACGCTTTCTAGCCCGGCGGGGTTTACAAATCTCACCAGGTCAACAAAACCCAGTTCGTCCAGCGTACCGTCGTTTCTCCTGACCATAAGCAAGCCGTTTCCATCAACGGTTATTTCGCTTATTTCACCGCCTAGCTCGGCATCAGCCCCTTCAAGCTGTAAAAAATACCCATTGGATGTAACAAGGGCCGCCTCTTCTCCGTCAATACTCAGCTTAAAGCTGCCGTCGCGGGTATAGAACAAATTGTCGTTCTGATCCCTGACAATAAAAAATCCTTCTCCATCGATAGCAAAATCCAAGGGATTTCCGGTGTTTTGCATGCTCCCCTGGGAAAAGTTTTTGACTATCGCCGAAGGCCTTACCCCATGTCCGACCTGCAGACCCACCGGCCGTCCCTGCCGGTCTATAACTTGTGCACTGAACAGTGACACATACAGCAAATCCTTGAACTCGGCCCTTTCCTTCTTATAACCGGTAGTATTAACGTTTGAAAGATTGTTGGCTATGGTATCCACGTTTAACTGTTGGGCATTCATACCCGAACTGGCTGTCCAGAGCGCTCTCATCATGTCAATCACCCCTCATGTTTTATACTCTTCCCACTTCGTTTACCGCCTTGCCCATTGTCTCATCATAGGCTGATATAACTTTCTGATTGGCTTCATAGTCCCTGAAAGCCGAGATCATGCCCACCATCTCTTTAATGGTATTTATATTGGAAGCCTCCAGGAAACCCTGGAGCACTTCTCCCTGTATACCGATATACGGTGTGTTGTCGTCTCTTGACCTGTATAAATTATCTCCAACCTTTTCAAGCTCTTCGGGCCTGTCAAAGGTTACCAGTTTAAGCCTGTCCAGGAAATATTCGTCGGAATAGATCTCTCCGTTGCTGCGCAGCTGAAACTCCTCATCGCCAATGTAGACCCAGCCCATGTCTCCTACTACCCTGTGCCCCTCTGCGCTTGACAGGTAGCCCTCTGAATCTGTAACAAAGGCACCGTCCCTGGTATACATTTCCCCGCCGTCAACCCTCACACAGAAAAAACCGTCGCCCTTTATTGCCATGTCCATCGGCCTGTGGGTCTCTCTTACGTTGCCCTGCATAAAGGAAGTTACCACCCTTTTTATCCCGGCTCCGCCGTTAAGAGTCCCTATAACTCCCGGAGCCCTGAAAAGCTGCAGCCTGTCCAGCAGGCTTCCGCCCGAATATACCCCGCCGCTTTCATCTATGTGCAGGCCATCAATGTCACCGGCCTGTATCCTTCCTCCGGCGCCCAGTATATAATTTCCGCTTGTGGTAACAAGATAGCCCTCGGGGTTAACCGTTAACTCAGCCTCGCTGCTGTAGCTTCTTCCCCGGATGGTATCTATGACAAAATACCTGCCCTGGTTTGCCAGCCTGATCCTGCCGTCTTCCCTTTCCACCGACAGACCTCCGGATACCGGTAAACCCATGTCAAAACCCTTGTCGTTTATTTTTGAAATCAATACTTCTCTGAAGGGTCCCGTTATTACATCGTCCCTTTTATAACCGTTTGTATCGGCATTGGCAATATTATTCGCCAGCACGTCAACCCTTTTTGTCTCTGCAGCCATTGCGCCGGCAGCCATATAGAGTCCCCTTAGCACTATAAATCACCTCTTTCTAGTTATCGGCACCGGGATGCAAAAACTTTAACAGTCATTTATTGCACCCGCGAAAGTTAAAAAGGCGCCTTAAAACCGGCGCCCTGTTCTCTTTGTCTGACTTTATCTTCCTTTGGTTGTAATTAGGCTTCCCTCCAGTGCATCCATGGCTTCCAGCGCCTTACCCGTTCCAATGGCCACACAGGAAATCGGGTCCTCCGCCACCTTGACCGGAGTACCGATTTTCCGGCTTAACAGCTTGTCAAGACCATACAACAGCGCTCCTCCGCCGGTCATCACTATTCCACTGTCACTGATATCCGCAGCAAGCTCGGGAGGTGTTTTTTCTATCACCGAATGAATACTGTCCACTATTGCTGAAACAGGTTCCTCCAACGCCTCCATCATTTCCCCGGAAGCTATCTCGTGGGTTTTGGGGAGACCGGATACCAGATTCCTCCCCCTGACCTCCATTGAAACATTATCCTCCCTCGGAAAAGCGGTGCCAATACAAATCTTCATATTTTCAGCGGTCCTTTCGCCGATAAGCAGGTTGTACTTCTTTCTCATATACCTTATTATGGCTTCGTCGAATTTATCTCCTGCTATTTTTATGGAGGAATTCACCACTATGCCTCCCAATGAAATAACAGCAACATCGGTAGTCCCTCCGCCTATATCCGCAATCATATTACCATTGGGCTTGGAAATGTCGAGCCCCGCTCCTATTGCAGCTGCCACAGGCTCTTCTATCAGATAGGTCTTTCTGGAGCCTGCCTGATTGGTAGCATCTATTACCGCCCGTTTTTCCACCTGGGTTACTCCGCTGGGTACGCACACAATTATTCTGGGTTTGAATATTCTGCGGTTCCCACAGGTTTTTTGGATAAAGTATTTCAGCATTCTTTCTGTTATTTCATAATCCGATATTACTCCATCCTTCAGGGGCCGGATTGCAACTATATTTCCCGGTGTTCTGCCCAGCATCTGCCTTGCCTCTTCTCCCACAGCCAGTATTTTGTCGGTATTCTTATCCAGGGCGACCACCGAAGGTTCGTTCAGGATTATACCTTTGCCCTTCATATATACCAATACGCTGGCCGTGCCGAGGTCTATGCCAATATCAGTGTTTAGCCCAAACATGTGTTACCCCCGCCTCTTTGGTTTTTTCGTCTGTTTATCCAAAATTAAATCATATTTAGTTAAGTTCTATATAACCCTAAAAAAACCTCTTTTTCTGGTATATTTTTGTTATGTCAAGAAAATTTCACCTTTTCTCCCCGGTTTTTTATGTATTTTTCTTTGGTGGCTTTTCCGCCCCTTATATGCCTCTCCGCTTTATTGTAAGCCAGCACTTTTTTAACATCATCGGCAAGTGAAGGATTTATTCTGGGAAGTCTGTCGGTGATGTCCTTATGTATCGTACTTTTGCTGACTCCAAAAACCTTCGCCGTCTCCCTTACCGTTGATTTTGTATCCATTACATATCTAGCAGCAGCAACCACCCGCTCGTGTATATAATCCTTCAATTCTCGGAACCCCCTTTTCAGTGTCTTTCTATATCATCTATATGCGGCTTATCTATTATATAGAAGGATTTTAGTCGTATATATTCATTTAATGCGGTATAATGGTTCTGAAAGGGGTGTCAGCCATTGAAGAGTAACAATGCCCGCCAAAACGGGGCCTGCAGCGTAAAAACTGCCTGCACCCTCGACTGCTGGGATACATGTGCAATAATAGCCCGGGTAAGGGACAACAAAGTGCTTTCCGTTTCAGGCAATCCCGAAAACCAAATAACCGGCCGCACTTTATGCGTTAAGGGAAACAGACACACTGATATTCTTTATCACCCCGACAGACTAAAAAACCCTTTGATAAGGGTTAACGATAACTGGCAGCCCCTTTGCTGGGACGACGCCCTTGACCATACAGCCGAAAAGATGGCAGCGCTGCGGGAAAAACACCCCACAACAGCCCTTATGCACTGCTACGATGCAGGCAACGGCGGCGTATTAAAGGGTATTGACCGGCGGTTTTTCAATGCCTATGGAGGCGTAACGGGGCCAAGGGGCAGCCTGTGCTGGGGGGCAGGCATTAAGGCACAAAAATATGATTTCGGAGATGTTCTGAGCCACCATCCGTCGGATATGGAAAATTCAAAAACAGTACTGATATGGAGCAGAAATCCCTGGGATACCAATATACATCTTGTACCCTTTATACAAAAAGCTGCGCAAAACGGTGCCACGGTTATTGCCATAGACCCGCTTAAAACCGCCACCGCAGCCAAAGCACACCACCACTTCGCACCGCTGCCCGGCACCGACGGGGCCCTTGCCCTTACCATGGCTAATGTACTTTTGTCCCATGGGCTTTTGGACAGGGAATTTATAGGCAGGCATGTACTGGGCTTTGCCGGGTTTGAAGAATACATACGTGGTTTTACCCCTGATAAGGGTTCAGAAATCACCGGTATACCGGCGGAGGACATAATATTCCTGGCACGAAGCTACGGCTTACAAAAGCCCTCCTGTATAATCCTTGGTTACGGCCTTCAGCGGTACAGCAACGGCGGAAATACAATAAGGGCCATTGACGCGCTGGCGGCAATAACCGGAAACATCGGTATCCCCGGCGGCGGTGTTAATTACGCCAACAGAAGAATACCCGATTTTATAGACGGGAGCCTGCTGGAAGGGACACAGCTTAAAGCAGACCACAGGGAATACCCGAGGCCCGGGATGGCAGCCTTCATTGAAGAGGCAAAATCACCGCCTGTGAAAATGCTGTTTACCGCAAGGGCCAACCCCGTAACCCAGGCAATGGACAGCAACCGCCTTGCCAGGGCCATTTCAAAGGTGGAGTTTAAGGTAACCGTTGACCTTTTCATGACCGACACTGCGGCCGTTTCCGACCTGGTACTGCCCTGCAGGCATTTTCTGGAGGATGAGGATATAATATATACATCGATGGGACACAGCTATATCAACTACTGCAACAAAGCGGTGGAACCCGACCCGTGGGTACCCTCCGAATTATGGATATTCAATGAGCTTGCCAATAGGTTGAACCTTCGGGGCTTTCCGGTAAAAGGGCATAAATGGTGGCTGGAAAGGGCGATACTGCCCCTTACAAAGCAAAAGGGCATAACCCTTGACGACCTTAAGGCCGGTCCCGTGCAGCTGCCCGGCGTATCCCCTGTAGCGTGGGACGACTTTGTGTTTAAAACGCCAAGCGGCAGGATTGAACTGTATTCCGAAAGGGCGAAGGAGGATGGCCAAAGCCCGTTGCCCGTCTATAAGGATATAAACCCCAAACCCTCCGGCAAATACCCATACCGCCTTCTGACACCCCATACCCGGTCTTCACTCCATTCACAGCACTTTGTTCTGGTGGAGGACGGTGTTTTACCCGTCGCCTATATAAACCCTGTTACGGCAGCGGCCGAAAATATAGGGGATGGCACACAGGTGCTTGTTTCAACCGGGGTGGGACAGCTCAAATGCAGGGCGAGGATAGACGAAAGCATAAGGAGAGGCATAGTTATGGTGTACGAGGGATGGTGGATTCAAAAATCCGGAGGCGTAAACACGCTCACTCCGGAAAGGGAAACAGATATGGGCTGCCAGGCAGCTTACTATGACTGCCTTTGCAATATTAGACCGTCCGACAGGTAAAGCGCGGGTAAAGCGCGGGTTAAAGCGCGGGAAGCGCGGGGACGGTTCCTCTGCTGGCAAAGCGCGGGAAAGCGCGGGGACGGTTCCTCTGCTGTAGAAAGCGTGGTAAAGCGCGGGGACAGTTCCTCTGCTGTAGAAAGCGTGGTAAAGCGCGGGGACGGTTCCTCTGCTGGAAAAGCGTGGGGACCGTCCCTCTGTTAGACCGTCCGACAGGTAAAGCGCGGGGACGGTTCCTCTGCTGGAAAAGCGTGGGGACCGTCCCTCTGTTAGACCGTCCGACAGGTATAAAGCGCGGGTTAAAGCGCGGGGGTAAAGCGCGGGTTAAAGCGCGGGGACGGTTCCTCTGCTGGAAGCGCGGGGACCGTCCCTCTGCTGTAAAGCGCGGGGACCGTCCCTCTGCTGTATTATGCCGCACAGTCGGCTTCAGCTTTTGATTTTGGATAGAAATTAATCAGGATACCTATAGCGACCAGGACCATTCCCATTATTGTTCTAATTCCTATCACTTCCCCAAGAAATATTACAGCTAATACCGTAGCAATCGGAGGTTTTAGAAAAAACACCATTGAACCCTTGCTTGCACTCAGTATCTTCAGAGCTTCAATAAGGGCAATATATGCGTAGCCCGATCCAAATAACCCAAGATACACTATCCTGATTAACCCCTCTGCAGGCAAATAAAAAACGGGAAGCTTCATAAATAAAAGTATGGGTATTGTGCATATGCTTCCGATTATGGCCGAAAGGCTTATCATGGTTATAGTGCTGATATTTTCAGCTTTCCTTTTTCCCAGCACGGTATACAGTCCGAAGGTCAGTGAAGCGATAACTCCTAATAACAGGCTTACAGCCGTGTCTCCGGATGTATTACCCTTATATATTATCAGGCTGATACCTATAATCCCAAACATAATGCATATGATGCTGTTCTTTGTCGGCTTTTCCTTAAGCAACAGAGCCGAAAATATTAAAACGAAAACGGGATTCGAGCTTGCCAGGATTGCCGCTGTTGAAGCCTTCCCCATAGAAATTGCCATCTGCAGGCTTCCCATGCTTATAACGGTATTTAATATGCCAAGACCTGAAAAAAACAGCCAGTCCCGCGGAGAAATCTTTTCTTTTTTTGTTATTACCCAGGGCAGAAGCGCTATGCCGCCGACCATGAACCTTAAAAAACTCAGCTGCAGGGGATGAAACAGCCCTTTCAGGCTTGAAGATACAACTTCCAATGTGCTGAAGGCAAGTATTGCTATTCCAAGATAAATATACCCCTTTGTTTTTATGTTAACCATTATGTCTCCTTTAACTTATTCATAGTAGTATAAAAGATGTTAAAATCAGTGCATGCTCACTATTTTTCAGTTTTATCTACAATGTCTTCAAATGCTTTCCTGATAATCGCAGCATCGATCCCCAGGGATATTATACAAGCTCCCTTTTCTTTCCACTTCCGGACTTCTTCATCAAAACCCATTGCATAAGGATTCAACAGGGGTGATATGGCAATACCCCTTGACATGGCGGTATCAAATATCCTTTCTTCGGCTTTCAGTACCAGCGGGTGGTTCTTCTGCCCGGGTACACCTAAAGCATCTGAAAGGTCTCCGCGGCCGCTTAACACAATATCAATTCCTTCCACACCCAGGATTTCATCCAGGTTTTCTATCGCCTGAAGGCTTTCTATTTGAACTCCCACCATTATCTGCTCGTTTGACCAGGCTTTAAAGGTAGCCGCATCAACTCTGCCATACCCGGATTTCCTTGAAGCAGAAAACATTCCCCGCTCGCCTGCCGGAGAGAACTTTGCTGCATTAACTGCCGCTTTGGCCTCGGCTGCAGTTGATACATCGGGGACAACAATTCCCATGGCCCCCATTTCCAAAACGCTTGAAATCTTTTGGTCATCAAGATTAAGCCTTATTATGGGAACAATACCCTGACATTCCGCAGCACGTATCATGTTTTCTATGATATTTAAATCAAAAGGGGCATGGCACCAGTCCAACCTTACAAAGTCAAATCCCGCCAACCCAGCCAGCTCAACCATTGTGCAGGACGGGTCCTCTATATATATGCCATAGGCTGTTCTGCCTTCACGCACAGCCTCCTTTAACGGATTATTCCTTAATTGACATGTCATATACCTCATCCTTCCCAAAGTAAAATGGTACCCGCTCCGTCGGGACCTCAATCGGACTGAAAGCCATATAGTTTAGCCGGGTTTTCTTCCAGAATACGCTTCCTCATCTCTTCATCCGGAGCAATTTGAGACAGCAGATTGAATAATTTGATTGTGCTGTGCTCGCCGAAGGATAGATGAGGGTAGTCACTTCCCCAGATAATACGGTCCCCGGCCGCTTCAATAACCGCCTGGGCCAACGGAACCACGTCAAGGTAATCAGGGCGGTTTGAAATCCGGTAGGCTGCCGTAAGTTTTACCCAGCAGAAACCGTCACCATATTTCAACGTATCTAACAAAGCGTTAAACTCCTTTGTGTTTATTCCTTTGTTTGCTCTGTTCATACCTATATGTGCGATAGAAAAGGGGACAGAAAGTTCGCGAAGGTGCGGCATCATTTCCGCTGTAAGCCAGTCAGGAAACAAAAAATCAAGGCTCCAGCCTATTTCTTTGCAGCGTGACTCCATGCGTTTAATCCTGGGAAGCAGTTTGTCTGAAAGCCCGGGTGTTAAAGGCTCGATTGGATTCACATTAATGCGGACTCCTCTTGCGCCCAGTGAGTGCATCCGTTCCAACTCTAAGTCGGGAATATTTTCATCGATATCTACAACAACACGGCAAAAATCTTTGCCTAATCGCGCCGCCGCATCAAGCTGGCAGGAATTGTCCTGCCCATAGGCACTGGGCTGGACAAGCACCATCCGTTTAATTCCCAAAACCTTTGCAATAGCCAGATAATCATCTGCGGTGGCAATTGGCGGTTCATACCGCAGTTTGGCCTTATACTTATATTGATCCGGCAGGCCAAATATGTGAAAATGAGAATCACAAGCCAGTTCCGGCGGTTGAAATACAGGCTGCTCGCCATCTCTCAACATCAGAATACTCCTTTCATAGCAAATTAACATTGCTTCTCGTCTTATTATATAACCGTAAAGCAAATAATCCAATGCAACAATGGCTATTCAGACCGGAGGCTCTCATCCATACAAGCTCCCAGTCTGAATAAAATTTCCTGCTATACAATAATATAACCTTCTAGCCCTTAAGCTTTAAAGCCATAGACTTGAATTCATCCATGCTTACCGAGCCTTTTTTCTCTGTGCTTAACTTCTTAACTTCACCAAGCATGACAGCAATCTTATCGTCATCCAGCTCAATATTCACTTGTTCAAGGGCATATTCGATGGATTTTTTACCGCTCTTTTTGCCTAGTGCAATATCCCTTTGTCTGCCGACTACTTCAGGGGCATAGCCCTCTACCGACGGAGGATAAGCCAGCATTTGCGCTACCACCAGTCCGCTCTCACGGGTAAAGACCTTGTCGCCAACAACCGGACGCATAGGCGACACGGGTATCTGGGTTATGCTTTCAACAAGTTTGCTGAGACCACGCAATTCTTCGAGTTTAAGGTTGGTTTCTATACCGTAAAGGCCATGGAGTGCGATGGCAAGCTCAGCAATATCAGTGTTTCCGGTTTTTTCACCAAGGCCGTTCACCGTAACGTGTGCCGAATCCGCACCCTCTTTCAGACAGGCCAGGGTGCAGCCCAGCCCGAGGCCAAAGTCATTATGGCAGTGCACTCCGACAGGAACATCCACCCACGATTTAACCAGTTTGGTCATGTAGGCCATTGCTTCCGGTGTAGCAACCCCAAGTGTATCAACAAGAACAACTTCGTCGGCGCCACAGTCGTTAACGGCGGTCTGATAAGCCTTTTTGAGAAACTCCGGATCCGAACGGGTAGCGTCTACTGCAAAGAACGCGGTATACAGGTTTTCCTGTTTGGCAAAGCTTATCGCATCACGGATTCGCTTTAATACAACTTCCTCTGTTAAATTCCATGCTTTCATTTTGTAAGGACTGGTGAGGATTTCGCATACGGTATGCTTTACCCCGGTCTCTACGCATATTTTGACATCGTTGACATTGCAGCGTCCGAAACCCCAAATTTCCGGTCCTTTCACTTCCTTAACAATATTGGCTACCGCGATTTTATCCTCTTCGCTGCTGGCTGGAAACCCTGCCTCAATACGGTCAACACCTGCCAGAGCCAGTCTCCTGGCTATATCAAGCTTGTCCTGCGCGTTCATACTTATACCAATACTCTGCTCACCGTCCCTAAGCGTTGTATCATAGATCTTGATTTTTTTCATATTCACCAGCTGTTTTTCCACATCCGCCATCTCATTGTAATTACTAAGCCAAAAGCCCTCTTTTTTCATAACGTCATCCCTTTCGTAACAGATATTTGATCTAAACTATCTTACTTGCCGGTTCTTTACCCTCTAATACATCAATAACGGCCCGGGCCACATATTCACTGGTCAGGCTTAAAGCCCCGTCAGTAAATCCTGCCATATGGGGCGTTAGAATAACATTTTCCAAATCCAAAAGGGGAGAAGCAGCGGGTGGTTCACTGGAGAACACGTCTAAGGCTGCGCCCGCAATTTTACCCTCTGCCAATGCTTTATACAAAGCATTTTCATCCACTACTCCGCCTCTTGATGTATTTATTAAATATGCACCGGGCTTCATCATATTCAGCTTATCGGCGCCGATAAGTCCCCTGGTGTCTTCTGTAAGGGGTACGTGAAGGCTTATAAAATCCGATTCTTTGATTATTTCATCAATTTCCGAATAAACAACCCCGTTAGAATCTGCATATTCCTTGTCCCAGAATTTATCGAATGCCATAACTTTCATATTAAATCCCTTGGCTCTATGCACGACGCTTTTGCCTATAACGCCCATTCCTATAATACCCAGGGTTTTACCCCATACCGAATTTCCAAATACCTTAGGCCATTCTCCGCCCCGCACAAGACTGTCGGACTTGGGAATATTTCTGGCCAATGACAGCATTAAACCAAAAACCAAATCTGCAACTGCCTCTCTGTTAGTACCCGGCGAGTTAATCACAGTAATACCATTTTCCTTTGCAGCATTAATATCGATATTGTCAACACCTATTCCGTGTTTTGCTATTACTTTTAATCTTGGAGCCGAACAGATAATTTTTTGAGTAATGGGTTCCAACCCTGTGATAATAGCAACAACATCATCGAGATAATCCAGCATTTCTTTTTCATCGGTTTTATTATGCTCCGGCCTTACAATAGAAAGCCCGTAGTCCTCAAGAATTTTTTCTGATTCTTTACTGTACCTGGCAAAAGATGCGTTTGTTACCAAAATCTTATCCAATCGTGTCACCTGCTTTCATGCTAATTTTAAGAATATGCAACATATTCACTATATAATTTAATCATCATAAACTTCATGTTTATCATATCAATAATCAGTGATAATGATAAGCCCTACTTCCACAATAAGGAAAATATTTGGCCTGTACGATCTGCTTCCTCTAATTTATATATGCTGTCAACAATTTCATTTACCTTATATTCATCACCAATATTAGCATGAGCTATGTTATTTTCGAACTTTGTTTTCAATTCATCAAAGGACAGGGGTTTTTCCGGATGCCCTTTAGGTACTTCAATTGTTTTAGAAAATAATTCGCCGGATTTAAGACGGACATCCACTATTGTTGGTGCAATTTGTTTTTTGGTTTCGTTTAACCGGCTGTCTTCAAGCACCTGAACCTTTGAACATAACTCCATTATCTTATTATTATTAATCATTTCCTTAGTAAAGTGCCTTAAACCCACATGCCCGTCTTCTAATGCCACGGCTGCTCCGTAGGGTATATTAAACCGGAGCTCTTCCAAGCTGCCGGGAGTTTTCCACGGCTGCTTTCCGCAAAGGACAAAGGCGCTTTTATTAACCCGGGCTGTAACATTTTCAATCTGCTCTCGTTTAATCTTAGTTTCTTTTTTTATGCATAATGCCGCTTCCGTAGCTCCATGCATAAGACGGCAGCAGGGAAAGGGCTTAAACCCCACACTCAGGTTGTGAAAATACGTGCCTAAATCACTTATTATTTTGTCCCTGTCGTAATTTCCTGCGTGATAGACATTATATAAACCGTATTCCCCTTCAAATGCATTCTGTACACCCGTTATCCCGGCGGCAGCATAAAATGCCGCTTCAAAACCGGCCCGGATTGCCCATCCATGGTGCAGTTTGTAGGAGGAAGTCCCCTCCCGCAAACCCTGGACCGTATTTGAACAGGTTGTATACGCCAGTCCCAAGGCATTTCGGATTTGAACATGATTTAAACCAAGCAGTTTTGAAGCTGTTGCAGCCGCAGCGAAAGAAGCAAATGTTCCGGCGACCCACGGATGTTCTCCCAATCGCTGGGAAGTACCTTTTCTTATTCTCAGGACCAAATCTTCTCCCAATGCAATTGCAGTTAACAACTCTTTTCCTGTTATTTCCCTTTTTATTATCGATGTCAGTATAATTCCGCTTATAACAGTCGATAACGAAGGATGATCCCCTGTATCATCGTTAATGGGGTCAAAATCATCCGCTCTGCCTGCCACTGCCAGCAGCATCATATATTGAACCGTATTGGCAGGTATACAGCCGTTATTCAGATTACTTAGTCCTTCTTTTATGCTGCGCGCTTCATGGCCCTCCAACCCTGCTGCAATACAACCGACAACGTCCATAATTTCCTTTTTCGTTTGTAAAATTACCGCTTCCGGTAAATCGTAAAATGTTGTTCTTTCGATGTTTTTGGATAAGTTTTCGATTAAATCCATTAAATTCCCCCCTCCTTCCAACCAGGACAAACCTTTATCCGGTCTGCATATAAATCAACTATTTAATTGCCGATACTCGCTTCGGGCTTGTCCGCCTTAACTTTTGCCAGCTTAATGTTGAGCAATGTCAGCCCAAAACCTATTGCATCAAAAACATATCCCATGTCTATCAGCAGAAAACCGGCCGAGATAAACAGCAGGACGCGATTTCTGGTATTTAGCTTTGCGTTAAGCGAGCGGCCCAGCATTGCAAATGTTATTGACAATATGCCAAACATGCATCTGACAAAATTATACGCAATCATGTGAAGTTCACCTTCAAAAAGTATCGAAGGCTCAAAGGCAAACAAGAAAGGTATAATGAAAATCGACAACCCTAAACGAACGGTATTCCATCCTACCTTCATAGGCGGCGCTTCCGCAATGGTTGCCGCTGCATAAGAGACCACCGCTATTGGCGGAGTTATCCCGGACAGACATGCATAGTAAAAAATAAACATATGTGCAGTTAAAGCATCAAAACCCAACTGCTGCAGGGCAGGGGCCAATACCGATGCAGAAATAACATAGGCTGCGGTGGTCGGCATCCCCATTCCAAGAATTATGGTTACTATCATGGTAAATATCAATGCAAGAATAACCTGTCCGCCTGAAATGCTTATCAGGATTCTCGAGATATTCATAGCTAACCCTGTCAGAGACAAAGTAGCGACTACTATTCCTGCAACACCTGTAATGGCAGTAATTCCAACCATATTTTTTGCTATACTGTACACTAAATCTGTAATCTTATCGAAGTTGAGCCTGTTCTTTTTATTTATAAAACTAACTACAATACATGCCATACACGCCAGGAATCCAACGCGGACTATGGAATAATTGGCAATCAGCAGTGAATAAACCAATACAACCAAGGGCAGTAAGAGGTAGATTTCGGACAGTACTTCCGAAACCTTTGGCCTCTCATCTTTGGTTAAGCCTTTGTAATTATGCTTTGACGCTGTCAGATCCACAGCAAGGAAGGTATTGGTATAAAACAGAATTGCCGGAATTATTGCTGCTAGAATAATTCTTGGGTAACTTATACCCGTAAGCTCAGCCATCAGAAATGCTCCGGCACCCATAATAGGCGGTGCAATCTGCCCTCCTGCTGAAGCCAGGGATTCCACCGTTGCCGCAAAGGTTTTGTCATAACCCTTGCTTTTCATCATTGGTATTGTGATGCTGCCTGTGGCCACGGCATTAGCTGCTGCTGAACCTGAAACAGAGCCAAACAAGCTGCTCGCAATAACAGAGATTTTTGCGGCACCACCCCGGGCAGCTCCTGCCAGATAATTTGACAGAGTTAAAAAGTAATCCCCTATACCGGTCGCGCTAAGCATTGCACCAAATACCACAAACGTAAATATATACGTGGCTGTAATCCCCATTATTGTTCCGTAAAGACCGTAGCTGCTGTAATAGGTCCCGAAAATACGGTTTAGCGAATAGCCTGTATGGCTTAATAATTGGATGGGTATCAGGTGGCCCAGGACTGCATATAGAATAAAGCCAACTCCCAGCATAAGAATCCCAAAACCCTGGGTCCTTCGGACCAGTTCCAGTACACTGATAACCAGCAACAGCCCCATAACAGCATCAACACTATTTGTGCTGATGGGTATCCTCCAGATCATCTTATCGTAGTTTATCACCAGGTAAACCCATGATGTAAAGGACATAAGGATGAACAGAAAGTCAATCAGCTCGGGACGGTCATTGGGCGCATTAGGTGAGCGTCTGTACATTAAAAACCCTATTGTACTAATAAGAGTTAGATATATTGAACGACTCATCCATGTATCTAAGGATATAAATCCTAGGGCGCCAATTTGAAAGATAATCATACAAGCTCCGAAAATAATTGTAAGCCTTAGCCAAAATTTATTCAGATCCCGTATCAATTCAACTCACCTCTCTCATTTTGTGCCCGGTCGTCAGCCAATTGGCTGATGACCGGGCAGGTATTTTTGATATAGTTTATTTCATTTCGGGAGGTATAAGTTTATCGGGTATATCCAGCCCAATCTCACGATAATACTTTATCGCACCGGGATGCAGCGGAATGGGTGATGTCAGCATTACTTCCGGTTTCATGTACTGGTCCCAGGTAGCTAAGGCTGTCTTTAAGTATTCAACTTCTTCATATGAGCTTTTTGTCATTTCATACACTAAATCCTCCGGCAAATTCTTGTGGCCTATAATATACGTCCACATAACCGAGGTGTCCATATCTTCTTTTACCGAAGGATAGGAATCCTTTGGTAACACGCCCTTTGCGAAATACGGGTGTTGTTCCACCAATTCGTCTATAACTTCCGGCGGCGGCGCAAGCATGCCCGCTTCCATTGTTGCTTCCATCTCCACCTGTGGAGCATATGGATATGACGCAATGTAAATTATCCCGTCTATCAAACCGTCCTTAAGCTGGCTCTGCACATCACCAAAGGAAGCATAAACAGCTTTTTTGGGGCTGATACCCGAAATTTCAAAATGTTTCGGGAACTGGGTAGCCGGAGTTCCGGTTTGCGGACCATAGCCGATTGTTTTTTCCGGCACTTCATCCCAGCTGTTTATCGGATTCTTAGCCAAAAAAGTAATATACGAATATGAAGGGTGAGTTGGAACGATAGCCCTTATATCCCGGTACTCAGTGCCATCAGCCCAGGCTTCGCCGTTCCAGGCTTCATACAGGGTACCCGAGGATGCGGCTCCCATTTCGTTCTGTTTGTTCTGGATGAGCTGAATATTGTCCACAGGACCCCCTGTTTCTTCAACAGTTGTATTAATCCCAACAAAGTTTTGTACCATATTAGCGTATCCACCCACTATTACATACAGCATACCCCCTACCGACGCTCCGCCCATTCTCAGGGTCTCAGGCCATTCTGCGTCAGCACTTTCACTGCCTTCAGGCGGCTCTTCGCCCCCGGGTTCGGAATCGCCCGGGGCTGTGCTGCAGGATGTCAGAATAGGCGTAACCGCTAGCACCAGAATAATACATAAACACATTAAGAGTGACAGTCTCTTTTTCATTGTTTTGCCTCCTTTTTTTTAAATTTCTCATTAGTCCAAACTGCCTTTTCCCCATTCTCGCAGAGTTTTTTTCCTGCATCACCTCCCGGTTTCCGAGATTTTCGTTTGACTCTGGTCGGTTTCTATATATCGGTACAAAAATAAGCTTGCCCATATCAGACCGGATAACGACAGCCAGGCGAGCCGGTAGGAATTGCTTATATCAACAGCAAATCCAAAGAGCGGCGGCCCGGCGACAATTCCAATCTGTGTTATTGTCAAAGCCAATCCGACTGCTGCACCTCCCTGATCGTCCGTTACCAATTCGGAAATCAGGGTAATGAACAACCCGTTCCAGCCAATGGCTGAAAAACCAAGCAGGGCGACAACCAGCACAATCCACCAGGTAGGTGAACTATTGGTCAGAAAAGCTATCAAAACTATCATGCTCGCATTCACCAGTCCGATAATCATCAGGACTTTCTTTCGATCTCCGTTAAATAACCGGTCACTGACTGTGCCCCAGACTATACGGCCGACAGCGCCCGAAAATTGGGTAACAGCCAATATGGTTCCTCCCATTATCAAAGAAAAATCAATGTCTTCTACCAGATATAGAATCATATATGTCACTGTTGAGAATTGGCTGGCTACCATAACTACGGATATAATACTTGCAAAAAGAAAACTTGTATTAGACAGCAGCTTGCGAAATTCCAGGAGAGATTTCTTTAACCCGGCAGCTTGTTTTTCGCTTATGCCGTCCGAACGCTCCTTATAAAGCAAATAGTACACAATTGCGCTTACTATACAGGTAATCCCGGCAACAAACAAAGTCAGTCTCCATCCGTACCTGATAGACAAAAAAGGAAATACTAATGCTGCAATCATTCCGCCCAAAGGAACACCCGTTTGACGTATGCCCATGGCCATACCCCGCTGCTTTTTGGAAAACCAGGTCTTAATGGCTTTACTTCCTCCCGGAGTCGCTGTTGCCAATCCAAATCCCATCAATAGAATTGCCAGGAATAACATATATGAAGACTTTACAAAAATCATTCCCATGCTTATCAGCCCAATCGAAATACCGCCAAGACTGACAACATTTCTTTCTCCAAAAACGTCCGCAGCCTTTCCTACAAATGCATAAGTGAAAAAAGCGCCCAGGTTTGCCATAATTACGGCCATGCCTACCATGCCCCTGGACAGGTTAAACTCTGCCTGGAAAAACGGAGCAAGTGCGGCCAACCCTTGTGTTATAATGGAAATGGTTGTCTGTGCAACCGTTGCCAGAAACAATACCGTCCAACAGTAGCCGCTTCCATTTTCCTGTATAGAACTTTTTTGCATTCTCGCACCTTCTTAAAATGGATAGATTGCGTCTAAATATCGGCAGGAAAAATACAGGCATTATTGAGGCTCATAGCTGCTTATCCTGATATAGTCCCATGCAGATAGAATTTTTGCGTTGCATACTATCTGTTCCCTCAATACTGTTGGAACCTTAACACGTTTTCTGATAAGGCTGCTGATAATCCCTGCGTCCAAAGCCTGCCCAACCAGGATAGCGCCGTCAAGCTCATCTTTCTCATTAAAATGAAGCTTTCTATATATTCCTTTATTAAAATCAAAGTTAGAGCTGTTATTATCCGTTTCATCTGCGGATTTGCTGTTGCCTAAAACGGCAATTATCAATCCGAAAATATTAGTTACATTTTCGCCAAGATTATGATATGTCAAAGAGCCGCCGGCCATATTAGTGCCCGCGGTGATCCCCTGCTCACACGCATTAATCCAGTTTGCAACAATTGCGTTTTTTCCTGAAAGTATATTCGGGCCCTCGGCAACATCTCCGGCGGCATAGATATTAGGTAAATTAGTGCGCATGCTTTCGTCGACTACTATACCTCTGTTAGTTGCAATCTGGCTGTTTTGTACCAAATCAATATTCGGATTCACGCCTTTACCTATAACGATCATATCGGCATCCAATGACTCATCGGAATCAAGCCCGACCATCAGCCTGTTGCCTTTTCTGCAGAAGCCCTTAACGTTCTTTTTGTACAGAATTGATACGCCGGCTCTTTTAATAGTATCCTCCAGCAAACTGGAACATTTCTCATCAACATTTCGGGAGAGAAGCTGATTGGAGCTTATCAGCATGGTCAAATTTCTGTCGGCCCTGTTCAGGGCTTTGGTAGCCTGCAGGCTTATAAGCCCTCCCCCAATCACCACTATATCCTTTGCATGGGCACTGTGTTTTAAAATCCGTTCAGCGTCAGACATGCTTTTCAATGTGTATATGCCCGGCAAATCCTCGCCTTCCAGGCCCAGCCGTTTAGGAGAGGAACCTGTTGCTATAAGAAGATTGTCAAATTCAATATTTTTACCGTTTTCCAATTTTACCAGACCGGCATCGGGGTCTACTTCAACTGCCTTTGTACCAAGATATGGAGTAACGTTATAATCCTTGAAAAAGCTGTCATTTACTATGAACATACCGCTCTTATCAATTTGTTGCGCGATATAATAGGTTGTTAAAACAGGAGAATAGGCTATGCAGTCTTCCTTTGAAATCAGTATAATACTGCATTGTGAATCGTATTTGCGAATTGCCTTAATTGCACTAACTCCCGCAGCACTATTGCCGATAATGACGTTAACTTTTTTTTGTTTGCTTAACTGATTCATTATATTATCACCTATTTTCGTAATACTTTTTAGGTAACCCCTGATTTATAGTTCCGATTCCGAATCGGATTGGGATGCCAGCATAACTTCCTTAAATGTTCTGTATTTCTTATTGCCAATTGAACTGTCAACGCTTTCATATTTAATAGCCTGGGTGGGGCAAAACTTTACGCAATTGGGATCGCCGTCGCACAAATCACATTTTTTTGCTTTTCCTTCAGGTGATACAAAAATATTTCCGAAGGGACATGCTATTGTACACATCCTGCAGCCTACGCATTTTGCCTCGTCAACTACCCGTGCTCCGATCTCTTCGTCTATATGAATAGCCGATGCCGGGCAGACCTTTACGCACCATGCTTCTTTACACTGAAAGCATGCAGTCGGACTATAAAACCCTTCTTCGTCAAACGTTACAACGTCCATACGGGATTGGCTCGGGTTGCATCTGCCTGTTTTTACCAGTGAGCATACAATCTCGCATGTTTTACATGCAACGCACTTTTTGGGGTCGAATGTCAGAGCTTTCACCATGTTTACTTCCCTCCATTAACAGAAAATGTATTAAGAAATTTTAATGCGGCCACTGCTTTTAAAACGGGGATTCAAATTGTTATATGATATAAACATTGTTTGCTGCAAAATACAGTGGCCACATTAATTATTTAATATCGTAAATATGTCAGCCTAATATGCTGATTAGCAACGCTGCTCCTTAACCAACAGTTCCGGGATAGCGCTCACGTCGGATAAATTCTCCAGAGACATTACAAGGTCTATGATTTTTTCCACATTCTCATCTGAAGGTTTATTGTTGCTGAATTTAACGCATTTTCTGAATTTCTCGATAAATTCTTCTTCTGTCAGGAAATTGTTTGGATGCCCCTTCAGGTCCTGAACAGATTTTTTATAGGTTTCTCCGCTCTTAGTTTTTATTTCCAATGTAACCGGAGTTGTTGCCATAGGTACCTTGACCGACTCGTCCACATAAAGCTTCACCTTAGGTATTAATTCATTGATTACAGGATCCCTTATTACATCTTCATCCAATTCTCCGATAAACAGGTCCCCTCTTACAAATCCGGCTGCAGCTCCGTAGGTAGCATTAAACTGCACCATTACCTGGATATTGCCCCTGTTCAGGTCAAAGGGTGCTCCAACATATGTGTATGCTGTTTGAGGCAGGTAAACATTCATTTCTGCCACCTGATCCGGAGTAATGTTGTGTTCCTTCGCAAGGGCTATACCAAGCTCTGCAGGTCCATGTATATACCTGCCGCCAATGTACGGCTTAACGCTTACATTTGACATCTCATACACTTTTCCAAGGTCTTTTACTATGTTGTCCGCATCAATTTCGCCACGCTTGTACAATTCCAGGAACCCGAATTTACCTTCCATTACACGGGTCGAGCCTGTTATCCCTTTTTCTGCAAGATACACCGACATAATACCGTCACGGCCTGCGAAGCCCGGCTGCATTCGCTTTACCAGGGCACCGTCCTGGAGAACCTGGGCATTGCCTGCAGTTTGACTAAAGGCGATCCCCATGGCATGGACAATCTGGTCCCTGTCGCAGCCCCGCAGTTTTGCAGCGTTAGCCACAGCACCGAATATGCCGCAAATGCCCGACCTGATAAATCCTATTCCGTCGGTGATACCGGCGGCTACCCTGCATGAGACATCTCCGCCTAATACTATTGCAGTAATAAGGTCTTTTCCGCTGACCTTTTCAGGCAGCTGCTCAGCTACGGCAAATGCCACAGGTATCTGTGTGCTGCTGGGATGAACTATGACACCCTCATGTAAATCATCAAGGTCGAGGGAATGCACTATCATACTGTTAACTAAAGTAGCATCCAGAGCATTTAATTTCCCACCGTATGAATAAACCGTACTCTCTTCTTTGCCGCCCTGCTCTTTCAGTAAATCCAGGACTTCCTTGATGCCGGCACCATCGGCTGCGGCTATCGCCACGCCCAGGGAATCGAGTATAAAAAGCTTGGTTTTTTTAACGACATCCTCCGGCAGCTTGTCAAAATCAGTATTCACTATATGGTCCGCAAGAGCATATATCTTGTCCATTATAAATAGCCTCCTAAATTATTAGTTAATCTTCATACAAACCTCTCATATATGGTTGCAGCTATGCAGGTTTGCCTATTTTAGAAAATCGTCATCTGTTTCTTCATAGTTTGCTTTTATATATGAGTCAGGAAGCGGTGGAATGTATACGCATAACATGCGCATCGGGCCGCCGGCGCCGTTTATTATCGCATGGGGCACTCCCTTTTCCGCCAATACGGCGGTGTTCGGATATATTTTTGTTTCCTTACCGTCTTCCACCGAAATTCCTTCACCCGAAATAACATACATGACCTCTATACCGTCATGAGTATGCACCGGTGTTCCTTCGCCGGGGTTGAATTCGACCAGCAAAGCCGACATGTCTTTTGTCCCTGTCTGCTCCTCCGAAAAAAGAATTTTGCACCTTCTGCCGCTTGCCCTGTAAGTTTGCAGTCCTTCAGCATTTCTTAACATAGTTGTTTCTCCTCTCAAATTGATTTTTGATTTATTTTCCCAACTTTCCCAAACTCTTCAGCTCGTCCGCAACTTGTTCCAAACCCAACTCTTCCAAGGTTTCTCCGGTAGGCGTTCCGTTGTTGTCCCACCCCCTCGCCTGATAGTATTCATCAAGCATAGTATCAAGATGGAAAACCTGTCCTTTAAAGCCTCCATCCTTTAGAGGTTCTTCTAAAAACTTTTCAGGATTCGAGAAATTATCATCCTTTCGGCCTAAACCTAAACGCACATTGAAAGCCTTTTCCACGTTGTAGATTCTTGCTCCGATTTCCAGCAGCTCTTCACCTGAAAGTTTCACTCCCGTTGCTGTATAATACCCTTGTGCCATGACATCCGGTGTTGAAAGAATGTCCATAAAACTCGGGTAATTGAATTTGCATAGGCCAAGGGCGTCTACCACAGTCATTAAATCTTCATACCATTTCACACCCTTGCCTTTTCCCTGCGGTATTCTCGGATTGGAAGCATCTTCGCTGCCAAAAAGCGTCCTGGCTATTTCCGGACCATCCGGTATCGTTTCAAGGGCATACCTTGCCCTAAGATGGTCCGAGCCCCTTGTTGAAGTAAGATAGGCCAGTCCAAAACCGGGCAGGGCTCTGGGTTCCTCAGCAATTATTATCCCGCCCTTGGTATGGTGCATATACTTGTCTGAACCGCGGCCAATTATTTCCGGAGCTCTGCGCTCACCCTCCGCCAGTATATTGCCGAAACCTTCTCTTTTGGCTGTTTTGTGTACCAGCTCAATTGTTGCTTCCGCATTACCGAAGTTTAGCTCCAGCCCGTCGGTATCTGATTTATCTATTATCCCTTTTTCGTAACAGTCCATAGCCCATGCAACCAGGCCTCCGAAGGCGGCGCTGTCCATACCGTACTGGTTTAGTAATTCGTTAATCTTAAACAGCGCTTCCAAGTCACTTATGCCGCATCTGTCCCCAACCATCGAGGTTAAGGTGAATTCCGGCCCTTCGCCGTATGAGCCCTTATAGGGCCCGTCATCCAGCGAATAGTAATGGGCGCAGTGCGCCGGACAGCTCTGGCAGCTCCGCATTCCCTTTGCATACTGCTCTTCTATTCTGACTCCGCCTATATCCTTGTAGTGTTCAAAGCTTGTTGTTTCAAAATTTCTAGTGCTAAGCACCCCAAGGGGGCTCAAAGTATCCTGAAGATGGGGAGTCCCGTATTTGGACCTCGTTTTGTAAAACGGATGAGCAGTAATTTCATCAAGGGTTTTACGGGCAAACTCTATCATAAGCTCGGGGTTGTATATGCCAATTCCTTTTGTACCCCTTACTGCAATAGCTTTGAGTTTCTTGGAGCCCATTACCGCACCCATACCGAATTTGCCGGCAGCCCGCTTTAACCCATGCATAACCCCTGCATAACGAATCAGGTTCTCTCCACCCTGACCTATAGCCGCGATTTCAAAATCCTTCCCGTGCAAGCGCCATATTTCTTTTTGAGCAGCCCAACTGTCGGTACCCCAAATATTACCCGCTTCCCTTATCTCTATATCATCATCGTCAATAAGCAGATATACGGGTTTTTCGGATATTCCGGTTACAATTATCTGGTCATATCCGGCATATTTCATCTGGGGGCCAAAATACCCACCCATGGTGGAATCGCTGAAAATATTTGTTGACGGCGACTTTGCTGTGAAGGTCACCTTCGACGCAGCCGGGGCAAGGGTTCCGCATAGGGGGCCCGCTCCTACTATAAGCGGGTTTTGTGGCCCGAACTCGTCTATATCGGATTTCACCATGTTATAGAGAGTGTATGAATTCAGTCCGCGCCCTCCCAGGAATTTCTTTGCAATTTCTAAATCCAGGGGCAGTATTTCAGCAGACTTGTTTGTAAGATCGATTTTGAGAATTTTTCCTGCCCATCCCATAGTGTTCTCTGTTTTCAAAGTAGCATCCCTCCTAAAATTTTTTCACTGCAACGTATCAGCCGCTGGATACCGGCGGAAATAACGCCACAATATCTCCGTCTTCTAAAGGGGTCGTCCCATATACTGAAACCGGAATAAATTTATTGTTAAGCGAAACTAAAAACATATCCTTTTCAACAAAACGCTTATGTTTATTTCGTATTACTATCAACAATTTATCCAGTGTAATATCGGCTTTAATTTTTATGGTTTCTTCATCAGTATTGGTTATTGTGGACAAATGGGCATAGTACCTGACAATCACCGTATTTTCTCTGATTGTAATCCTCCTCCTAATATTTTTGTAAATACCGTCTATACCAAGTGTCAGGGATACACCATTGTTCTAGGAGGCCAATTCTGTTTGTGTATTACGTTTACCGGCCAGCCAGTTCTTAAGCACCAATAATGATATGATTATTAATCCGGCCAGTTCTGTAACTACTCCCGCATTAATCATGAGTATGGCCGCTACATAGTATAATCCCCGTTCCCAATTGGAGACTTTGGTAAACAAAAATCCAATTATGCCAACCGCCAGGGCAATAACGCCAATGGCTGCCGTCACAAATGCTCTGAATATGCCAAGTCCGCTTCCAATAAACACTAGTTCCGGAGAATAGATAAAGAAATAAGGGATGATAAAAGCCGTAATGCCCAGCTTAATAGCCTGGTACGAAGCTTTTACCGGACTGCAGTCCGCAATCCCCGATGCAACATAGGATGCCAGTGCAACCGGAGGAGTAATGGCCGATATAATACCATAATAGAAAATGAACAGGTGAGCCGCTATTAACGGTACCCCCAGTTTTACCAAGCCGGGTGCGCAAATAATCCCCAACAATATATAACAGGCAACCGTTGGTAATCCCATACCCAAAACCAGTGAAGCCAGCATAGTTAATACCAGGGCAAACAGCAGGCTGCTCCCGGCAACTTGCATAACGACTTCTGCGAACTTTGTCCCAAAACCGGTCATAGATACTACTGCAATAATAACGCCGATGGCACTCATTGCTCCCCAACAGGAAAGGGATGACATGGCGGAATTTTCTACCGATTTTAATACCAAATCGAACTTGAAACGTGTCGGTTTCCTTATAATAAAGGCAACGACAAAAATCAGGAAAATCGCAGACATTGCCGCGCGGGCAGGACTATATCCCATTACAAGGATTGTAATCAAAACTAATAACGGAATCAGGAATAACCCGTCACGCTTTAATAGTTTTTTGAGTTTTGGCCTTTCCGCCTTTGGTATAGGCTGCAATCCGAGCCGTGAAGCCTCAAAATGAACAGCTGCAAATAGAGTGATGTAGTATAGGAGAGCCGGTATCAATGCGGCCTTGACTACCGTTAAATAGGGTACCGATAATATCTCTGCCATCAGGAAAGCCGCCGCACCCATGACGGGAGGCATAAGCTGTCCTCCGCTTGAAGCAACCGCTTCAACTGCCGCCGCAAATTGAGGTGTATATCCGCTTTTAATCATTAACGGTATGGTAAAGGTTCCTGTCCCCACCACATTGGCCACAGCGCTGCCGCTTATACTTCCAAACAGTGAACTGCCGACAACACCGCCCTGAGCCGGGCCGCTTCTCAGCCTTCCTGTCAACGAGATGGCCAAATTGAGAAAAAACTGCCCTGCACCGGTAACCTGCAGCAGAGAACCAAATATAAACAATACATACACATAACTGGTCATAACGCCTAAGGCAGTACCCAAAATACCATCCTGTCCGTAGAACACGTATCGGGTAATATCCGTCAGAGTAAACCCTCTGTGTGAAAAGAAACCTGGTACGTATTTTCCGAAATAGCCGTATAAAGCGAAGGAACTGGCTATTATGGGAATTGCCAAACCCGTCGTTCTTCTGGCTGCTTCCAATACAACAAGAATACCGATGACTCCGACAATTACATCAAGTTGTGTTTCGATACCTATTCTGCGGGAAATTTCTGCATAATTGAACATCAAATACAGTGATGATACTAAGGCTCCCGTTACGAACAGCGTATTCATAACGACCTCAAGACTTTTGATCCGGTGTTTTTTTGAAAATGGATACTTGTAAAAAATCAGTAAGGATGTTATCAACAGAGGCAGTCCTCTTTGAATATAAACCGTGTATTCACCGAACAAAGCAGTATACATAAGGAAACCGGCCAATATTATGGCAAGAACCATGACTAAACGTTTTATTAGAATGTCCCAGTAGTTTTGAAAACCAGTCACCGTGAACCCCCCTTAATCCAAGTTTTATAACAGATTTTGCCGCATAATATGGTTATGCAAGAAGAAGGCGTTGAACAAGTCTCATCATTCAACAAATGACAAAATACTTTTTCAACGCCTGTGTCAGATTAACTGCGTAAACTGCTTCAGTAATTTCTACCATATAAACAACACAGCGTTTTTGCGTCCAATTAATAGATTCTGACTAATATTTTGCAATCTAAGCTATATAATTAGGGTCATTTCCCTCAAACCACATAACTGCTGGTTAGTTGTTTTGATTAATTCCTTATCTGCGTTAGTAGTATTTTATATTCAAGTATGAGGGGTATAAGCAACCAAAACTCGCACAAGACAGTTTATATAGCCTATTGTACCGTTAAGCCACGATCTTCAAAGAATTCCTTTGCTGCAGGATGCAGCGGTAACTGCATATCATCCAGTGCCCTTTCCAGAACTACTTCCTTGGCACCGGGATGGCACTCATAAAACTCTTCCAGATTATCAAACAATACGGCCAGTACCTCGTTAACAACTTCGTCGTCAAGCTCATCATGGGTAAACAAAGTCCAGCTTGTCATTACTGTCAAAACAGGCTCCTCATTCACCATATTCGGGTAGCTGTCTGTTTCCCAGTAGCCCTTTTTCCAGCCCTTTGATTCAGCCATAAACTTATCCGCACCTTCCTCGGTAAAGGGTATCATCCTGATATCCCTCGCTGAGGAAACATCCAGCAGGTGTGACATAGGAACGGGGGAGAAATAAAAAGTAGCGTCAAGGGTTCCATCCTTCAGCATACTTCCTGCGGTTGCAAGGTTTAACAATTCTCCCGAATAATCTGTTTCCGCAAGTCCGTGTGCTTCCATAGCAAGCTTGGAATAAGCCTCCAGGGCTGACCCCGGTGCCCCCATGGATATTTTTTTGCCTTTCAGGTCTTCAAAGCTTTCAATACCTGAATTGGCGGTTACAGCCAGTTGTAAGCCTCCATAGTGATAGGTGAAAAGTCCTCTCATATTGTCGTACATTCCACCCTCTTCAAGAACAACTGCACTATCCGGAGTAGCAGTAAAACCTATATCCATAGCATACTGGGATACAAGCCGCATGTTTTCATTACCGCCGCCGGTGACCGCAACCGTTACATTAACATTGTCCGCATATTTGTGTATTATCGAACCCCAACCTGCGCCAACTGCCTGAAGGGGGCCTCCCATACCACCGGTTCCCATTGTGATATTAACTGCGGGTGCCGGTGCAGTATCTGAATCTCCCGAAGCAGGTGCCTGGCAGCCGCTGACTACCAAAAGTAACATTAATGCTACGCTTATAACCATAAGCTTCTTATTGAACATTAATTAATCACACTCCTTAGTATTTTTTTACTGCCGGAATTTATCTTGTTCTGCCTGTGGTCTTGTCCAACGGATGAGTATCTTTTAGCAGTCTTTCGTCAAACGGATAAATTGTGAAAATGTCCGGGTCTCCTTCTGTTATTGCAAGACAGTTTTCCAAACGAACTCCGCCAATACCAGGAACGCCGGCGTAGGGTTCAAGGTTGTACTGCATATTAACTTCCAAAGTCACAGGTGCCTTTGCCGATGCAGGGCTAAAGAACGGAGCTTCCCATGGATTTACCCCCGAACCATGGCCTAAGCTATCCAGCACATACGGATAGGCCGCTTCAAAAACATCCGCATTGGTATTTCCGGCTCTTGATTTGTCACATCCGTTAAAGAGTGCATTGTAACAGTTCTGATGGATTTCTATCTCTTCCTTGGTGGGCTTGATATTTCCGCATACCCAAGTCCTTGTAAAGTCTCCCCAGTAGCCGTTGAAGCAGCCGCCTATATCGATTATTACCAGGTCACCGGGACGAATTATCCTGTCTGATGTAAACCTTCTGTATGGTGCTGTATAAGGACCGGATGCCACAATATTAGTACACTGTGACCACTCGCTTCCCATGGATGTCATTTTCTCCCATGCAGCAGCCAGTACTTCACATTCCTTGGCTCCGGGTTTTATCGTTGATACGGCAGCTTCCATGCCTGCTTCTGTAATGATGTTTGCTACTTTTATGCAATCAATTTCGTCCCTGGTCTTGATTATCTTGGCTTTGCTCAATATTTCCAGTCCATCAACAAATTCCGATTCGGGGAAGCATTTCTGCAACTCCCCGGTCATTACAGGAGTCCATAAGTCAACCCCTATCTTGCTTCCTTTCAGGTCACCCAATTCTTCTTTAACCATATCGCAAAATGCTTTTATTCCTACGGATTCGCGGAAATTAGCCCTGGGTTTGATTTGCTTTGAATCAAGCCACGGCATTCTCAGCTTACAATGCTCATGGTCCATAGTAAACAAAAACGGTTCCCCGCCTTTGGGCAGAACAACCACCGCGTTTCCTAACATTGCCGTAGGATGAAGATGAGTCCTGTAGCTTGTCAGATAACGGCAATCCTCTGTGCGAAATACAAATAGAACATCAGCATCTGAGCTATCCAGTGCATCTTTAGCTTTTTGAAGTCTTTCCCTTCTCATTCGGTCAAAATCAATACGTTCTTCCCAGTCAACACCCATAGTACCTCTGCTCATTTTTTTTCTCCCTTCTAATCTAGTGTAATCTGGCTGTTTTTTATGCTGCAGTTGTACATCCTTTTGTCGCTTCTCTTATCACCCCCTCTATGTATGTACTGTTTCCTGTCTTAAAGCATAAAACTCATTCTTACATTCCTTATGTGGCTGCGCATCTTTTCCTCTGCAAGCTCGGGATCCTTTGCCACGAGAGCATCTATAATCTCTTTATGCTCTTTATGAGCCAGTTCGGATCTGCCGGGAACCTCGGTGGACATTTGAGCCACCAGCTTAATTTGCATATCTATAAAGGCAAGTTGTTTTTGAATTATGTGATTATTGCTTTTTTCCCTTAAATAGTTATGCATTTTTATCCCCGCATCATAAGACGCTGCAAAGTCAGTTTCGTTTAGCTCCCTGTCAAAGGAGGGGAACCAGGAAATAACTTCATTCAATTCTTTTTTGCTTATTCTGTCGCAGGCAAGTCGTGCAACCATTCCCTCTAAAGCCTCACGAACCTGGGTTATTTCAACTATTTCTTTTAAATCCAGCTTTCTCACAGCACAACCTTTGTTTGGGGTTATTCTCACTAACCCTTCGGCATGAAGCCTGTTCAAGGCAGAACGCAGAGGCGTCCGGCTAATAGACAGTTCTTCGGCGATATTACACTCGTTCAGCTCTTCCCCTGGTTTTAAACGGCCATTAATAATGCTCTCCTTAATGGATAAATACGCCATTTCACTCAGGCTTTTTTTTTGGTTTTTAACGATTAAATTTTCCATATAAAATATTTCCTTTCCTCATTTTTTTTGCTTCAATTATCTTTTGGATTAAAGGCAAATATTTCAAATGTTGGTAGGTTTGATTGTATAACTTTTGTATTCATATTGTATACAATTTGTATTCACTATAGAATTCTACACTCAACCCCGAATTCCTTCTTTTTTTTAGAAATAATTAAATTTTTCTATAAAACTTATTTTATTATCTTATTAATAACCATTTTTGTGGAAATCCGGCATTTTGATGTGTTTTTTTGCTCTCTCTCGTATAGGGATATGATTTTGGAAATGGAGGGTAAAAAAGCCGGCCGAAGCTTTGCAGAAAATTCGCAGGCCGGGCAAAACACCAAGTCAGGCTTATTTCATAGTGCAGTATGCTATAAAACAAGGGTTACAGGGGAAGTATTCCCGTCTGTTTCAGGAGGATGCTCAGGTTGTCCAGGCGACCGCCGCAGGTCAAAGGGCGGCAGGGATAAATGGTGTTAAGCCGCTAACCTAAAACACTTCCTGTATCATCTTAATCTCCACCCCGGTATAATAGTGCTTAAGGATTTTGTCATATCCGTCTCCCCTCTGCGCCATTCCGTCAGCCCCGTATTGGCTCATGCCTACGCCGTGACCGTATCCTAAGGTGGTAATAATTACCCTGTCCCCAACGCAGTCTATTTTAAAATCGGTGGAATTTAATCCCAGTGCGGCCCGGACATCGCGGCCGCTTATGACTGTGTCCCCAACCTTAACGCTGATAACCTTCCCCCCCTGACTAACCTCGATAACCTGTATTGAGGAGGATAAATCCTCCGCGTTAATTTTTAAACCGTCAAATTTCCGCTGCATGCTTTTAACAAAATCATCCGTCTTCATTTCAACCATGTCGGTTAGCCTGGGAGAATGCTCCTCATAGGGACTTGCAACGCTTCTTAGATAAGGAACAACCGCGGAAAATACTTCCTCGGAGTTCTCGGTGAACCCTCCGCTGGTTGAGTGAAACAGCGGGTCAATCACCGATTCCTGATATACCAGTATAAGACCCCGGGTATCTTCCACAGCCCGGGTAATATTATTTACATATTTTCTATGACCTAATATGCCAAACTGTTTCCTTAGGTTTTGCCTGAACAACTCGGGTGAGATCCATGCCTGGCAGTGGGTCGAATCGGTGCATATATCCACCTCCGGATGGTCCTTGTTAGGACTTCCCCCGAGGGAGGTCATCCGTTTTACGGTATAGGTCCGCGCCGCCACCGCCTGCGCCTTTAATGCTTCTATATGGAAGCTTGCCGGCATTTCCGCCGCCACAACCCCTGTAATATATTCCTCAAGGTCCATCTTTCTGATTATACCGTCCCCGTGTAAATAGACAATTACCTCCAGGGGTTTTTCATCCACATAGCCCTTTTCCGGTTTCGAAAACAGGTCACATCCCTGGATAACAAACACCGGAAGTACTATAGTAATAAAAAATATAAATATAATAACACCAATTATGGTACGCATACCCATCCTCCTCCGGATTGGCTCTTTTAAATAATATTTATTGTGCAAACCAAATATTACTTTGTATTTTTTGTTATTTTATGGACATAATACCGGATGGAGGTGAAACCAAAGCCATGGGAATGAGAAAGAGATTTAACAAGAGCCGGCTGCTGGCCGCTGCTAACAGGGACAGTTTTTATATAGTACTGTTTATGTGTCTGGTTGTACTCGGGGTAACCGCCGTCTGGGTTACCAGAAATAACATTAATTATTTCAGCCAGGAAGGCTTGCCGGATGCACAGCCCCGGATACAGGAAGAGTACCAGATTGAAGAACTCCCTCCCGACGACAACAGCCAGACGGTTCTAATCGACGACGGCCCCGGCGACGTTACACAGACGCCGCGGGAAGAGCAAAGAGACACCGAACCCGATAAACCGGCGGCCGAACAGCCCGCCGCGCCAGACAAAGAACAACCGGCTGCTGCAGCCTCATCCCAGCAGGTGGGTGAAACTGCACAGCAGGAAAGAATGATGCTTCCGCTGCAGGGTAAAATTATTATGGACTACGCCAAGGATAATCTGGTATACTCAAAAACCCTTGAACAGTGGACTACCCACAACGGTATCGATATTGCAGCAGGTGTGGGAACCCCCGTCAAGGCGGTAATGTCGGGTAAAGTCACACAGGTTACCAACCATCCTATGCTGGGAATAATGATAACTATTGACCATGGAAACGGGCTTTTAAGTCGCTATGCAAACCTGCAAAACGGTAATATGGTTAAGGAAGGCCAGGATGTGGAAAGAGGAAAGGTGATAAGCGGGGTGGGAAATACCGCCGAGTTTGAGATTGGTGATGAGCCCCACCTGCATTTTGAAGTGCTTAAAGGCGGAGAGCATGTTGACCCCAAGCTTCACCTGCCAAATATGTAAACCTCTAAAGCCAAAGGACTGTTTGTCCGGTAAAACTGTACCGGCCAAACAGTCCTTTTTTTTCTCTTTGCCCTCGATGTAA
>CAZVBE010000003.1:15476-114556 GCA_964625335.1 uncultured Clostridium sp. | reverse complement strand
GCGGCCGTAATTCACACTCCCGCTCAAACGGCCGCTAAACACCAGGGTTTGTTCGGCTAATCATCCCCGAGGATAACCCGCCTCGACGATGAAGGCTCTCTTTACACTCGATGTAAGCGGCCGTAATTCACACTCCCGCTCAAACGGCCGCTAAACACCAGGGTTTGTTCGATGTATTTTTGCGCCTAAACTCTGCATCTTTTTATCCAGGTCGGTATAACCCCTGTCCAGGTGGTGTATGTCATAAATTTCCGTTTTTCCCTGGGCTATAAGTCCCGCCAGCACAAGGGCAGCCCCCGCCCTTAAATCGGTAGCCCTGACCCTGGCACCGGTTAGTTCCGGCACCCCCTGAACCACTGCGCTCCTGCCGTCGATTTTGATGCTTGCCCCCATCCTTCTGAGTTCATTCACGTGCATATACCTGTTATCAAAAACCGTTTCAATTATCACGCTGGTGCCCTTTGCAATACTCATAAGAGCCATCATCTGGGCCTGCATGTCGGTTGGGAAACCCGGATAGGGAAGGGTCTTAATATCCACCGAATTCACCCTTTTACCGCTGTGGCAAACCCTTACTCCGCTGCCTGCATCCTCCACAGTCACCCCCGCCTCCTTGAGCTTTGCCATTATGGGCATCAGATGGCATTTGACAATATTATCAACAATAATATCTCCTCCTGTGATTGCCCCCGCTATCATGAAGGTGCCCGCCTCAATCCTGTCGGGAATCACCGCATGGGATGCACCACCAAGGCTTTTTACCCCTTCAATCCTTATAGTATCGGTGCCCGCACCCTTTATCCTGCCGCCCATTTTATTGATGAAGTTTGCCAGGTCCACAATCTCGGGTTCCTCTGCGGCATTTTCTATTACGGTCTTTCCTTCCGCAAGGGCCGCCGCCATTACTATATTCTCGGTGGCTCCAACACTGGGAAAATCAAGATAAATCCTGTCACCCTTAAGCCTTCCGGCCTTAGCTTCAATATAACCATAGCCCAGCGTTATTTCGGCCCCCATTGCCCGGAAGCCCTTGAGGTGCAGGTCTATGGGCCTGGTGCCTATGGCACAGCCTCCCGGCAGCGATATCCTGGCCTTTCCCATCCTCGCCAGCAGCGGCCCCATTACCAGGAAAGACGCCCTCATCCGTCTGACAAGGTCATAGGGGGCTTCATGGTTGTCAATACTTTTTGAATTAATCTCGACCCTGCTGCGCGAAATTCTCTTTATATCAGCCCCCAATGACGCTAATACCTCGCACATAACTTCCACATCATCCAGCATCGGAATTTCGTCCAGTACACACTTATCACTTGCCAGGAGGCTGGCAGCTATGATGGGCAGCACTGCGTTTTTAGCGCCGCTGATTCTAACAGTCCCCTTCAGCGGAGGACTGGTCTCTACCACTATTTTTGTCAATTCGCTTCCTCCGTTCTTTAAGACAGATTAATATTCCAGAGAAATAACCGGAGAGCCAAGCCATATATAGGTTTTGTCTTCGAAGGAATTATACCTCATTGCAATATTAAGATTGACCCTGCTGTCACCCATTTCCACATACTGCTCAATACGGGGCGTGTAGGCCGATATGCTTATTAATCCGTCATATATGGCTCTCTCTACTTCCAGAGCGTTAACGCTTTGGAAAATCGAATATATAATTCCCTCCATCCTGTCCTCCGGGACATTCTCCACATAACTTCCAATAATGCACGAGGTGATGCGGACTCCCCGGATATGCTCCTCAATCGCCTGCCTTATACTGGCTTCCGTCTCTAAAAGGCTGTCATAGTCCCAGCCAAGGGTGACATCAACCACAATGTTAGTCTCGTAACCCCCCGGACCCTCTTCGATATCGGTAAAATCCATCGAATGTACAATTATCACGGTACTGTATCCATGCGGGTTTTTACCGATTATCGAAAGCTGGTTGTAATCGTCACTGTAGTTTTCCACTCTTTCGCTTTCCGCCAAATCTATCTCCATCCGCGCTGCAAGCAACCCGGCAATTTCCATTACTTCCTCTTTATCCAGAAACCTGTCGGTGCTGACGGCACAGGCATTTATGTTGGTCTCCACCACAGCAGCCCCTGAAGAATTGAAGGCCTCGGCGAGAATACACCTTTCACCCCTGTTATAGTTGAATGCATATTCTGTCCGCAAAATTAAAAATAAAAGCCCTGACAAAACAACCAGCAAAACCGCATAATAGTACTTTCTTTTCAACAGCCCCACCTCCCGGACATTTAAGCCTTTTTGATTATTGCCATAATCCGGAAAAGTATACTAATTACCTCCGCTGCCCGGAGCCTGTCTGGTATTAGTATTTCTTAATCAATTCCATTGGTATACCCAATATACTATTGAAATACTTACCTGTTCGGGGATGTGTTTCCCCCGGTCCATTTTGCTTCATGGACAAGAATTGTAACCTTCCTGGGTTTTATTTCAAGAATTCCGTCCGAGACAGATGCTTCCATCGCCTTCCCGTCCGCCGTACTAAATTTGAGTTTACCGGGAAGAACAGCGGTAACAAGGGGAGTATGGTCATAATGTATTCCAAGATATCCTTCGGTTCCCCTGACAATAACGGTCTTTACCTTTCCATGGAAAAAAACACCCAGGGGGGTTGTTACCATAACTTCGGTTTCCTTCATAATATTTCATAACCCTTCGCAAATACTCTATTGTTTTTTGGCAATCTCGTCAATGCTCCCCTTCATATAGAAGGCTGTTTCGTCCAGATGGTCATGGTCCCCGTCCAATATTTCTCTAAATCCCCTTATGGTTTCGCTTAACGGCACATATTTACCCTCTATTCCGGTAAAGGTCCGGGCGACAAAAAACGGCTGGGACAGAAACCGCTGTATCTTTCTCGCCCGTGCTACCGTCAGCTTGTCGTCCCCCGACAGCTCGTCCATGCCCATTATGGCTATAATATCCTGAAGCTCTTTGTACCTTTGCAATACCTCCTGCACCCTCCGGGCAGCATCATAATGCTCCCTGCCCACCACCCTCGGGTCAAGCAGTCTTGAGGTAGAATCCAGCGGGTCCACCGCCGGATAAATGCCAAGCTCGACTATTTGCCGGGACAGCACTGTAGTGGCGTCAAGATGGGCAAAGGTGGTGGCTGGTGCAGGATCGGTCAGATCGTCGGCAGGCACGTAAACCGCCTGTACCGACGTTATCGAGCCCCTTCTGGTGGAGGTTATCCTTTCCTGCAGCACACCCACGTCCACGGCAAGGGTAGGCTGATATCCCACCGCAGAAGGCATCCTGCCCAGTAATGCGGACACCTCCGAGCCGGCCTGGATAAACCTGAATATGTTATCAATAAACAGCAATACATCCTGCCCCTCTTTGTCCCTGAAATTCTCGGCCATGGTAAGACCGGTCAGCCCCACCCTCATCCTTGCTCCCGGGGGTTCGTTCATCTGGCCGAATACAAGGGCGGTATTTTTCAAAACCCCCGATTCCTTCATTTCGGTCCAAAGGTCGTTACCCTCCCGGGTCCTTTCCCCCACACCGGTAAAAACCGAAAACCCTCCGTGCTCGGTGGCTATACTTCGGATTAATTCCATTATAAGAACGGTTTTACCCACCCCCGCACCCCCGAAAAGGCCCACTTTGCCGCCCTTGGGATACGGTGCCAGAAGGTCTATAACCTTGATACCCGTTTCGAATACCTCGGTTGATGTGGCCTGCTCCTCCACCCCGGGGGCGGGTCTGTGGATTTGGTGGTAATCATCCACCCGGACTTTCCCTTCATTATCTATTGGCTCCCCCAATACATTGAACAGTCTTCCCAGCGTGCCCTTACCCACCGGTACCATGATTGGAGAGCCGGTGTCCACCGCCCTGAGACCCCGTTTTAGTCCGTCGGTCGAGGACATGGCGATACACCGCACCATATCGTCCCCCATATGCCTGGCCACTTCCACAGTGACCCTTGCGCCGCCATCCTCAATAATAATTGCATTGTTAATGGCAGGAAGGTTTTGCCGGCCAAACCTTATATCAACCACCGGCCCCGTTATCTGCGCTACCGTTCCGGTATTACCCTGCATGCCGCCACCCCTCTCCCTTAATATATTGCCTCCGCTCCGCCTATAATCTCGGTGATTTCCCTTGTGATAAGCTCCTGCCTCGCCCGGTTATATGAAAGGGTCAGCTCCTCTATCATACTCTCTGCGTTATCGGTGGCGGCCCCCATGGCTATTCTCCTTGCCGCCTGCTCGCTGGCCGATGCTTCCACCAAAGCTGCGTACACCATGCCCCGTATATACAGGGGGATAATAGTATCAAGCACCTGGCTGCGGGAGGGTTCAAAGCTTAAAAGGTCCTCTTGTTTCGCCGGTCGGGATTCTTCATGCCCTGCCGATAGATGCTCTTCTCTTTCCACAACCGGCGGTATCAACCGAAATACCTCCGGCTGCTGGGAAATGGCTGATACAAATCTGTTATAGGCAAGGCTTACCCTGTCTGCATCGCCTTGGTCTATAAGCTCAAGAACCCTGTCTGCAATATCGGCGGCATGCTCAAGGCCCGGGTTGTCGGATATGCCCGGATATTCCCTGATAATGCTGCAGCCCCTTGCCCTTAAATGCTCTGCGCCCCTTATGCCGGTAACTATAAAACTAGGCTTTATTCCCTTATCCAGCCTTGAAACCACTTCCTTTATCAGGTTTGAATTATATCCGCCGCAAAGCCCCCTGTCCGAGGTGATTACGATAAACAGCTCGTTCTTTGCTTCCCGCCCGGTTAAAAGGATATGTTTAACACCGCTTTCACTTTTTGCCGTATTCTTTAATATGTGCGTAATCGATTGGGAATAGGGCTTTGCCGCTTCAAAGGCCTTTCTCGCCTTTACCAGCTTTGCGGAGGCAACCAGTTCCATACCTCTTGTTATCTGCATTGTGCTTTTAATACTCCTTATCCTTCTCCTTATATCCCTCATTCCGGTTTGCGCCATTGTCCGCCTCCTTCCTCAGTACATTTGGGTTGCCATGCTTCAGGGTACCGGGTCCTATTCCCTTGTACCGGCATTTTCCCGGTCTTTATCCCATTTTTTTCTGAAATCCCGAAGCGCTTTTTCGAGCCTGTTTTCGCCTTCTTCGCTAAAATCCCCGGCTTCCCTTATTTCCCTTCCAACCTCGGGACAGCGTTCCGCCATGTACTTCAGGAACTCCTTTTCAAACCGGTTTATGCTTTCCACCGGTATATCCTCCAGATAGTCATTGGCAACGGCATAAATGATCAAAACCTGGTCCTCCACCGCCATAGGGACATACTGCTCCTGTTTCAGCACCTCAATTATCCTACGCCCCTTTTCCAGCCTCCTTCGTGTCTCCTCTTCAAGCTCGGACCCGAACCGGGCAAAGGCTTCCAGTTCCCTGTACTGGGCAAGCTCAAGCCTCAGCCTGCCGGCAACCTTTTTCATTGCCTTAATCTGCGCGGCTCCCCCCACCCTGGATACCGACAGGCCTGCGTTTACCGCCGGCCTGATACCGGAAAAGAACAGCCCGGACTCAAGGTATATCTGTCCGTCGGTAATGGATATTACATTGGTTGGTATATAGGCGGACACATCCCCAGCCTGGGTTTCTATTATGGGAAGCGCCGTCATCGAACCGCCGCCTTGCTTATCGTTCAGCTTTGCCGCCCTTTCAAGCAGCCTTGAATGAAGATAAAACACATCCCCGGGATAGGCCTCCCTGCCGGGAGGTCGCCTTAACAGCAGCGACAGAGCCCTGTAGGCTATGGCATGTTTTGTCAGGTCATCGTATATTATGAGCACATCCCTGCCCTTATACATAAACTCTTCGCCGATTGCGCATCCCGTATAGGGTGCAAGATACTGAAGGGCAGCAGCGTCGCTGGCGGTTGCCGCCACCACTATGCTGTAGTCCATAGCCCCCAGCTCCTCAAGGGTATTTACCGTCTGGGCTATGGTGGATGCCTTTTGACCGATAGCCACATAAATACATATAATATCCTTATCCCTTTGGTTGAGTACCGTATCTATCGCGATTGCACTTTTTCCCGTCTGCCGGTCTCCAATAATAAGCTCTCTCTGTCCCCTGCCTATGGGTACCATTGAATCTATCGCCTTTAACCCGGTCTGAAGGGGTTGGTGCACCGATTTCCTTTCCACCACCCCCGGGGCCCTGTGCTCCACCGGCCTGTATTTATCAGTGTTTATAGGGCCTTTGCCGTCAATTGGTTTTCCCAGTGCATTTACCACCCTGCCCTGCATAACGTCCCCTACCGGCACCCCGACGGTCCTTCCGGTTCTTTTTACTATATCCCCCTCACTGATATTTTCATCCGATCCCAGCAGGACGCAGCCCACATTTTCTTCTTCAAGGTTAAGAGCCATCCCGGTTACCCCGCCCGGAAATTCCAGCAGCTCTCCCGCCATACAGTTTAACAGCCCGTGAACCCGGGCTATTCCGTCCCCCACCTGCAGGACGGTACCTATCTCCCGGATATCCGGTCTGTTGTCATAGTTTTCTATCTCCTCGCTGATAACGCGGCTTATTTCCTCAGGCCTAAGATCCACCCTTTCCCATCTCCCCTATCCTATAGGTTACAGCATCATGTACAATCCCCTCCATTGCCTCAAGCCTGCCCCGGAGGCTGCCGTCCAGCAATTTATCTTCAAGTTTTATGACAATGCCCCCAAGTATGCTTTTATCAATACGGCTTTGGATTTCAACGGTCAACCCGAAGGCCAGCGACAGCTTGGCCTTAAGCAGCTCCTTCTCGTCTTCACGCAAAGCCCGGGTGGTAACAACAAGGGCTGTAACAATGCTCCTCTCACGGTCCGCCAGATTGATGAAAACATTCGTTATCTGCTCCAGGCGGTTTTCCCTGTTTCTGTCCATTACAAGCATAACAAAATTTAACAGTTCTTTATCCAGCACCCCGGAAAACACTCTGGTCATTATCCGCTTTTTTGTCTCCCTGTCTGTATTGGGCGATGCAAGGACAGCATTAAGCTCCGGGGTATTTTTCAGCGTATCCAGAAGCTTTTGCATCTGACCTCTGAAAACGCCTGTTTTGTTCCTGTCCTTTGCAACCGTTAAAAGGCCCCGGGCATATCTGTAATCAACCCCGGTCATGATATCCTGCCCACCCCGTCAACATAATCCCGTATCAGCCGCCGGTTTGTTTCGCTGTCGATGTTTTCTTCCAGAACCTTTTCCGCCGCCTGCATCGATATACTGACCATCTCGTCCCTTATGCCGGACATGGCCTTTTCTTTCTCCAGCATTATATCCCTTTGGGCTCTTTTGAAGATGTTTTTCGCCTCCGCCTTGGCATCCCGGATTATTTCGCAGCGCCTCATTTCCCCGCTGCGTGCTGCCCCGCTTATTATCTCCCCGGCTTCCTTCTCAACGCCGTCAAGCTTCCCCTGGTATTCGCTCTTAAGTCTTTCCGCTTCCTTTTTGGCATCCTCTGCGCTGCGAAGGTCATTTTCAATCCGGTCTCTCCTGCTGGCCAGATGGTCCGACACCGGCTTAAACAGGAAATGCCGCAGCAACAGATATAAAACTAACGTGTTAACAAGCTGAAAAACCATGTTCATGTCAATACCCACAAGGCTTCCGGTCATAGCATTCCCCTCCTCATGTGTCTACATTAACAGGCGTACCAGCGGGTTTGCAAACAGCAGTATCAGGGCTACTATAAGGCCGTATATACCCGTGGTCTCGGCGACCGCAGCCCCAAGCAGCATGGTTCTGATGATATCTCCCTGGGCCTCGGGCTGCCTGCCCACCGCTTCCGCTCCTTTTCCCGCCGCATACCCCTGACCTATACCGGGGCCAATACCGGCTATCATGGCCAGACCGGCGCCAATGGCCGAAGCCGCCAGCACCAGTGCCCTGCCTGTAATACCTTCCATAACAGACTCCTCCTTTTCCTACAGGGTGTAAAACATTAGGGACGGTTCTTTTTGTTTTTTGTGAAACATCAGGGACGGTTCTTTTTGTTTTTTGTTTCTTACCGCTTCAATCAAGATCAGGGGACACACCTTTGCGCAGCGCAGATGACTGATGCCTATCCCTGTGACCTGTAATCCTCAATCATCCCAGCAGGGGATTGGCGAACAAGAGTATCAGCGCAATTATAAGGGCGTATATGCCTGTGGTCTGGGCAACCGCCTGCCCAAGGAACATTACCCTCAGTATTGACCCGCGATGGCCGGGCCTTTTCCCCACTGCCTCCACCGCCTTACCCGCCGCATACCCCTGGCCGGTGCCCGGCCCTATACCGGCAACCATCGCAAGCCCGGCACCCAGGGCCGAAGCTGCAGATATCACCCATGACCCCGAACCCGCTGCAAGCGGCCCGGCAAACAGAAAAACCAGCGCCACCACAAGGGCCAATATGGTGGATGTCTCAGCAACGGCTGATCCCAGCAATAACGTAAAGTTTATGCTTTTACCCGCCCTCGGGTTTAACCCAACCGCTTCCGCCGCCTTACCCGCAGCATACCCCTGGCCGACAGCCGGGCCAATGCCCCCTACCATCGCAACCCCCGCCGATACCGCCGATACCGCAAGGACCTGCTTTATTCCGTCCATACCGACTAAGGGGTTGGCGAAAAGCAGTATCAGGGCCACTATCAATGCGAATATCCCTGAGGTTTCGGAAATAGCGACACCCAAAAACAGGGTGAATGTGATATCCTTTGAACGACCGGGGTTTAAGCCTACGCTTTCGGTAGCCTTGCCCGCAGCAAAACCCTGGCCCAGCCCGGGGCCTATACCGGTAATCATGGCCGCACCGGCGCCTATGGCCGAAGCTGCCAGCACCAGTGTCCTGCTGTCATAGCCGGATATCCAGTCAAACAGTGCTTTTATAATATCTGTGCCATCTCCCATCCCAAAGCTCCTTTCTGTCGGTTGCCACCGTTTCAGGCAAACCATCGGGCTAATCCATAGCCAGCGATATGAAAACCATCGACAGCATGACAAATATGAATGTCTGTAAAACTCCCGCAAACAGGTCAAAGTAAATATGGGGCAGTATGGGAAGTATCAAAGGAACCATCTGGTACATAAGGTACATTATAATAACTCCCCCCAGCATATTGCCGAACAGCCTGAAGGAAAGGGAGACAGGCGTTGACAGCTCTCCTATTATATTCAGCGGCAGAAGCAGCGGCATAGGCTCGGCAAACTCTTTAAGATACTTCAGCAGCCCCTTCCTTCTGATACCGTAATAGTGAATGCTTGCAAAGGTAATAAACGAAAGGGCCATGGTTGTGTTTAGATCCGCCGTCGGAGGCCGAAACGCAAAAAGGCCCGCCAGATTGGCGGCAAGTATATACATGGCCAATGTTCCCATATAGGGGGCGAACCCCAGCTTGTCCCGTCCCATGCTTGATACTGTCAGGTTTTCAATGCTTTCCACAAACATCTCCACCACATTTTGCAATGGCCCCGGTTTTTCCTCCAATACCCTGGTTGAAAAATAAGCAAATGCCACAAGCAGCGCCATAATCAGCCATGTGGTGGTTACCGTCTCGGTTACCCCGGTTCCGCCCAGAAACGGTACCCAATCGGGAATATGAAACTGAATTTTCGGCTCAAACTCCATAGATATTCCCCCCTGTGATTACGCGCGCTTTTCGGTTCCCTTTGCTCCATAACCAATATTATTTGCAAGTATTATCAGTTTAATCAAAAATAACCCCAAAATTGTATATATATAATTAACGTGCGGCAGTGCAATTGAAATACCCAGGACAACACCCGTTAAAAGGTATCTCAACAAATACACCGAAAAAGTATAAGCAGCGGCCTTTGCGGGTTTCATGGCCGCCGCCCTTTCAAGGGTCCTTGCAAGCAGCAGAAAATTAACAATACAAAAAAACACCCCCAGTGCAAACCCTGCCAGATTACCCGAAGACCCTGGCAGCACAGTTGTAAAGGGCGCCGCAACAACGCTTATTATGAGTGTTCTTCCAATTATGTACCTGCTCAGCTGTCTGCAGTATACCATCCGCCTTCATTTCCTTCTGGTAATTCTATTCGCCTGATGATACAGATTCCTAAAGGATGTCAGCGTACCTATAATTATTGATATAACTAGGAATACATTGTTGGTGCCTATCCGCTCATCAAGGTATCTTCCCGCCAATACCCCCAGAACTATAGGCACTGCCATGGATACTCCCAGTTGGGTAATAAACCCTATATATTTCAGCGGTGTAACATCCTTCTTGTCCACAATTTCACCCCGATTACAAACTTATTTTATCCTCACATTGAATTTTTATCCAACATACCGTAATGTAAGCATCAAGCAAAAAAGGGCGCTTTTAAACGCCCTTCTCCATCATCATATCCTTTACCTTCATCAACCGGGTGATATTGCCCCGTTCATTCTCATCCAGCTTCATGGTAATGTATTTTATCTTTTGAGCCATGGAGGGTATCATTACGTACTCCAGGGCATTTACCCTGCGGCGGGTCTTTTCTATCTCCACTGCCATAAGACGGCAGCCCTTTTCTATCTCCGCCAGCTTCAAAAGCCTGGGCAGTATTTGGGAGAGTATCGAAATGGAATTGTCCAGCTCCCCCGAGGTGCCGGCGAAACCATAGGCAATGGGGTTATTTCCCTCTGTTTCGCCTTCTTCGTCGCCTTTGACTATATCGATAGAAGGAATCCGCACGCTCATTACATTCCTTTGTGCCGCCTTAATATCCACCTTGCCAACGGGGTACATAAGGCTTTCCTCCAGGATCTGGTCCGACATTAACGTCCTGGCCATTACATAGTTCCTAAAGGCTTCCGAGAGCTCTTTTTCTATTTCCTCCCTCAGCCGCTTGTTCTCCTTCACCATATCGATGAATTTCTTGACAAGCTCATCCTGTTTGTCCTTTAGGAGCTTATGGCCTCTCCTGGCTACCGTAACTCTTTTCTTGAGCTTTGACAGCTCCATTCGGGTTGGATTGACTCGTATCTCCACGGCCTACAACTCCTTTTTCTCGGGCAGATATTTGTCAAGGTATTCATCTCTAATTCTCTTAAGCTCTGCTCTGGGCAGTATTGCCAGCAGTTCCCAACCCAGCTGCAGGGTCTCCTCGATGGTACGGTTTTCATGCTCTCCCTGGGAAACGTATTTTTTCTCAAACTCATCGGCAAACTTTGCAAACAGCTTATCGGTATCGCTAAGTGCCGCTTCTCCCAGTATAACCGCAAGTTCCTTGGCTTCCTTACCTCTGGCATAGGCTGCGAACAGCTGGTTCATTGTATCCGCATGGTCTTCCCTTGTTTTGTCCTTGCCAATTCCCTTATCCTTAAGCCTGGACAGTGAAGGCAGTACGTCTATGGGAGGCATGACTCCCTTACGGTAGAGCTCCCTGCTCAGTATTACCTGACCCTCGGTAATATAACCGGTAAGGTCGGGTATTGGATGGGTCTTATCATCCTCGGGCATGGTGAGTATCGGTATCTGGGTCACAGACCCCTCAGCCCCTATCAACCTTCCCGCCCTCTCGTATATTGTGGACAGGTCTGTATACATGTAGCCGGGATAACCCCTTCTGCCGGGTATCTCCTTACGGGCTGCCGATACTTCCCTTAGAGCCTCGCAGTAATTAGTTATATCTGTTAATATTACCAAAACGTGCATGTTTTTCTCGTAGGCCAGGTATTCGGCCGCGGTCAGCGCCATCCTGGGTGTCGCTATACGTTCTATGGCGGGGTCGTTGGCCAAATTCATAAACAGCACAGAGCGGTCTATAGCCCCGGTCTTGGTAAAGTCGGTTATAAAGTAGTTTGCTTCCTCAAAGGTTATTCCTATCGCCGCAAATACAACGGCGAATTTGCCTTCGGTACCCAGCACCCTTGCCTGACGGGCTATCTGCGCCGCAAGCTGTGAATGGGGCAGGCCCGAACCGGAAAATATGGGCAGCTTCTGGCCCCTTACCAGGGTATTAAGTCCGTCTATTGCAGAAACACCGGTCTGGATGAACTCGGACGGATAATCCCTCGCGGTGGGGTTTATCGGTACGCCGTTAATGTCAACCCTTTTATCCGGTATTATATTGGGCCCGTTGTCCCTCGGCCTTCCAAAGCCGTCGAATACACGGCCCAGGATATCAAGGGATACCGGCAGTTCTATACCCTTGCCCAGGAATCTTACCTTGGTCTGTTTTGCATTTATTCCGGAGGAACCCTCAAACAGCTGTATAAGGGCTTTGTCGCCGTTTACTTCCAGCACCTTACCCCTTCGCAGTTCCCCGCCCTGCAGTTCTATCTCGACCAACTCGTCAAAGTGGGCTCCGTCCACACCATCCACCAGCATCAGCGGACCCGCTATTTCTCTGACGGTTCTGTATTCCTTAAGCACTCAGCCCACCCCCTTCTTCTGAAGCCAATCCTTCAAGTTGTTTCTTTACTTCTTCCTTGACTGCCTCTATCTTCTCCATCTCTTCTTCCTTAAGGTACTTCATCCTTGATATTCTCTCCCTGACCGGATGGTTTTCCACATCCTTGAAGGAGGCTCCGGCTTCCATGGCCTTCTCGGCCTCTTGATGATATACCAGTATCGCCTTTAACATTTCAAACTGTTTCTTAAGCGAAGCATAGGTGTCCACTTCATGGAAGGCGTTCTGGTGCAGGAAATCCTCCCTTATCGACTTGGTTACCTCTAATATCAGCCTGTCCTTTACAGACAGCGCATCAATACCCACAAGCCGTACAATTTCCTGTAATTCCGCTTCAATCTGCAAAAGCTTCATCGCTTCCGCCCGCAAGTTTCCCCATTCGGGGTCCACGTTATCCTTGAGCCATTCCTCAAGGGTATCCAGGTAAAGCGAATAGCTGGTAAGCCAGTGTATCGCCGGGAAGTGACGACTGTATGCAAGCGATGCATCCAATGCCCAGAATACCTTTACAACCCTTAAGGTTCCCTGGGTAACCGGCTCGGAGAGGTCGCCTCCGGGGGGTGATACCGCTCCTACGGCGGTTACGGAGCCCTGCCTGTCTTCGCTTCCTGTGCAGACAACCCTTCCAGCCCTCTCGTAGAACTCGGCCAGCCGGGATGCCAGGTATGCGGGATAACCCTCTTCACCGGGCATCTCCTCAAGACGGCCCGACATCTCCCTTAATGCCTCTGCCCACCGGGACGTGGAATCCGCCATAAGGGCTACATTGTATCCCATATCCCTGAAATACTCGGCTATGGTTACCCCTGTATATATTGACGCTTCCCTGGCCGCAACCGGCATGTTGGAAGTGTTTGCTATAAGCACGGTACGCTTCATCAAAGGCTCCCCGGATTTGGGGTCTATAAGCTCCGGGAACTCCATTAATACGTCGGTCATCTCGTTGCCACGCTCGCCGCATCCAATATAAACAACTATATCCGCTTCGGCCCATTTGGCCAACTGGTGCTGTACCACTGTTTTACCGCTGCCAAAGGGTCCGGGGATACATGCAACTCCGCCCTTTGCCACCGGGAAAAACATGTCGATAACCCTCTGGCCGGTGGTCATTGCCTGGACGGGAGGCAGCTTTTCCTTGTAGGGTCTTATTTTTCTAACCGGCCATTTTTGCAGCATCTGTACTTCTTTAACGCCGTCGCGTGTCTCTATTTCTGCTATTGTATCCACTATGGTTGCCGGGCCGGAGCTTAGCTTTGCGATTTTTCCCTCTATTCCGTGGGGGACCATTACCCTGTGCTCTACCAGAATGGTTTCCTTCACAACCCCCAGGATATCTCCGCCGGTTACCTCATCTCCCACCTTGGCGGCGGGCACGAAGTCCCATTTCTTCTGGTGGTCCAGAGCCGGTACTTCAACCCCTCTGGCGATAAACGCTCCGATTTTTTTCCGTATAAGGTCCAATGGCCTTTGTATACCGTCAAAAATACCCTCTATCATACCGGGCGCCAGCTCAACGCTCAAGGGGGCCCCTGTGCCCTCTACCGGGTCTCCCGGGCTAAGGCCTGCGGTCTCTTCGTATACCTGGATTGATGCTATGCCGCTTCTTATCTCTATAATCTCCCCTATAAGCCGCTGCCCGCCAACCCTTACAACGTCAAACATTTTGGCATCTTCCAGGCCTTCAGCCATTACCAGGGGACCGGAAACTTTGGTTATTCTACCTTGTTTCAATTCTCTTCTCCCTCACTTTCGAAGAATATATCTACTCCTATGGCCCTTTCCACAGATTCCCTGATTTTCGCAATGCCTGTTCCCAGAGAACCCTGATTATTGGGGATCGGTATTATGGCAGGAAAAACTTCGTTTTCGTATTCTTCTATCATATCTTCAATCTGAACGGATACCTGCTCTGTTATAAATATAACGGCGTATTTTTCCCTTGCCATTGTTCTAAGAGCCTTTTTGGCCTCCTCAGGACTAATTACAGAGAAAATATCCACCCCAAGAGCTTTGAAGGCAAGCACCGTATCCCTGTCTCCTATAACTCCTACCCTATACATATATATCACGCAACCTTTCCCGTAAGCTTTCCGCCGGTATACCGTTAATCTTGCCCACCATAATCATTCTTATCACCCTGGCCTCACTCTCCCTGGCCCTTAAATAACCGATTATGGGAAGGATACCGAAGGCTGCGTACTTTCCTTTTTTAGCCATATTAAGGAGCAAATCATCCGATATTTTTTCAAGTACAGTAGAGCTTCCTGTGTCTATCCAGGGCCCAATACCTTCAATCGCAACTTTATCATACCTTGTTGAAGACAGTCTGTCGGCAAAGCTGCCCACCGGCTCGCCCATAGAGTTTATAAAGAATGACCTGTCCAGGAAGCCGCCGTCAATAAGCGCTGTTTCGAGTAATTTGACGCTCCTTTTCATCTTCCTGACCCTTAGCAGGGTATTTATGTTTGTAAGGTCAATCTCGGTTTTAATAAACTCAATAAGGTCGGTGTCCTTAATCCCATCCGCCAGCTCCCTGATCCAGGCATAAAGTCCCTGGTCAAGTATGATATCTATCATCTGCGGGTCGCCGTTAAGTTCAAAGTCCATATCCGCCTTTTCAAAGGCCTGCTTGATGTGCGGGTTAAACCCTGTCATGTCCTTGTCATCCACCGCCTTGCGAAGGACCTCCACTTCTATTGACCCGGTCTGGGAAAGAATATGACTGTAATCTTCACCAAGATATTTTCCTTTCATCAATACCTTCAGGTTATGAAAATCGTACCTTATTTTGGAAAGGAGTGTAAACCTCTGATCCCTGGTGGAATCCTCAATCACTTTGTAGGCCGACCTTAAGGACTGGTTAAGTGCCTTCTCAAAGTCGTATACGCTCTCAACCTCGCCGAAATAATTGCCGTAATCGGTCTCGCCGAGGATTTTGAAGGCTTCCTGGGCGGTTGAGGCTTCCAGCATCCTGTCTACCGTACTTCTGGAAAGGAGGTTGTTTTCCAGGGCTCTTACCCTGGATACTGCATATAAGAACATTGTATCCCTCATTGAGGTTCCTCCTTACTAGTGGAAAAGGATATCTGCGAGTTGGGTTTCTATTCGCTCCCTCTCCATTCTGAGTAGTGTTTCAAAGGAGTTGTTTATTTCCACTCCCTCGCTCTTTAATATAAAACCGCCTTGCATGTCGCGGGTTTCATCCGACAGTTTCAGTTCAAAGCCCAACCTGTCGTTTATCTTATTCAGCAGACCCTTTTGGAACATTTCCCTGTCCTTCGGGGAGACAACCAGTTCTTCCTTCCCTGTAATGCCTTTGCTGCCAAGGATGGATACAATCATACCGGTATAGTCTTCCTCCGAAAGACCCTTTAGCCGGGAAAGGGCTTTTTCAAAGGCCTGTTCTATCAAGTCTTGCTTTGCCTGGAGATTTTCCTTTTTCAGCTCAAGCTCGGCCATCGAAAGCATTCTTGCCGCCGCTTCCCGGGCTTCCACCCCGGCTTTTTGAAGCCGGTTTCCGGTAATTTCCTCAGCCCTTTTAACGGCCTGCTTCTCCATTGCCTTAACATTGTCCTTCGCTTCCTTAACAATTGCTTCCGCCTGGGCCCTTGCTTCCGCCAGTATACTTTCTCTAATCCTTTCCATTCCCTCCATTTAGGACACTCCCTTAAATATTGATTCCGAATATCATAAGGATTGATGCAAGCAGCGCCAGCACGGCATAGGTTTCAACCATTGCGGCGTAGGTTATCCCCTTGGCAAGTTCCTCGGGCCTTTTGGCCACTATTCCCATACCCGCTGCCGAAGCCTTACCCTGGTAAATAGCCGACATTAACCCCACAAAGGCTATCGGCATTGCCGCAGCGAATATCAGGAGACCGCTTACCGTAGAAATCTCAGCTATATTTCCGCCTATAATTCCAATCTTTTGCATGATAACAAATCCTGTAAGCAGACCATATATGCCCTGCGTTCCCGGCAGCGCCTGGAGCAGCAGGGTCTGACCGAACTTGCCCGGGTCCTCGGTAACAACACCCGCAGCAGCCTGGCCTGCTATACCTACTCCTATCGCAGAGCCTATTCCCGCTAAGAGTACCGCAAGGGCTGCTCCCAAAAGCGACAAAAATTGGCCCTGAGTCAATGCAAATTTTAGTTCTAACATCTATATCTCCTCCTCATTCAGTAAGTTGGTATATTTAGTTTTTATTACAAAGGGATTGAAGGTTCTTCCTCCGCCCTCATAAAATTTACCGAAGAACTCCACATACTGCAGACGGCTGGAATGAACGTATGCTCCAAGAGCATTGATAGCTATATTGAATATATGCCCTACCACCAACGCCACCGCCATCAGGATATAGCCTATTACATTGAACCCCAGCATTTTTGCCATTGTATTCACTACCATGGCTATTACGCCGGTAGCAAGGCCTAGGGCCAGTATTCTCGAATAGGAAAGCACATCGCTAAGATACCCCGTGACACTATAAAGGCTTAGGAGCCCTGACGAAAGCTTCCCAAAGATATTTTTCTTGCTTCGTCCCTGGGTCAGAACAAGACCTGCGGCCCCTGCAATGGATAAAACCTTTGCAGCCCCTGCCAGGGGAGGATATGCAAACATTATAAGCCCTGCAAGAAGCACAGCCCACAAACCCTGGTCAAATACCGCATCAAGGGTTCTGCCGGCTTTTATATTCTTATACGCGGCAGCCCCCAGGCCGACGTAAATCTGTATTATTCCCAGCGCAAAGCTGAATACAAGTAGGCTCATCGGGTCCTCCAGAGGGTTCATCCATATAGGACGCACCACTATAAGGTCACCGAACCAGCCGCCGAACATCGCTCCCCAAAAGAAAGTGGAAATTCCTCCCAGGGTGATAAGCCCGAACAGCTTCTTGAGTATTCCCTTGGGCTTAACGGTTTTAAGCACCCAAAACCCCAGCAGCGTCAGTACAATCCCGTATCCCGCATCGCTTATCATCATGCCGAAGAAAATAAAGTAAAAGATTGAAACTAAAATATTGGGGTCAAAATCCTTTTTGCCAGGAGGGCTGTACAAATCTGTTATCATCTCGAAGGGCTCCACAAACCCGTGGTTTTTAAGCACCACCGGCACATCGTCTTGATCACCGGGGTCGCTGAAGACAATATGTGCTTCGGGGATCTTCTTGAGTACAGCCTTCTTCACCTTATCGGCATCCGGCCCTGCCACCCATCCTTCCATATAGAAGGTCTCCCTGGTATTGCCTGTGGTCCCTTCCACGCCCATCCTGCCCGATATCATATTGTAATAATCATATACTACTTCCAGCTCAGTTCTGCTCTCCGACAACTCAGCCGCCCTGTCCGCAACACTTTGCCTGGCGGCTTGGAACTCCCCAGCCTTTTCCGCGGCCATAGCTATCACATGGGAAGGCGTCCCCTCAATCTGCGGAAGCTCCACCCTGCTCCAGGAATTTTCTTTCAGTATTTCAGAAACCTCCTGCTCCAGGGACTTGCGGTACAAAAGCAGTACATAGGCAAGCTCCCTGTCGGTGCTAATAACCTCGATACAACTCTCGGGAGCTTTCTCCCGCAAAAGAGCCTTAACCTTTTCCACCGAAACCGACGGCAGGTTACCCGGATAAACGGCTACCTTATCTGTAGGCTTCAGTTCCTGCAGCGGAACGTCAAGGCCTTCCCAGGGGCTTAACATGTCCACAGTGCTGGCCAGTCTCATTTCTTCACTCTTAAGGCCGTTCAGCCGTGTTTCCAGCTCTCTGCACTCTGCAACCACCGACCACAGCTTTTTTGAACGGGAGAGCTCTTCCATAGCCGCCTCATCATATATCGGTTTTTCGGCAAATATCGATTTTTTAACAGGCACATACCTGGCCAAAAAATCCATGGCGAACTGTATGTCTCCCAGCTTACCCTGAATGTCGGTCAATTCCCTGGCGGACTCACGGGCTTCGAAAAATCTGTTCCAGTCTTCCCCTGGAGTTGTTTCTCTGATGTCTATTATTTCGACCCTTCCCAGTCTCTGGAACATTTCAACGAATTTGCTCTTGTCCCTTCGGAGAGCAATGATTGACATTTTTTTCACATCAACTATTGCCATACTGTGTCACTATCCTCTCCACAATAAAATCAACAGCCCTATCCATGTTCTTTTTGGTTGACTGTTCCAGGAGAATTCCTTCCTCCCTGTATTTTTCCCTAAGCCTATCTACCTCCTTTTCGCAGGACTTTTTGGCCTCATCCACCATACGGCGGCTTTTCTCTTCGGCCTCATTCTTTGCCCCTTCAACGATGGCATTCGCCTTGTCTTTACCATCCTTCATTATCTGGGCAGCCTTCTTCCTGGCCTCTGCAACTATCACGGTTGCTTCTCTTTCGGCATCCTTTATGCCTTCTATTGCCTCAAATGCCAATGAATGCTCACCACCTCTCGGAAATCATGGGTACGGTTCTCCCAACCACATGTGTCCTGCTATCATATATCTATTATACTATAAACTTAGATATACAAAAACATACAAAGCCTGAAACGATAGCAGACTAAGACCACACCTACATACTGGTATACATTCTACACAGGACTTCAAATTCCTGTCTAACATTTATCAAAAAATTGTAGTTTTATTATATATTTTATCATTTTTTATGAAGGTTTTCATAGGGAAATAGAAGGAAACAAAGCCACTTAAAGAGTTGGCGCCTGATGTGGCATTGTTATTTTTTTAACCAAATATCTGTAGACCCGTTTTGGGCCATCGGTTGGAAATCCGCCGGAGAGGTTTTGTTAATACCATAGAAGTATAAAAGAGCATCCACGATTCTTTGCGAAGCTCTGCCGTCTCCGTAGGGGTTAACGGCATGGGCCATGCTGTTGTATGAATTTTCATCTTCGAGTAATCGGGAAGCAGACCTTACTATATCCTCCCTGTTAACTCCGGCAAGCTTTACGGTTCCCGCCTGTACCGCCTCGGGTCTTTCGGTAACCTCTCTTAGTACCAACACCGGCTTGCCGAGCGACGGCGCTTCCTCCTGTATGCCTCCGGAATCGGTGAGCACCATAAAACATTTATTGATAAGATTGGCAAAGGGCAGATAGTCCAGGGGCTCTATCAGGTGTATCCTGTCCCTGCCTGCGAGTATACTGCGGGCGGTATCAACTACCGCAGGGTTTTTGTGTACCGGGTAAACCACCTCGACATCGCTGTAGGCCGCCGCGATATCCCGCACCGCTTTGAATATTCCGGCCATGGGCGCACCGATGTTCTCCCGCCGGTGGCAGGTAAGCAGTATAACCCTTTTGGAGTCAAACCCGATATCCTTAAGGGGCGGATGCCTGAAATTGTAATCGCTTTCTACCACCTGCATCAGCGCGTCAATCACGGTGTTTCCGGTAACCACTATAGACTTTTCGCCTATGCCTTCATTCACCAGGTTTGCCTTTGCCCCGGAGGTGGGCGCGAAATGCATGTCTGCCATTACACCGGTAAGCCTGCGGTTTATCTCCTCGGGAAAGGGCGAATATTTGTCGAAGGTCCTAAGTCCCGCCTCCACGTGTCCCACCCTGACATGCCGGTAAAAACCAGCAAGGCTTCCGGCAAAGGTAGTGGTGGTATCACCGTGGACCAGCAGCGCATCCGGAGACACTTCTCCCAAAACCTTATCCAGGCCCTTAAGGGCCCTTACCGTCACCCCGGTGAGCGTCTGCCTGTCCTGCATAATATCGAGGTCGTAATCGGGAACTATATCGAACAGCTCCAGCACCTGGTCAAGCATCTCCCTGTGCTGCGCCGTAACACACACCACCGTTTCGATATGTGTGTTATGCCGCATAAGCTTTATGAGGGGGGCCATTTTTATCGCCTCCGGCCTTGTCCCGAACACCGTCATAACCCTTATCCTGTCCATGCTCTGCCTCCTGACTTTGGAACAAGGGACGGTTATTCGTCCCAAAATTCCCAGTTAAAAAGCCGGGATCCCCCGGCTGCTATTGGTCAAGCTTCTTTTTATGCCCGGGCTCCTGGAACCCCATCTGGCTGAGGGCCAATACCATAGTCACCGCAACAAAACCCACAACCGCTACCGATTTAATGGGATTATCCTGCGTAATAACTATTGCGCCAAGCCCTAAAAAAGCGCTTACGGCATAAAGGGTGAACACTACCTGCTTCTGGGAAAGCCCCAGGGCAAGCAGCCTGTGGTGCAAATGTCCCTTATCCGCCTCCATGATTGGCTTGCCGTTAACGGCTCTCCTTATTATCGCAAAGGTTGTGTCGAAAATAGGCAGCCCAAGGGCGAGAATAGGTATGGCAATGGCCAGCGTGGTTGCGCCCTTTATTGCCCCCTCTATGGAAATGGCGGCCAGGACGAAGCCAAGGAATGTGGAGCCGGTATCCCCCATGAAAATCTTTGCGGGGTTAAAATTGTAAGGTAAAAACCCAATTGCCGAACCGGCCAGCGCCGCAGTAAATATAACGACCACGGTGTGTCCGTTCATTATGGATACCACCAGCAGTGAAAGGGCTGCAATCGAAGCTATCCCTGCAGCCAGACCGTCCAGTCCGTCAATGAGGTTGAGCGTATTTGTCACTCCAACCACCCAGAAAACGGTTATCGGATAACTGAAAAAGGATAAATACGCCATACCGTCCACGCTGTCAAAAGGGTTGGTAATCCACTCAACCCGCACGCCGCAGGCGACCAGTATAAACGCTGCCGCTATCTGTATAAGCAGCTTGAGCTTTGAAGGCAGCGGCTTAATATCGTCAACCACACCCAGCATAACAATCAAAGTGGCGCCCGCCAATATACCAAACAGCTTGGTGCTGTACGGTACCAGTATCAAAACAGCAGCCATAAAACCTATATAAATAGCCAATCCTCCCAATCTGGGCATAGGCTTATCGTGTACACGCCGGTCATCTTTTGGAACGTCAACGGCTCCAATCCTTATAGCCAGTTTTTTTATAAAAGGCGTCGTTACAAACGAGATCGCCAAAGCGGCAATAAAGGCAATAAGATACTTCTCCAATTTAATGTGCCTCCTTAATATCCTGTCCTTATGTTAATCAATAATCAGCCCTAATGTTAATTCTAGAGCAACCGGACAAGACTGTCAACACGAAGGCACAAATTGTAAACAGAATTTAATTTTTCCATTACTTGGTGCCAAACAACCTGTCTCCGGCGTCGCCCAAACCCGGTACGATATAGGCATGGTCATCCAGTTTTTGGTCTACCGAAGCCGTATAAATTTCCACATCAGGATGCTGGGTACAGACCCTGTCAACCCCCTCCGGCGCCGCTATAAGGCACATCAGCTTTATATTTTTTGCTCCCTTTTGCTTCAAAAATTCTATGCCGGCACAGGCAGAACCTCCGGTGGCAAGCATCGGGTCAAGCAGAATAAGCTCCCTTTCCTCTATGTCCGGGGGCAGCTTGCAGTAGTATTCCACCGGCTTTAAAGTGTCAGGGTCCCGGTAAAGTCCTATATGACCGACCTTAGCCGTTGGAATAAGCTTTAGCATCCCATTTACCATCCCCAGCCCTGCCCTTAATATTGGAATAATCCCTAACTTCCTGCCCGAAATGCTTTTGCATTTTGTTTTACAAAGGGGCGTCTGTACCTCCACCTCCTGGACAGGAATGTTTCTTGTAACCTCGTAGGCCATCAGCATTGAAAGCTCTTCCACCAGTTCCCTGAACTCCTTGGGTCCGGTGCCGGCATCCCTTATCATGGTAAGCTTGTGCTGGATCAGCGGATGTTCCAAAATATGTACCATCTTTTTCATGCATATTCCCCCCGGTTATTTATTTTTTTGCGGCAGGGGACGCTTGTCTAAGGTGTGTCCCCATTCCCATATAACAAAAAGAACCGTCCCTGTTGTTTCACTCGTGTTTGTGTTCAATACCGGTAATCTTGTCTACTCTCCTTTGGTGCCTGCCGCCCTCGAATTCCGTTTGAAGCCAGGTGTTCACAATCTCAAGGGCAAGCCCGGTGCCTACCACCCTGCCGCCCATACACAGTACGTTGGCGTCATTGTGCAGGCGGGACATTTTGGCGGAATAACAGTCCCCGCACAAAGCCGCCCTTATGCCGGGCGCTTTGTTGGCCGCCATTGAAATACCGATACCGGTGCCGCAGCATAAAATGCCCCGGTCATAACCTCCGGATATAACGGCGGAGGTAACCTTCTGCGCAAAGTCCGGATAGTCCACCGAATCGGTGTTAAAGGTTCCAAAATCGCTGTATTCTATATTCCTGCGTTCAAAAAGCTCCTTTATGCTTTCCTTAAGCTCATAGCCTCCATGGTCGCTGCCAACAGCTATTTTCATTCTCCATGCCCCTCCTTATTGGATTGCAGGCCCCCTGCCTTAATTATTTCCACCAGTTTCTCCAGAAGATACCGGATTTCTTCGGCACAGGCCCTGTATTCTTCCACCCTGCCCCCAAAGGGGTCGCGTATATCCAAAATATCCCGGTTGTCCGAATCCTTTAACCCGCCGCCAGCGTATTCCTTAAGCGTGAATACCTTTCCGGACATGCCGGGAGCCATGCCGATTACCGCCCTCTTATGGGCCATAGTCATGGTCAGTATCAGATCCGCCTGTCCGAGGTTCTCCGCATTAACAGGCGTGGAGGTGTGCTCCGACAGGTCTATCCCGTTTTCCTTCATAACTTCCACAGCCTGTTCTGATGCGCCCTCCTGCCGGAACACCGCCGTACCTGCAGACGCCACCTTTATATCCAACCCGGCGTCCTTCAGCATACTCCTTAGCAGGGCCTCGGCCATACTGCTTCTGCAGGTATTGCCTGTGCAGACAAACAATATGCTCTTCACTTCCATACCTCCCGCGTATGTAATTTTTATAAAACCCGGTTTATAACCGTTTAGTCATACCCTTATGATATTATAGGATGCGGCCTTTAACAGCCTGTTCATAATGGCAAGCCCCATATCATCCCGTTCCACAGCCTCGGCAAGTATAATATCTACCCCCAGCCTGTCAAACTCCCTTAAGGCGGCAAACAGACTCGCGGCTATGGTGCACGGTTTTTCCCTGTCCCCCGCAGATATGACGGTACCGTTTCTGTACAAGGCCCTGGTCTGCTCGGTAGCCAGTATACCCACTTTCCGGCCCTTTGCTTCCAGTTCCCCGGACATCCGCTGTATCCTGCCCACAACCCTTTCTATTATACCATCAATTATTATAACCTCGGCCTCAGGCGAATAATGGGTATATTTCATGCCGGGGGACCTTGGAATGTCAGTTCCGTTGCCGTTTTCTAATGCCGGGTCCACAAACACATTCCCGACGACCTGCCTTATTTGCTCCACCGTAATACCGCCGGGACGGAGGACAGAAACCCCACCGGGAGTAACCTCGGCCACGGTGGATTCCAAGCCCACAGATACATCTCCTCCGTCTATTATCATATCCACCCTGCCCATTAGGTCGTCCAGGACATGGCTTATCCGGGTAGGGCTCGGTTTGCCGGAAAGATTGGCACTTGGGGCAGCCACCGGAACCCCTGCGTAGTATATCATTCTCGCCGCAATGGGATGGCTGGGCATCCTTACTGCCACCGTATCAAGGCCCGCCGTTACCGCCTCCGGTACCAGCGGGGATTTTTTCAGCACCAGCGTCAGCGGGCCGGGCCAGAACCTGTCGATAAGCTTTGAAGCCGCCGCCGGCACGCAGGCCACAAGCCTGTCCAATTCCTCCGTACGGGAAATATGCAGGATAAGGGGATTGTCGCTTGGCCTGCCCTTGGCTTTAAATATGCCTTTGACGGCACCGGCATCAAGTCCGTTGGCACCCAATCCGTATACCGTTTCGGTGGGAAAGGCCACAAGCCCCCCTTCCCTTATCAGAGCACCCGCCCTTTTTAATGCTTTATGGTCCATATTGTTTGCGTCAATCCTGACCACCCTGGTATCCATAATCTCACGTCAGCTCCTCAAAGTACTGCAACAATTGTTGATAAGCCCTCATATAGCCGAAAGCACTATTCCGGCAATAATACCCAGTATAATTCCAAATGATGAAGCCCTGCCGCGGTGTATATTCTGGGATTTGGGTATAAGCTCGCCGCAGGTGATAAACAGCATGGTACCCCCGGCAAACGAAAGGCAGAAGGAGACCAGCAGCGGGGATATTTCCCCCAGCAGAGCACCAGCAAAGGCGCCGATTCCCATCGGTATACCCGCCATAATTGTGATAAGAAAAACCTTAACCCTCGAATACCCGCCTATTATCATAGGCGTTGCCATGGCTATCCCCTCGGGCATATTGTGAAGCCCTATGACAAGGGCAAGGCTTATTCCCAGTTGGGTATTGGCTGCCAACCCCGAACCAATGGCAAGCCCCTCCGGAAAGTTATGTATCGCAATCCCCAGGCCCAGCAATATCCCTGTCCTTATATAACCGCTGCCGCGGATATTTTTTTCTGCAAAGTCCCGGTGCGGCAGAAAAACGTCAATCAGCGTGACCAGCCCCACACCTAATATTATACCAGCTATCGAGTAGGTTAAGCCAGCCATTTCAAAGGCCTCGGGAAGCAGTTCAAAACACACTATGGATATCATAAGGCCCCCCGACAGGCCGAGAATGGTTCCCATAAACCGCCGGGACGGTCTTCTCAGAATAAAGGCAGCCGTACCGCCGGCACCGGTACCCACCATACCCACCACAAACCCCAGAAGAGTGGAAGTAAGAATATTATCCAACCCAATCACTCCTTACGAAGAATTAGCTGTTAACATTCTATTCCTGCCGCCGGGGTTATAGCACAACAATCACACCCTTATTGGCCATGTGACCTGTCAGCCGGGTTTTGTATATAAATTTAAGAGGTATTCAAAAATACCTCTATGCTTCGGTGTTCTTTAACTTTTCCGCCTGGTCGCTGGTAATTAGGGAATCTATCATCTCATCCAGCTCGCCGTCAAGAAAATTCTCGAGCTGATAAATGGTAAGTCCGATCCTGTGGTCGGTAACCCTCCCCTGGGGATAATTATAGGTACGTATTCTCTCGCTCCTGTCCCCCGAGCCCACCTGACTTTTTCTTGACTTTGCAATCTCGGCGTTTCGTTTGGCTATTTCCATATCCAACAGCCGGGCCTTTAAAACCTTCAGCGCCTTATCCTTGTTCTTGAGCTGTGATTTTTCATCCTGGCAGGATACCACCAGCCCCGTCGGAATATGGGTGATTCTCACGGCGGAATCGGTTGTGTTTACGCTTTGTCCGCCATGTCCCGACGACCTGAATACATCAATCCGCAGCTCGTTTGGGTTAATGTCAACATCCACATCCTTTGCCTCGGGAAGCACCGCTACCGTCGCAGCCGACGTGTGTATCCTGCCGGAGGATTCGGTGGAAGGTATTCTCTGCACCCTGTGTACCCCGCTCTCGTATTTCAGCCTGCTGTATGCGCCCTTTCCTTCCAGCATGAACACTACTTCCTTGAAACCGCCCATATTGGTGGAGTTCGAACTCATAATTTCGTTTTTCCATCCCCTGCGCTCGGCATACCTGTTATACATTCTAAACAGGGTTCCGGCAAACAAAGCAGCTTCTTCACCGCCGGTCCCCGCGCGGATCTCCACAAATACGTTTTTGTCATCGTTTGGGTCCTTGGGAATAAGGAGCTTTTTCAACTCCTCCTCCAGGGTCTCCTTTTCAGGCGTAAGCTGGTCTATCTCATTCCTTACCATTTCCTCGAATTCCTTATCCTTTGCATCCGCCAGCATCTCCTTGGCCTCCGAAAGCTCGGACATAATCTTTTTATACTGCTGGTATCTTTGCACCACCGGTTCTATCTCGGCGTGTTCCTTAACGTATTTTGTCCATACTACATTGTCGGATATTATCTCGGGATCCGAGATCTTGGCGCTTAATTCCTTATACTTATCCATTATAAAATCCAGTTTGTCCAGCATTAAATTCACTCCTACCGTAAATTACTGCACTGTTAGTATTAACATTTATAAATTATATCACCGGGCGGCGGGAAATTCCAGATGCTGTCCCCAGCACCACCCTGTCGTTACCGGCAAGGTCCTTTACCACCCGTACCTTTGTATACCCACCGGTTTGCCATAAAATGCCCTGCACAGCCTCTGCCTGATTAAATGCAATTTCTACCGCCAAAAGCCCTCCTTTTTTGATAAACGCCGGGGCCCCGGCTGCGATTTTTCTGTAAAAGCAGAGCCCGTCGGTTCCCCCGCAAAGGGCTAAGGACGGTTCATGCAGCACTTCCCTCTGCAAATCGGCCATTTCTTCCTCGGATATATAGGGGGGGTTTGACACCACAAGGTCAAACTTAATACCGCTTCCCGCAAAGGGCGAAAACAAATCCCCCCTTATAAATTCCACACGGCCTTCCACCCCGTGTCTTAAGGCATTGACCCTTGCAACCTCCAGGGCCTTAGGTGAAATATCCACCGCCTTTAACGTTAAACCTTTATGGTAACAGGCAAGGCTTATTGCAACGGCGCCGCTGCCGGTACCCATATCAAGCGCCCTGGCGCCGTCCGGCCGGTGCCGCTTCAACCATTCAAGGGCTGTCTCCACAAGGGTCTCGGTATCCGGCCGCGGTATCAGCACCGAGGGATTAACGTTAAAACCAAGTCCCATAAATTCCCTGCTGCCGGTTATATAATGAACCGGCATGCCCTCTGCCCTTCGGTCAAGCAGGGCAAAATACTCTTTTCTTTCCCTGCTGTCAATACGGTGTGCCGGGTTGGAATACAAAAAAAGCCTGTCTCTGCCGATAACCCAGGCAAGAATTAACTCGGCGTCCAGGCGGGGGCTGTCCACGCCCCCCTTGGCAAGCTTTATTGTGCCGTAATCTACCATTTCCCTGAGGCTGTTTTCCTCCATTACCAAGCGTCAACTCCCTGGTCCTCCGGCGCTACCGCCTTCAAGGCCGCTATGGCTACCTCAAGCTGACTGTTATCAGGCTCCCGTGTGGTAAGCCTTTGCAAAAACAATCCCGGGGTCCTGACTACCCGCGAAAGCGCGCTTTCGCTTCTGCCCGCCCATTTGATTATCTCATAGGAAATGCCTGCCACCAGCGGCAGCAGTAAAATCCTGGATATTATCCTGACCAGCATATTGGGCCAGCCCATGAACGAAAACACTATAATACTTACCACCATCACGATGAGCAAAAAGCTTGTTCCGCACCTCGGGTGCAGCCGGGAATAGGAAGCGGCGTTTTCGGGAGTAAGCTCCTGCCGGTGCTCATAGCAGTGTATGGTTTTGTGCTCTGCGCCATGATATTCAAACACCCTCTGTATATCCTTCATCCTGCTGACTGCCAAAAGGTATACAAGGAATATGCCTATCCTTAAAAGGCCCTCCATAAGATTCATAACAACGGTGGCGCTGACGTTTGTCTTGATAAACCGTATAAGAAAGGTGGGCAGTATTATGAAAAGCAGAACCGTCAGCACAAGGGACAGAAATACCGAAAAGTATATAGCGGCCTGTTCCGCCTTCTTTTCGCCTCCGAATATTTTTTCCAAAAATCTGTCAAACCGTGAAGGCTCCGCATCCCCTTCGTCAAATTCAGCCTGCTCGGCCGAATAGGTCAGGGATCTAACTCCCAGAACCATGGTATCTATCAGCATAAACATTCCCCTGAAAATTGGCAGCTTAAACAAAGGGTACCTCTTATCGATACTCTTGGTCTTTTCGCGGCGGGTCACTATTTCTCCGCCCATTTTCCTGATTGCTATGGCGGTGTTTTCGGGGCCCTTCATCATTACGCCCTCAATAACCGCCTGGCCCCCAATACTGGTTGGACAAACCTTACTTTTATCACCCATTAATATTCCCCCGTACAAATAAGACTGGTTTAGTCACCAGTCTGTATTTGCTATTCAGTATCCGTATCATCGGACATGCCGTATTTCTTTTTGAATTTATCAACACGGCCACCGGTATCTACAAACTTTTGACGTCCCGTAAAAAAGGGATGGCATTTTGAGCATATTTCAACCTTCAGTTCTTCCTTTACCGAACCGGTCTCAAAGGTCTCGCCGCAAGCGCATTTTACCACTGCTTTTTTGTATTCAGGATGAATTCCCTCTCTCATGATGGTTCACCTCTTTTCCTGCATTATTACTGTATTTTTAACTACAATATTATAACATAACTATTATTTCCCCGCAAACATAATTTTACGTCTCTGTCACGGCAGTGTGCCGAAATCGTCCTCCCGCCACAAAAGTCACAGGGACGTATTTTAATTACAACGGAAATTAGATGTACTATAAAAAAATTGTAATTAATGATAGAATATAATAAGAAATTACAATATCACCGGAGGTGAGGTAATGGCTTTTAAATTTGCAAACAGAATGGACGGCGTAAAGGCTTCCACAATACGCGAAGTACTTAAGCTCACTGAAAGGCCGGAGGTCATTTCCTTTGGAGGGGGAATGCCGGCTGCGGAGTTTTTCCCGATTGAGGAAATGAAAGAAGTAACCTCGAAGGTACTGGACGAGGATGGACAGTTGGCTTTGCAATACGGCTCAACCGACGGTTACCTTCCCTTAAGGGAAAAGGTGGTTAAAAGGCTGGGGAGAGTTGGTATAAAGGGTATTACGGCAGATAATATCCTGCTAACCTCAGGCTCCCAGCAGGGGCTTGACTTTTGCGGCAAAATATTTGTAAACCCGGGCGACTTGGTGGTCTGTGAAAGCCCAAGCTATCTGGGAGCGCTAAATGCATTCAAGGCCTATGAATGCCAATTTGCAGATATTCCGATGGATGACCAGGGCATTATTATGACGGAACTGGAAGAAACGTTAAGGAATAACGCAAAGGTTAAGTTTATTTATGTCATTCCGGATTTCCAGAACCCGTCGGGAAGAACATGGTCTTTGGAAAGAAGAAAACAATTGGTGGAGATGGCCAACCGGTATGATGCTGTAATAATTGAAGACAGCCCTTATTATGAACTGAGATATGAGGGAGAGCCCCAACCGGCTATCAAGTCCTTTGATACCCAAAACAGGGTTGTTTACCTTGGAACCTTTTCCAAAACCCTGGCACCGGGGATGAGACTGGGCTGGATATGCGCCGGCGAAGAGATACTGGGTAAATTTAATCTGGTTAAGCAGGGAGCAGACCTCCAGGTAAATTCACTTACCCAAAGACAGGTTAACAAATACATGGAAATGTACGACCTGGATGCCCGCATCGAATACCTGATAGGTGTGTACAGGAAGAGAAGGGCCGTAATGATAGAACAGATGGAAAAGTGCCTTCCGAAGGAAGTAAAAATATCGGTACCCCAGGGCGGACTATTTGTCTGGCTGGAATTTCCCGAACACATCAACACAACCGAGCTGATGAAGAAGGCGCTTGAAAAAAACGTTGCCTTTATTCCCGGAGATCCCTTCTACCCTAACGGGGGAGGGCAAAACTCCGCAAGATTCAGCTTTTCCGCGATACCCGAGGAAAGGATAATCGAAGGTATAACAAGACTGGGCCAGGCTGTGAAGGAAATACTGTAATACAATAAGACATAACGCGGGATTTTTCCCCGCTCAAACAAAAAGCAAACAAAAAGAACCGTCCCTAATGTTTCACAAAAAACAAAAAGAACCGTCCCTGTTGTTTTTTGCGGGTAAGGGGTTGCTGATGCATAGGTGTCAGCAACCCCTTACCCGTTGATTAGGTGATTTGTTTATACGAACATCTTCTTTACCATTCCAAGGAACTGCCTGTTATTATCCGTCATCATAAGCCTGTTTATCAGGTTCTCGGTAACATCGGCGTTCTGTCCAGAGCTTAACGCCTTCCTTATATACCAAACCGCTTCCAGTTCGTCCTGGCTAAGGAGCAGCTCTTCTCTCCTTGTCCCCGACCGGTTCATGTCAATGGCGGGGAAAATTCTCCTTTCGGACAACCTGCGGTCAAGGTGAAGCTCCATATTACCCGTCCCCTTGAATTCCTCATAAATCACATCATCCATACGGCTGCCGGTTTCGATAAGGGCGGTTGCCAGTATTGTCAGGCTTCCCCCCTCCTCTATATTCCTCGCCGCGCCAAAGAACCTCTTGGGTTTATGCAGCGCACCGGGATCCAGGCCTCCGGACAGGGTCCTGCCGGTGGGTGGTATGGTGAGGTTATAGGCCCGGGCCAGCCTGGTTATGCTGTCCAGCAGTATTATTACATCTTTTTTTTGCTCCACAAGCCTCTGCGCCCGCTCGAGTACCATCTCCGCCACCCTTATATGATGCTCGGGAAGCTCGTCAAAGGTGGAATAAACAACATCGCCGTTTATCGACCTCTTCATATCGGTAACTTCCTCGGGCCGTTCATCTATGAGCAGCACGATAACCTTCATTTCGGGATGATTTTTTGTTACGCTGTTGGCCATTTTCTGAAGCAGTATGGTTTTCCCGGCTTTGGGAGGCGCTACTATGAGCCCCCGCTGGCCTTTACCTATGGGAGAAATAATGTCGGTTATTCTTGTTGAAAGGTCTTCGGGGGAATGTTCAAGGGTTACCCTGCGGTTGGGATAAATTGGGGTGAGGGTGTCAAAATCCGCCCTCTTTGCAGCAATCTCCGGTCTGTCGCCGTTTACGGCTTCCACAAACAGCAGAGCATGGTATTTTTCCGAATCCTTCGCAGCCCTTGTCTTTCCGGTGATCAAATCTCCGGTTTTAAGGTTGAATTTTCTTATCTGGGAAGGGGAAACGTAAACATCATCTGCTCCAGGAAGGTAATTGGAAGAGCGGAGAAAGCCGTAACCGTCGGGCAAAACCTCTAATACTCCTGTTACAAGATTGGGCTCTGCGAGAACGGCGATTTGCTTGAGCTTATCTCCTTTAAACTTTTCTACCTGCTTCTCGAGGATAAGCTCTATCAGCCGGGCTTTCTTATACACGGTGGGACTTTTTACGTTCAAATTCTTTGCAATGTCCCTTAACTCAGCAATAGTCTTACCCTCTAAATTTACATGATTCAATCAATAGCACCTCCACATTAATGTGCGCAACACAACTGTATAGTTTATATCGGCATAATGGAACTCAAACTGGATAGGTATCTTGGACATACCTATATTATACTTATTTTTAAAGTATTACAAGGGGTATTTGAATTCTTGACAAAAACGGGGCAATTTATAGCCCCGTTTAAAAACTATATTGCGTATTCCGGTTTTCTGTCAAGCTGGTGTATCGCTTCAATAAATCTGACGGTCCCGGTTTCCGACCGCATTATGATGGAATGGGTCTTCGCGGTACGGTTGCCATAATACACCACTCCCTTTAGCAGTTCCCCGTCCGAAACGCCGGTAGCGGCAAAGAAAGCCTCATTGCCCTTTACAAGGTCATCCAGGTATAACACCCTGTTGATGTCTCCAATGCCCATCTTCCGGCACCGTTCTTTCTCCTTGTCGGTGTAGGGCATAAGCCTGCCCTGGAAATCAGCCCCCAGGCATTTCATAGCAGCCGCCGCAATTACACCCTCGGGAGCCCCGCCTATTCCAAGCAGCACATCAACGCCGGTATGTTCAAAGGCTACGGCCACCGCAGCTGCGACGTCCCCTTCACCGAAAAGCTTAATCCTTGCGCCCAGCTTCCTCACCCTGTCTATAACGGCTTCATGCCTCGGCCTATCCAGCATTGTAACAGTTAAGTCGGAAATATCCTTGTTAAGCGCCCTTGCTATATTCCTAAGATTATCTTCGACGGGCGCATTTATGTCTGCAACGCCTTTGGCCCTGGAGCTTACCGCCAGTTTATCCATGTACATGTCCGGCGCATGGAGAAGGCACCCTTCAGGAGCAAGGGCAACCACCGATATTGCGTTGGGACTTCCCTTGGCTATTAATGATGTCCCGTCAAGGGGATCTACCGCAATATCCACCTTTATATCATCCCTTGCCTGACAGCCAATCTTCTCCCCTATGTAAAGCATCGGCGCTTCGTCCATCTCACCCTCGCCTATCACCACTACTCCATTGACATGGATGGTATCGAACATTCTCCGCATACCGTCCACCGCTGCCTGGTCGGCAGCATTCTTATCTCCTCTGCCCATGTGTTTGGCAGCTTTTAATGCAGCCGTTTCAGTCACCCTCACCAGGTTTAGTGCAAGGTCCCTGTCCAAAAAATTACCCCCTTAAAATAGCCGGTTATACTACCCGGCTTTAGTTGCTCTTTTGCTTTGCTTGGTTCCAGTCCTTCAAAAACCTTTCTATGCCCAAATCTGTCAGTGGATGCTTAATCATCGCCTTAAGCACCGGAAAGGGCACGGTGGAAATGTGCGCCCCCGCAAGGGCAGCCCGGGCAACGTGCATAGGATGGCGTATACTTGCGGCTATTATTCTGGTATCTATACCGTGAATGCGGAAAATTTCTGCTATATCCCTCACTACCTCCATCCCATCGTTCCCTATATCGTCCATTCTGCCCACAAAGGGGCTTACATAGGCCGCTCCGGCCCTCGCCGCCAGCAAAGCCTGGTTGGCGGAAAACACAAGGGTGGCATTTATATCTATACCCTCGGATGCCAGAATATTGGCAGCCATAAGCCCTTGGACGGTAATGGGTATCTTTATCACTATATTGGTATCTATCGAAGCGAGCTCTCTCCCCTCCTCCACCATTTTTTCCGCTTCCAGGGATATAACCTCCGCGCTGATCGGCCCCTTCACTATTGACGCAATATCCTTTATTCTTTGTCTGAAATCGGCGCCTTCTTTCGCCACCAGCGACGGGTTGGTGGTAACCCCGCTTATAATGCCCATGGAATTTGCCTGCTTTATCTCATCCAGGTTGGCAGTATCAATGTAAAGCTTCAACAATACTCCTCCTCATTTACTGTGTTTTGGCCTCTTTGGTATAAAGTCAACTATATTCTTCCCCAAATCGCTGTTAAAATTAACTTTTTCCACAGTATCCATAAACCTGGTAAAGCTTTCAGACCACAGGTCGTCATCCCCGAGGAATTCCTCTATCCCCAGCTGCCTGATTATCTCTTCCATCTCCCTTTCGTAGGCCTCTACGGCTTGTTTCACATAGCTTTCCCTGCCCAGGAAACACACTTCCATATGAGTATAATGGCAATCAAGAATACACAGATTGGTCTTCCACAAATCTTTGTACCCTAATTTATAGATATGCTCATGATCGCAGGCTATACATGAAATATTCAACTGGTAACCGTTGGTTTTCTTTTTTTTGAGGGTAAAAACCTCTTCTCCGCACTGGCACTTGACCGTAATACCCTCACCGGTTGAAATCTGAAAGGGGTCTGCGGTGTTTGTCTGCATATTGCCGCACCAGGGACATCTCACTGCCACTATCGTTTTTCTGTTTATCAGCATCCCCCACACCTCCCTGGTTTAAATATTCTCCAAAGGACATTCAATTCCTGCCGCTTATTTTTAATATTTTGACCTGCCGGATACTGGCAAAAAACATCAACAAAAAACATCAGGGACGGTTCTTTTTGTTTGGCAAAAAACATTAGGGACGGTTCTTTTTGTTTGCTAAAGCAGCAAGAACCGTCCCCGCAGAGCCTGGTTTCAAAATCAAACAGGGTAGATGTCCCCGTGTTTGAGTGTCTGTCAGTCGCGTATTATTACTGAATCGGCAATAAATACTCCCAGTTCAGAGCGTCCAAACACCACCAAACGGTCGCCAACATCAATATGTCTCATATACCTTCTGGTACCGCTGCTGTTCATAATCCTGGTATCATCGTTAACGTTAATCTGTCTTAGGGTATTTGTACCGGAGTCTTTTAAGGTTATCACATTTACGTCGGTGTTCACATACTCAACGGTACCCATTACCTCGTTCCTGTCTGCCACCGATTCCGCTTCTATGCCGACCACCTCGTCGCTTTCCACCTCTATCTCCAGGAAATAATCCAACCGGAGGTCATAAACGCTGGCGGTTTTGCCGTCCAGTTCTATTTTTACGTCAACCGGCAGTATAAATGTCTCGGTCTCACCGTCTTTCTTCAATATAGTTAACTGATGGGGTCTTCCAATAGCCAGTGATTCCAGTGTGCCTTCAACTTCCCTGTCTACGCTGTCCGCTTCTATCTTTGTAACAATTCCGTACTCGATTGTTATTTCTATCTCATCGCCCCTGCGCAGGTCTTCAAATCCCCTGTTCCTGCCGTCCCTTCTTACTTGTGCATCGTCGTCCACAGGGTATTCTGTTTCCTGGCTGCCTTTTTTGAGGACCAGTATCAGGTTTTTGTCGGTTTTAAGCCCGGCAAAAATACCCATGGCAGTCTTTGTTTTCCTTTCGGCCTCTACACGGGTGGCATAGGTGTCGCTGGCGGTAACCGTTACACTGTCGCCCGAGCTAATCTGCTCAAGGCCAACGGTCTGGCCGTCAAGCCTTATAACGGCGTTTGCCATAAGCCTGTAGGTAAGCCTGTCACCGTCGTCGTCCTCCTCTATGGTAATACTGCTGAACCCGGAGCCGATGTACACGCTTCTGACTATGCCCTTCACTGTCCCCGCCCTGCTTACCACGTCTATCGAGACTATCTTGTCATCCCTTATACCGAAGGTCCCCTGCTGCCCTGCGGCAATGCTTGACAGGGAGGCGGAAGTCCCGTTCAGCCTGACGGTAACGGCAGTGGCTACGTCGTACATATCAATTTCATCATCGGTATCCGAAATCTTTATAACGGTTCTACCGGTGCTTGTAACTACCTCGTCTATCCTGCCCTCAACAGTACTGGTGCCGGTATTAACGGTGCCGGCATGCTCGAGGGACGAGGAAAGCATGGTGGCTATCTCGGCGCGGGTAATCTCGTTATTGGGATTGAATTTGTTCTGGGAATCCCCCTTCATGATACCCCGGTCGTACAAAACCTTAATATATCCCTTTGACCAGTTGGAAATCACCTCATTGTCCACAAAGTTGAGCACCACGTTGGTCATTGAACCTGCCTGCTGCTCAAACCCGAGGGCTCTTGCGAAATATACCGCAACCTCGTACCTCTTTGCATTGTTGGAGCTGCCGTCGCTTTTGACAAAGGTGGCAATCTCCTCTTCGGTAACTATCCCCTTTTCCAGCGCAAAGGCAACATATCCCTTAGCCCATACAGGGATTCTGTCGGAATCCATTCTTGTATTAAATTTTTGTATGTAGGAATCCACGGCCGTATCACTGCCGAACCCTGCAAGCCTGGCAAGGCAGATAATCGCTTCCATTTTGCTGATAGGAGAATTGGGCTTAAAGGTTGCATCCTCAAACCCGCTTATAAGACCCGCCTCATAGGCCTTCATCACATATGTGTCATACCATTCACCGTCTCCTACATCGGTGAATACCCTGGCCGCCCCGGCAGAAAGCGGCATACCGGCAGCCAGCACCAGCACAGCCAGCAGTAAATAAAAAACCTTATGTTTCCTTTCTTTAGCCAAATCCTTCATCCTCCCCATCAAATTTTCTTCTTTGACATATACACATAATATTCTTTACATAACGCTCAATTCCTGCTAAAACCTTCAAAAATACTGCAATATGCAACAAAAGTAAAAATCCCCGCCCGAAGGCGGGGAAACTGTCTGATTATCCTTTGATAAGCACGACATAACCGTCGTCAAATGTCAGCTCCACCTGGGTCCTTCTCTCTATATCCTCAAGTTCGGCCTCTTCTCCGTCAAGCTCTACCTCAACATCCCCGTCCAGTTCATAGGTCACATTTATGTCGTACAGCTTCAGGGTAATCTTCATATCACCGGTATCGACCGATACCACGGCCCCTTCCACTTTCTCAAGCTGTGCATCCACCCTGCTGACTGTATTGCCGTTAACAATCTCGAGTTCTGCGTTCATCCCGACCACAAGGTCTCGTATGCCGGCACGGCTGCCTTCCACATAAATGTCCGCATTCTCGACGGAATAGGTATAGGTCCTGCGGCCTACTTCCAACGTAATGCTGTTGTTTCGGGTGCTTACGGCAGTTATAATGCCCTCTGTCTCCGTCACATCATCCGACGCCTGGATCCTGATCGCCAGCATGGCCCTGTGTCTTACGGCAACCTTCATATTCACCGCCAGGTCTCCAAAAGCAGCGCTTTTGCCGTTCACCCTTATCACGGTATACCTGTTTGTATTAATGGTACGGTAGGAGCTGCCCACCTTCACCTCTATTGTGCCGTCTTTGCTGTTAATCCTGGTTATTACTCCTTCCAGCTCCTGCTCAAGGCTTTCGGCCTGTATTCTCAGGGCCGTGTCTCCCCTGTACCTAACGATAACCGGCATATCCACCATTAAGTCGTCAGCTTCGGCCCTTTTGCCGTCCAGGTAAACCAATGTATCGTCGTCTATTTCAAAGGTAGTGTAAGAGCTGCCTGACTTCACCCTTATCCTTGTGTCATCCACCCTGTATATGGTGCCTTCCACTTCCCTTATTTTATCAACGGTTTCGGCATCGATTGTTACAGCTGTACCGTCCTTAGCCACAGCTTCAACTTTCATATCCTCTTTGAGGTCTTCAAGATCTGCGGTTCTGCCGTTAAGGGTAATATCAGTATCTGAATCCACATTGTAAGTCCGCAGCCTTCCGCTGTCCAGTTTGATGGTAATCCCCTTCACCCTGCCAAGGGTAATGGCGTGTATGGTACCCTCAACTTCTTCTGTCTCTCCATCATCTACCTCATGGTCGCCCTTGGCGTCCAGCCTTATGACCCTGTGTCTGTCGTCAACCTTCAGCCTCACGGTATCCCCGACTTCAATATCCTTAAGTTCAGCATCCTTTCCGTTCAGCCGGATATCGGCGTTGGACGTGACGGTAAATATGAATATAGCGGTGCCGGTCTTTATGGTGATTTCCCTGGCTCTTGCATCTATATCCCTTACCTCGCCCCTGTAGTCGGTAATGAGTTTATCTTCCTCTTCGTCCTTGAGTTCTATGAATATGACCTTTCCGCTGCTGTTAAGCAGAATTTCCACATAGTCTCCCCTGCTGAGCCTATCAAAATCCAAATAATCGCCTTCATGGTAAATGGCTACCCCTTCGATACCCTCATACCATTTCTGTTTACCGTCCACATCAAGCTTTAATTCATAGTCTCTTGTATCAAGCTCAACTACTCTTCCGTATATTTCGTTTCCGTCGTTATCCCTGTCCACTTTGCCGTCTATACGTTCGAGGAGAACCGCCATTTCAGCCCTTGATACAGACTTGTTGGGGTTAAAGGTCCCGTCGGCATTTCCTACCATTAGCCCCAAATCGTTCATCACGTAAATATACCCTACGGCTCCTACCGGGATGGCAGTGTAATCCTTGAAATCCAGCTTATCCCTCATGTGGTCCTCGGCCTCATCCTCTTTCCCCAGGGCCCTTACAAAGTACTTGGCTACCTCCCAGCGTTTGGCAGCCGAGTTGGGGTTGAAATACATCAAATCCACTTCGTCCAGAATTCCCTTTTCGTAGGCAACATTTACATAGCCGTAGGACCAGGGATCGAGTTTTGATCCTCTGTACTTGGACGTCAATGTGTTTGCATTAACTGCTCTATCCTCCCAGCCCATTATCCTCAGAGCCATTATTATCGCCTCAAGCTGGGAAACCGAAGAATTGGGCTTGAAAGTGTTGTCTCCGTAACCCTTTATCAAACCCTTTACAGACATCTTTTCCATCGCATTTTTTGCCCATGGAACTATGTCAAGGTCAAGCAGATTGGTAAACGAAGATAGGGTTACCTTCTTCTGAATCCCCGGCGGCAGGCCTCCCTGCTGCTTCCAGTTCGGGGCCGCGAACCCTGTCACCGAAACCCCCAATACCAGTACAATAACCATTGTCAACGCTATTAGTCTTTTCATGTGCGCTCCTCCTTGTAATTTTATTGTTATGTAAGTCTCGCTTTGTTATATATATTCGCACACCAATTCCATTATAAGGGGGTAGTTTTATTGGTAATTTAATGAAATTTAAAAAAAGAGGCGGTTTGCCCGCCTCCCGTTGACCTTTGCCTATTTCAACTTATATTTGCTCAAAGCCCTTTCGAGCTCCATAACAAGGCCTTCCATCTGGCCTGAGGTTTCCGCAAGCTGTTGTGACGAGGCCGCCTGCTGCTGGGTAACCGACGCAATCTGCCCCGCCGAGGAGGCCAGTTCATCGGCCAGCGCAGACACCTCGTTGATCTGGCTGACAAGGTCCTCCTTGCTTACATTGATGTTGCGGGAGTTATCGGATATTTCCCGTATGTTTCTTACCACACTGTCCACATCCGAAGCAATATTCTTAAAGAACTCTATCGTTTCACTCACTGCCGAATTCTGCTGACCGGCCACCTCCTGGCCAGTATTCACGGCATCCTGGGCGCTTTTCATATTTACCCTGATGTTTGACACGATGGCCTTTACCTCTGATGTTGCCTTAAGGCTGTCATCCGCAAGCTTTCTTACCTCCTCGGCGACAACGGCAAACCCCCTGCCCGCTTCGCCTGCCCTGGCCGCTTCTATGGCAGCGTTAAGGGCCAGCAGATTGGTCTGCGCCGCAATTTCGTCAATATCGCCTATTATTCCGTCAATGCTCCTGGTGCTGTCTTCAAGGCTTACGAATACTTCTTTAATTTCCCCATTGGCCCTGTTGCTGTCTTCATTCCTTTGCTGAAGCTGCTCCACAATACTTATCCCCTTGTCGGTGCTTCCCTTGATTCTCTGGGAATTCTCTAAAATGGCCTCCATCTGGTCGGCAGCTTCCTTTATCTTTACCGATATATCCCCGGTCAGCTCCTTGCCCCGGACGGTTCTTTCAAACTGCAGCGAAGTCTTTTGCGCCATTTCCTGCACGCTGGTCGCCATCTGCTGGCTTGAAGCCGATGTCTCCTGGGATGCTGTAGCCAAGGCTTCCGAATAGCCGGATACCTTCATTACGGCATCCTGCACCCCCTGCATAAACGCCCTGAGCGCGTCCAGCATACCGTTAAAATCCCGACCCAGCTTGCCAAGCTCGTCGGAGGAATTAATTTCAGCCCTGACTGTTAGATCTCCGGATGACGCCGCATCCACCGCACCGATGATATGTTTTACCGGACCCACTATCGACCCCGAAATCAAATATGCAATCAATATGGCTGCAGCCACGCCGCCCAGCCCCCACAGGCACAAGTTAACCAGAAATCTGTTTATCGACTGGGTGTAATCCTTGGTCGGCATACCGACGAAAAGCATTCCTACCACCTGGTCTTCGGAACTTTTCAGCGGATGATAATAGCACAGATATTCCTCGTCCCCTATATATGAATTGCCTGAATAGGATTCTCCCTCCTCAAGTACTCTGCCAAGGATGCCCTGATCCTCCAGTAAAGAGCCCACTATCCTTTTGCCCTCGTTGTCGGTGATGTTTGTGGCAATTATACTGTCACTTTGATATATGGACACCATGGCGCCGTCTGTAAGGCTGCTTATGGTATCTATAAGGTGCAAATTGTTGTACATATTATAATACCCTTTGTACAGGACGCCTTCACCGCCGGCACTTTTATCTATTCTCCAGTAGCCCGAATACTGGAACTCAAACATATAGTTGATAAGCGAAACATCGGCATCAAGTTTTTTCGCCGCCAGGCTCTCCACTTCCAGCTTCATGTTTCTTACGGATATTACCCCGAAAATCAACGAAACCAGCAGCACCAGCAATATAAAGCTTACCGCTATTTTGCTTCTGAAACTGCGCATAGGCTCCTTCCGCTCCTTTCTCTCCAGGCAGTATTCGCCATTTAGCCCATATTTGTCAAGCCCTGCTGTTATTTTCGACATTTACCCTTTAAATCCTGCAACCTTCTAAATTATACGTAAAACAACAAAAAAACAGCAGGGGACTCTGCCCTGCTGCGTGATTTTTAGTTTATGTCCCGATGCCGTTTATCATATAATCTATCATGGTATCCAATGTCCTGTCGCCTATCTTTAAACCGCTGCAGCTTACTGCCGCCGCCTCCTGCATCACTCCCATGAACAAAACAGCTGCGAGGTAAGAATCCACCTGCCTGAAAACTCCGCTTTCAATACCTTCTTCAATTATGCCGCTAATAAAGTCCAGTACCTTTTCCCGATATTCTATCAACCGCTCCAGCATTTCCGTTTGTATGTCCCCCGAATTTTTCATGAACAAAGTCGCGGTGCTTCCATCCTTCTCCAGCAGTGAAACCTGCAGGTCAATTAAGACCTTAAGCTTTTCAATGGGGTCGCGTTTCTTGTTGACGCAGTCGGTTGCCTGTATAAAGGAACCTTCAAGTGTATGGAATATTGTCTCTTCGAACAGCTCCTTCTTGCTGCTGAAATATTCGTATATCGTTCCCTTGCCTATCCCAGCCCGAACAGCAATGTCTTCAACCTTGGCACCGTGATAACCGGTCTCGCCGAATATACCGGCGGCCGCTGCCAGTATCTGCTCCCTCTTGGTAATATCAGCCATGACTTTGTTCCTCCTGTTCCGATTTCAGTCCTAATAACCGCCGGCGGCGGCTATGCCTATACCGCCTGAGGCTTCAAACTGTACCTTCGCCAGGTTGTACCCGTGTATCGCCTGCAGGTGCTGCAACTTTATATCGTTTAAAGCATTCAAGGCATTAACCACTTCCTGGCTGGTTGCCATGCCTGTATCATACCGGAGCCTGGCAATATCGTACGCCTTCTCAAGCCTTTCCACGTTTTTGCCCAGAACCCCTATGCTTTCATAGGCGCTGTGCATATCCATATACGCCTTCCTGACCGACAGCTCCACATCCTGCTCGGTGTTTACCAGTTTGTGATGGCTGTTTTCCATCTCATACCTCGCCTGTCTTGTGACAAAGGTGCCTTCGGGATACCAGCCCAAAGTGAGCTTGTGGTTAAATTCATTCACCCGGTACTGCTCCTTCGCCGCTATTATCTCATACCTGTTTTCAAGGGCGAGGGCCACTGTTTCATCCAGGTCCGCCTCATCGGGTTCTTCGAACCCTAGCCTGTCGGTAAGCTCCACCTCGGTCTTGAGCGGCAGCCCAAGGGTTTTGTTAAATGACATCCGCTGGTATTCCAAATCCCGCAGCGCGGTGTTATACCCAAGCCTTGCGCTCTCAAGGGCGGCTTCACCCGACAGCACATCCACCTGGGACACCATGCCCAGCTCGTACTTTTTATCGGCAATGTCCATATCTTCCTTGGCGGAATCCAGCATGCTCTTTTGGATTTCTACCTTGTCGGCAGCAAATAAAAGGTTGAAATACGCGTTTTGTACCGCCATTTTTACTGTTTCAACCGTCTGTTCCCTGCCCGCTTTCGCGATAGTTCTACCCATATCCGCCATTTCTTTGTAATACCCCTCGTCCATCTTATAGTTCTCAAACATCGCATCAGCTGATATGACTATACCCTCGGCCATCATTGCTCTTCTTTGCGCCCCGGAAATCTTATCCGCCTTGTCATAGGCGCTCTTGGCCTCCCTGTACCCAACCTCCGCCTTGTCAACCGCCGTATGGCTTAGCTTTATCGCGGCGCTGTTTTCCAGTGCGTAGTCCACCGCCTGCTGCAGTGAATAGGCCGTGGTTTCCTGTGCTTCATCGGCGCCGGCGGAAGTAAATAGGGCGCAGGCGGTAACAAGGCACAAAATCACTGCGAATAGCTTTCTTTTCATAAGCGTTAACCTCCTTATTAGTTCATAGTTGGTAGCTCGTAGTTCATAGGCGTCAGGGTCAAGCCTCCGAGCCACAGATCACAGTCATTAGGTTCTAGGTTCTAGGTGCTAAGCACTATATACAACGTATCAATTGTATCACTTCTTTTATCTGTCATTCTGAGGGCAAAGCTCGAAGAATCTTGCTTCTGTCATTCTGAACGTAGTGAAGAATCTTGCTTGGAGAAAGATCCTTCGCTCCGCTCATGATGACAACTGACACGCTCAGGATGACAAAAACTCCGTCCCTCTGGTTATGCGAGTCCACAAGAACCGTCCCCTTGGTTACCAAGAACCGTCCCCTTGGTTACACTGGTTAGTTACCTTGGTTACTTGTTCGCCTGCTCCGCTATATCCTTTGGCTTTCTTGAAAACCTGCCCCGGACTTTATTGCCCAGGTCATCCACCATCGTGTACATGACCGGTATAACCACCAGCGTCAAAACGGTGGAAAACAGCAGCCCTCCTATGACGGCGGTGGCAAGCGGAGCCTGAACCTCCGCCCCTTCCCCCAGGCCGATGGCCATAGGCAGAAGCCCCAGCATGGTAGTCATCGAGGTCATGAGTATGGGCCGCAGCCTCACCGGCCCGGCTTTAAGTATGGCCTCGTTCCTTTCTGCGCCCCCCGACCTTAAGGTATTGATATAGTCCACCAGAACTATTGCATTGTTTACAACGATACCCGACAGCATTATAATACCCAGGAAGGCAGGCACGCTGAGCGAACGTCCGGTCAGTACCAGCCCGCCTACGGCACCGGTCAGTGCAAAGGGTACCGCAAACATTATTATAAAGGGATATACCAGCGATTCAAACTGCGAAGCCATAATCATATACACCAGCACTATGGCCAGTGCAAGGGCCTTTGCAAGGCTTGAAAATGCCTCCACCATTTCCTGGTTCTCCCCACCGTATTCAATCACATATCCTTCGGCCAGCGGATACTGCTTTATACCTGCCTGAATATCCCGCATAACACTGTTTAGGTCTCTGCCGAATATACCCGAGCTAACCGAAACAACCCTTACCTGGTCGGCCCTGTTTATGCTGCTTGGACCCTCTTCTATGACCACGTCGGCCACCTCTTCAAGGGGTACCTGGAATCCTGCCGGGGAGGTTATGATTATATTCCCCAGGTTCTGCAGATTGCCTGCACTTTCCGACTTAAGGCCAACCCTTATGTCAATCTCGTCTCCGCCCATTCTATACCTTGACGCAACCTGTCCGTCCACCGAGCCCTGCACAGCAGCAGCTATGGAGGATACGTTCAGCCCGTAAATGGAAGCCCTGTTCCGGTCCACCGCTATCCTTGCCTCCGGCTTGCCTTCGTCAAGGGAAGAAACGGTTTCCCTTGTACCTTCAACGTTTTGAACAATACCCTTTAAGTCCTCGGCAATAACAGCCAGCTCGGCCAGGTCGTCTCCCTTGATCTGAATGTTTACCGGTGCGCCGCCGGTGGAAAAACCGCCCATGGCCATGGACTCAACCGAAACTTCCGCCCCGGCTATGTCCGCAACCTGCTGCCTTAAGTAATCAGCAACTTCAAAGGTGCTCCTGTCCCTTTCACTTAAATCAACCAGTTTTCCGTATATTATGGCCGAAGAGGTATTGACCTGGGAGCCCATGGCGCCCCCCGAGCCAAGGACCACGAACACGTCTTCCATCTCGGGGACTGCGGCCACCATTTCCTCTACCCGGTCGGCCGTCGCTGAGGTCTCTTCCAGCACCGTCCCCCTGGGAAGGCTGATACTCACAGTTATAAAGCCCTGATCCATACTGGGAAAGAACTCGGCTCCCACCAGTGCAACCGAAAGAAGCGATACCACAAACAGCACTACCAGCCCTAATAAGGCTATCTTCCTGTGTCCAAGGGCCCAGGCGAGCACCTTTCTGTATATCCGGTCCAGTTTGCCAAAGCCTTTGTTCCACCCGTCCAGGGCATTGGATACAAATTTTACCTTTAATTTTTTCTCTCCATTGTGTGATACCCGCAGGTACTTTGACGCGAGCATCGGCACCAGCGTCAGTGCCACCACAAGGGATGCCAGCAGCGCAAAGGATACCGTCAGCGCCATCTCTCTGAATAACTCTGCGGCAATCCCCTCGACGAATACCACCGGTGCAAACACCGCCACCGTGGTCAGTGTCGAGGCCACAACCGCCATGGATATCTCGTCGCTGCCCCTGTCGGCAGCATCAATCCTGCTGTAGCCTTCCTGCCGGTACCGGAATATGTTCTCGAGTACCACTATCGAGTTGTCAACCAGCATGCCCACTCCCAGCGCCAGGCCTCCCAGCGATATCATGTTCAGCGTAAGTCCGTTGAAGTATATCAGCGAAAAGGTAGCTATTATAGATATGGGTATTGCCGCACCTATTATCAGCGTTGTCCTGAAGTTTCTAAGAAACAGGTAGAGCACCGTAATAGCCATCAGGCCTCCCAGTACGGCTATCTTTGCCACATTGTTTATTGTCTGCTGTATAAAGGTGGACGTATCCACAATGGTCTTGATTTCTATCTCGGAATATTCGTTTTTTATCCGGTCTAGCTCGGCATTTATCCTGCGGGCAACCTGCACCGAATTGGCGGTGCTTTCCTTTCTTACGCTAAGGTCTATTGCAGCCTTTCCGTCGGTGGTCATACTGGTGGTAGCTTCCTTAAAGGTATCCTCTATATCCGCTATATCCTCCAGCATTATCACCCCGCCGGCAGGCAGCGCTACCGGTATTTCACCAATCTCGGCGATACTTTGAAACTCGCCGGTGGTTCTTAATATATACCGCTTGTTTCCGTCGTCTACACTCCCGCCGGGAAGGTTAAGATTCTCGGCCCTGAGGGCCTGAACGATATGGGCAAGCGACAGGCCGTATCCCTGCAGTCTCTCGGGGTATACTTCTACCTTTATCTCTCTATCCCTGCCGCCGTAAATGTCTACAACAGCCACGCCTTCCAGCCGCTCGAGCCTTGGCACTATGTTATCGTCCACAAGGCTTTTAAGACTTGCCAGGTCCCCGTCGTTGGAAATGGCTGTCTCGACTATGGGTATCATATTCGGGTCCATCTTTAATATCATCGGAGATCCGGTCCCCTCAGGCAGTGCACCCTTAACAAGGTCTACTTTCTCCCTAAGGTCAAGAGCGGCAAAATCCATATCGGTGCCGCTGGCAAACTCAACCATTACGGTTGCGTTGCCTTCGCCCGAAACCGAAGATACCGACTTGATATTGGACACGGTACCAACAACCGACTCAAGCGGTTTTGTCACCAGGGATTCGACCTCCATTGGTCCGGCTCCCGGGTAGTTAACCGATACTATTGCCATGGGAAAGCTGATATTGGGAAGCAGGTCAAGGCCTAAATTCCCGAAGGATATAACCCCCAGCAGTATCACTATCAGCACGCACATGGTAGTGGTGACAGGCCTTCTTATTGCAAGTCCCGAGATTTTCATTCGCCCTCACCCCTAACGACCCTGACGGCTTCCCCGTCACTTAGATAGTTCTGGCCTCTTACTATTACCTCTTCTCCCTCTTTGACACCGCTTATAATCTCAATCACGCCGTCGCCGCCTATGCCGGCAGCTATTTCCCTGTAAACCGCCTTACCGTCTTCCACAATATATACGTATCTGTCTCCGTTTTTGGCCATCACCGCCGCCGAAGGAATATGCACAACATCCTCCCTTGAATCCTTAATAAGATCGGCCTCGGCAAACATACCCGGCTTTATTACGCTGTCGGGATTGTCTATTAAGATTTTCAGCCCGAACAGGCCGGTCCTTGCATCCGCCGCCGGACTTATTTCCTTTATGGCACCCGTGAAGGGCTGCTCACCCGCCGATGGTATCCTTATGTCTATACTGCCCTGCTGTTCCACATGATTTATAAGGCTCTCACCTATGGAACCCTCCAGTACAACCCCCGACATATCCACAACCACCGCCACCGGCGCCCCCGGCGATACCGTCTCGCCTATACCTGCATTTATATAAGCCACTACCCCGTCAATCGGTGAAGTAACCCAGCATTCCTTGTACTGGCGTAATACCATATCGTAGGAAGCCCGGGCCTGGGCAAGCTGAGCCTCCAGCACCGCAAGGCCTGCGTCGGAAGCGCCCGCCCGCATCTGTTCAAGGGCCTGTTCGGATATGGCCCCCTGCTGGTAAAGCAGTTCGCCCCTCTCCAGGTCCTTCTTTGCATTTTCGTACCGCTCCTTGTTCTGGCGATAGTTCGCCTCGGCCATCGTAAGGGCTGCCTGGGCCTGGTCAAGCTGTGCCTTAATATCCGAATCGTCTATGACGAAGATAGTATCTCCCTTGTTTATGCTCTGCCCTACCTCCGAGGTTATCTCTTTGACCTTGCCGGTCACCTTGGCAACAACGTTTACTTCATGCAGGGCTTCCAGCTTGCCTGAAATTGCTGCGACCGAAGCTATGTCCCCCTTTTTCGCCACCGTAGTTTCAACCGGCGTTCCGCTTGTTTCCTCCACAGTACCGGTTTCGGCAGCCTTCTGCCTGTTCAAAAAGGATAGTATCAAGACCGCTGCCACTATCAGTATTGAAATGGTTATTATGTATCTTTTCTTAAAACGAATCACCGAAATCCCTCCATAATTTTCTGCCTGATTTGTTCCGACCGGTCGGTCGGTCACAGCTAATTATATGCCCCGCCGCCTGTCCGTGTCAATAGTATAATATTGTAGTATTTAGAATAATCGGGGTGCCCCTTTCATTAAATATCCAAGTATATCTTCATGGCATTCCTGATATGCTCCCTTAATTCATGAGAAGCCGCCGAGCCGCATTGATTTTTCAGCCTTTCCTTGGATATACAGCGTATCTGATGAGCCAACACAACGGAATCCTTTGGCAGGCCGGAATCCTCCGCACTTAAGAAAGCTTCTATGGGATACACTTTTCTGCCGGGCTTTATGGATGTTACAGGCAGGACTGTAACGGTAGGCAAAACCTTATTTGCTTCTTCTGCTGACACAACCAGAACCGGCCTGATTCCCGCCTGTTCCGAACCCTTTACCGGGTCAAGTCGAACCCAAAAGATATTCCACTGATACTCTACCATTCGATGTGCCTCCCCTCTGCCTCGGCGTCCGGGGATTCAAAATCCCTGGCGCACTCTTCAATGTCTTTCAGAAATAAAGGATCCCGGGAGGCCTTACTAATCTCCTTCCTTAACTTCTCCTTTTCGAGTTTCTTCGTATACTCTTCAATAGCTTCTTTTACCCCCGCATTAACCGAAGGGATATATTTCTCATTTGCGTATTCCTTCATCCTGTCAACGGTTTCTATAGGAAGGCTAAACGTATAATTCTTCACTTTTGGCTTCATTATATATCACACTCCGAATTAGTATTGTATATTTATATTTTACTGTTTGCAATATAATCTTGCAATAGTCCTTAAATAATTCTTTCGTATAAAGCCTCCAAGGCCAGGGAACCTTATACGTCTTCCCACGTCGAATTAAAATGGGGACATTCCGCAAAAAGGAATACCCGCATCAGCAGCGGTGTGTCCCCTTTCCTCGGACGGACATTCCGCGGCAACACTCTTTAAAACGCTGCGGCAATTTGATAGAATTCTATATGGAACTTACAAAAAATTCCGTACCGAAAACATATCAATCGGAGACATTCCGCAAAATGGAATACCCGCGTCAGCAGCGGTGTGTCCCAGCCCGAAAGAATATCAATCGGGGACATTCCGCAGCAAGGAATACCTGCGTCAGCAGCGGTGTGTCCTCTGACATTAATAAAGCGGTGTGTCCCCATTCATAAAAAGGAGGTAAAATGTATTGTCTCTGCTGGAACTAAAGGACATAACACGAAAGTACAAACTGGGCCAGGTCCAGGTAACCGCCCTTGGCGGCGTAAACCTTTCCATCGAAAACGGCGAATACGTTTCGATAATGGGCCCGTCGGGGTCGGGCAAATCCACTCTGCTCAACATAATAGGCTGCCTTGACCTGCCAACAACCGGTACATATATTTTCGGCGACAGGCACATAGAAAGCCTTAAGGACGGTGAACTGGCGGATATACGCAACCAGCGCATAGGCTTTGTATTCCAGCAGTTCCACCTTTTGCCCAACCTGACGGCTCAGGAAAACGTCGAACTGCCCCTCATATACCAGGGCGTATGGGGCAGGGAGCGCGAAGAAAGAGCCAAGTCGGCACTGGAATCCGTCGGCCTTGGGGACAGGATACGCCACCTGCCCTTCCAGATGTCGGGGGGAGAACAGCAGAGGGTGGCCATTTCAAGAGCCATAGTGGGCAACCCTTCCCTGATCCTTGCCGATGAACCCACCGGGGCGCTGGACTCCCGTTCCAGCGAAAACATTATGGAGATATTCCGGCGGCTTAACAGCGAGCTGGGAATAACGATAGTACAGGTAACCCACGAGAGAGAGGTAGCCCTGTACGGGCGAAAGATATACCATCTGCGGGACGGCGAGATTGAAAGTATCGAAACATTAAACAGTCAGGGGGGAAACTCATGTCACAAAAACTTATAGCAATAATTGTGATAGTCGTAATAGTACTGGGCGGCGGAATATACGCCTTCAGGCAGCTGGTGCCGGCCGGCTCCCGGGATACCGAAGGACCGGTTTACGCCACAAAGGAGGTAATAAAGGGAGATATTTCGGTGGGAGTAAACACTACCGGAATGCTAAACCCCACCCGGGGCGGAGGCATAAGGGTTCCCGGGGAGATGCGGTATGACGGCGGCGCCAACATAAGCTACATACTAAATGAAATACTGGTGGAACCGGGGGATGAAGTGCAAAACGGCCAGGTAATGGCGCGGCTTGTATCCTACGATTTGGAATCCCAGATAGATCAGAAACAAACCCAGCTGGAAGCAAAACTGGATGAAATCTGTGAGATGACCGGAGTATCTCCCGATCAGGTGGACAGTATAGTCCCGTCAAAGGGTATAACCCTCAGGGCGCCAACCGACGGCAGGCTGTCCGGCTTTAACGTACGGGAAGGGGACGAACTGCAGCTTGGACAGGTAATATGCCGGGTGGTGGACGACTCAAGGTTCAAAGTAAGGGCAAAGCTATACAAGCTGGAAATAGACAAGGTACATGTGGGACAGAAAGTTTTGCTGAACTTCACGCATTTTCAGGGCTTTATCGACGGGGAAATAACCCAGGTTAACCGCAACCCGGTACCCGACAGGATAGGAGACAACGATTATGCGTCAGGGTATGTGTACTGGATAACCATAGAAGGAGATAACCCCAGCCTTGTACAGCCGGGGATGGAGGTAAACGTGGGACTGCCCGCCGATGAAAACAATATGTACGCCAACTATTTCGCGAACAAGGCGGTGGTGGAAAGTTACATACAGGAAGAAAAGCTGATAAACCGCGCGGAGGCCATAGTCACAGAGGTCAACGTATACGATATGGAAGAAGTAAAAAAAGGTGACCCCATCCTTTCCATGTCCGGAACCGACGTACAGGAAACCCTGCAGGACCTGATGGAGGAGATCCGCGAGCTCAAAGTGGACTTAAGAAACCTGCAGAACCAGTTTGACCAGCTCGAGATTACGGCAACCATGGACGGTGTGGTGGCCTCAATCAACCGGCAGGAGGGCGAAACGGTCAGGGCCGGCGAATGGATAGGAGATATATACAATACCACCGAAATGATGCTGTGGGCACAGGTGGACGACATAGACATAGTAAACGTAAAACAGGACGCCCCGGTAAGGGTGACGGTAGACGCGGTACCCGGAGAAGTTTATGAAGGAAAGGTTACCCATGTATCTCCGATGGGTGAAAAGATAAACAACATAACAAGATTTTCGATAAACATGAGTATCAAAGGCGGGCCGCAGCTTAGACCAGGGATGCAGGCCAACGGCTTTATAGATGCGGGCAGCGCCGAAAACGTGCTGTTAATACCCCTTGAGGCAATATTTGAAGAGGACGGAAAGTCAATGGTGGAGGTACTTGACGAAAACGGTGCTGTAAGGATGGTACAGGTACGGCTTGGCCTTATGAACGACCGCTATGCAGAAGTTTTGGACGGTTTAGAGGAAGGCCAGCTGGTGATAACGGGAAGCAGCGCAGACCTTCTGCCCAGTCAGCAGATAAAAGCAAAGGATACTCTGCTTCCCGAAAAAAGCCCGGATAATAATAACAATGACGGAAATTAAGGGGGAGTTTCATTATGAAACAAAATAAACCTAAGTCTGGCCCCCGGCTGTTAAAAATAAAAGAAAAGGCCGGTGATTCATATACAGCTTTAAAAGGCAAAAAACCTTTGAAAGCAGCAGCTTCCTTTATAAATAAAAAACGGCTTATGCCTCTTTTTACAAGGATCTGGTTTACATCCAGGATGGCGGCCCACGGTATACTTTCCAAACGGCTGCGGTCTGCCCTTACCGTACTGGGAGTGGCAATAGGGGTGGCTTCGGTGGTAAGCCTTATGGGTATCGGCGAAGGGGCCCGGATGGCGGTAATAGACCAGTTCGAGAGCCTTGGTTCGGATGTGGTGATTATCAAGGCCCACAACCCCAATTTTGAATTTGACCCGTCGGAGACGGATGAACTGCTTGAGAGGGTACAGGGTCTGGAAATGGCTACACCCATAGTCCAGACCGAGGCCACCATTACATGGAGAAGGTCAAAGGGCAAGGCCGAGATAATAGGCACAAACGGCGAGTTCCCCGAGATCCGGGACCACGAAATAGTGTCCGGCCATTTTTTCTCATCGCTGCATGTTGCCCAGCGCTCACCGGTGGCGGTTCTTGGATACCAACTCGCCCAGGGGCTATTGGGCGGGCGCAGCCCGGTGGGCCAGACCATGTCGATAGCCGGCCAGAGCTACAGGATTATCGGCGTGCTGGCAGCAAAGGGTGCGGGAAAGGCTGAGAACATCGACTTTAAAATAATAATACCCTATACGACGGCGCAAAAGCTTGCAGAAAAGCGTACGGTGGAAGAAATATGGGCCAAGGCGTCCTCAAGCACCGACGCAGACCTGGCGATAGTGCAGATGGGCAGGATATTCAAAAGGAAGCTGGGCCTTGACCAGAGCGCGCCCACTCCTTCCATGCCGGGCAATGAGCAGGAAACAAGCGAAGCTGTAGTTAAGGAAGCCGGCATGCCGGCGATGGACAGCCCCGCCCCCCAAAGGCCTCAGTCGGTTCTTCCCGAAGGGGGAGAAGACCTTATAACCATTACAAGCCTAAACCAGATGGTTGAGGAAGCGGACAACGCAAACCGTATAATGACGTTGCTCCTCGGCGGTATAGCAGCAGTGTCGCTGCTGGTTGGGGGCCTTGGCATAATGAACATAATGCTGGTAGCGGTGACAGAAAGGACCGAGGAGATAGGCGTAAGGCGCGCCCTCGGTGCAAAACGCGAGGACCTTTTGATGCAGTTTCTGATGGAAGCTTTGTATTTAAGCCTTATAGGCTCTGTGACCGGCGTTGCGGTGGGCATATGGGGGGTAAGCATCTTCAGAAGCTACGGCTTTGAAACGGTTGTCAGTTTCCAGGCAATAAAAATAGCCACAAGCGTGGCTGTTATATCAGGCCTTTTATTTGGCGTATACCCTGCAGTATCGGCTTCTTCTGTTCCTCCGGTAGAAGCTCTGCGGCGCCAATAAAATAAGGGGACACTTCAGTGAAGTGTCCCCTTTCCTTTAAATCTCCAAATTTTCAAACACATTCTCAATACCGTTTTTAAGATCATCTACACGCTGCTCATTGCTCTCGCTCCCGGTGAAATCCTTGTTGTATTCACTCCACAGCGAAATCAGAGCTCCCTGGGTCGAGACCAGCACATTCTTCCTGCCATCATAGTCGGAAGGAAGCCTTTTATCTATATCCGCGGGCCGTATACCCGAAAGCCTGGGCATCCAGTCTGAAGAAAAGCTCTGCCATCCGGCGGCATCCGGTACGGCCGCCAGCCTGTCATAGTTATCGTTAAGCTCAGTGTACATATCCTTCAGATCGTCCTTATATTCTCCAAGCATATCCTGCGTTTCATCGCGTGAAACCTGCGGCTTTTCCCTGAAATACATATATCCCAACGCAGCTGCTATTGCAACCAGTAAAACCAGCAATATTATGGTATAAGGCCTTCTGCTCATAGCCGCATCTCCTCCTATTAAAAAGCTAACAGAAGTAATTATACATTATTTTTTCTATGTGCGCAACTAATTATCCCTTCCGGTTTATACATACGTCATTTGCTTGTTGCTCCCTTTATGACTCTAATTTCAACATCCTGCTTTTTTATCTTATCATCAAGCTTATCGACTTTTTCTTCAAGCAGGGTTACCTTATCATAGGTCAGTTTATATCCGTCATATAAAGCCTTATGGTTTATATCCATTTTGTTTTCGAGTCTGACTATATCATGCTTTGTTGCCATATTATCCTTTATGTTCTGCAGTTCCCCCTTTGTTGCCATACTGTCTTTTACGCTCTGCAGTTCCCCCTTTGTTGCCATACTGTCCTTTACGCTCTGCAGTTCTCCCTTTGTTGCCATACTGTCCTTTATGTTCTGCAGTTCTTTATTCATACTGTCCATTCTGCCGCTTAAATCGGAGTACATCTTCTCAAGTAAGTTTAAAACCTTGTCATCCGCCACGAAAGGTCCCTCCTTTACTTACTCACTATAGCTATAGTATAACATTTCTTCCATTCTCATATATCATACTTTCATATTGTCTGATCGCATGGCATTTAATGATACCGCGTAAACTCTGTGGACCTGCTTGGGTCATATCTTGCAAGCCTGGTAGTGCCGTCCCAATCGTATACGTATCCGACGATATCTGCATCATCAAATACATCCTCTATCTCGAAATATATTTCTTCCATAAAGTATTCTATATCCCTGTCCCTAAGGTCATCCCAATCGTCTTCATATCTGTCGTAATCAATGTAAACATTAAAGGTAATATCATCTTCATCGCCCTCCAGCTCAATGTCCACATCAAATTCGCCGAAGTAGTCATAGAACATATCGTTCAAATCGTCTTCAAGGTCGTAAAGGTCAGCATCGTCTTCGGTGTCAAGGGACACTACTCCCTTGGATGAGGTGGAGAATTGGTACATTTTACTTGAGGTTGTTCCGGAGCTGTCCTTAAAGTACCCGGATATGCCGGCTTTTGGATACTCATCCAAAATATCGTCGCATATATCCTGCAGGTAGGACTTGACGTTCTTTTCCGTCAGTTTGTTCCAATCGGTTTTATCTTTTTTCAGGCTGAACTCAATCTTTACCGTAACTTTGGTTTTGGTTCCGCTAAGCGTAATGTCAAAATCGACACCTTTGTATTCATCATGGTAATCATTCAGTTCGTCTTCAAGGTCATCTATACCAATGTCGGATGTACTGCTTTTGCCTTCAAGGTCTTTTATCTTATCTTCCAGAAACTTAATCTCGTTGTCTTTCATCATTAACTGCACGTTCAGATAATTCAGGTCCGAACCTGGCTTGTCGGTAACCGATATTATATAGTTTATCGGATCCCATTGAATATCCTTGTTGAATATGTTGGCCATCATGCGTACGGGTACATATGTGGTACCGTCCACGATAAAAGGCTCGGTATCGGTATATACTTCCTGGCCGTTGCTTCTAATCTTTACGTTCATATACCAGGCTTCCAGCATTTTTTTATTTCCCGAGGCAAAGCCTGCAGGAACCATGCACCCAAGTACCAGCAAAGCAGCCAGTGTAAACAGTATTACTTTCTTAATAGTTTTTTCAGTCATTATAAATACCCCCTGGATTCTTAGTCTTTATCAGTATATCATATCCCAGTTAAATATACACAATTTTACAAAATAATATCTTTTTTGGCTGCTACTTTATAATCCGGCACCATTTTGTTAATAAGCAGCAATGCTTCTGTATGGTCTTCATTTATAAGCAAATACCTTAAATTTTCCAGTTCTTCTTTTAATACATTAACATCATTGGTTAACGGCTGTCCTATAAAAATCTTCTCGTGGCCGGTGGAACTTAACTTTTCTTCATCCAGAAACAGCTCTTCAAAAAGCTTTTCCCCCGGTCTTAACCCGATTATCTCTGTCAAAATATCCTCCTCCGGCTCAAACCCCGAAAGCCTTATAAGGTCCCGGGCAAGGTCCATTATTTTAACCGGCTCGCCCATATCCAGCACAAAAATCTCGCCGCCTTCAGCCATTGCCCCGGCCTGTATGACAAGCTGAGAGGCTTCGGGTATCGTCATAAAATAACGGGTTATTCCGGGATGGGTTACGGTAACCGGGCCGCCTGCGGCTATCTGGCTTTTAAAAAGCGGTATGACGCTGCCGCTGCTGCCCAAGACATTTCCAAACCTCACTGCTGTGAACTTGGTGTTGCTGTTCTTGTCCATGGTCTGAACTATTATCTCCGCTATTCTCTTGGTAACCCCCATTATATTTGCAGGGTTAACCGCCTTGTCGGTGGATATTAGGACAAACTTTTCAACGCTGTATTTATCCGAGCACTCGGCAGCGTTCAATGTACCGAATACATTGTTCTTTATCGCCTCGGTGGGGTTATCCTCCATTAGCGGCACATGCTTGTGAGCCGCAGCATGGAACACTACCTGGGGCCTGTATGTCTTGAATATGCTGTTAAGCCTTGCCTTGTCCCGAACCGATGCAATCAGTATCTTTGTCTTTAAATCCGGATGGCTCCTTGCCAGTTCAACCTGAAGGCTGTATGCGTTGTTTTCATATATATCAAGTATAAGGAGGAACTTTGGCTTAAACCGCGCTATCTGGCGGCACAGCTCCGACCCTATCGAGCCGCCCCCGCCGGTTATAAGGACCGTTTTGTCCTTAAGATACCCGGAAATCTCTTCTATGTTCAAGTCTACCGGTTCCCTGCCTAAAAGGTCCTCTATCTGGACATCCCTTATGTGTTTTACGCTTACCTTGCCGTCTATCAGTTCATAGACCCCCGGAAGCGTCCTGAGCTTGCATTTGGTATTCTTACACAGGTCTACAATATGCCTCAAATCCTTCCTTTTGGCGGAAGGTATAGCAATAATTATTTCATGTATTTTCAGCTTCCGGGCAACTTCTTTCACATTTTCAATACTGCCAAACACCGGAACCCCGTTTATTTTTCTCCTGTGCTTTTCCCTGTCATCGTCAAGGATGGCTACCGGCTTAGTATTAAGCTCGGGGTGGTTTCTAAGCTCCCGGATAACCATGGCTCCGGCTTCCCCGGCTCCTATTATGAGCACCTTTATCGCATGCCTGTCTCTACCGTTTTTGTTTATTGCATAATACCTGCCGCCTGACAACTCCCTGATAATCCTATAGCCAAACCTGCTGCCGCCTATGAAAAATACGTCAAGTATGAAAGAAAGGACGTATATACTCCTCGGAAGGCTGGCCTGAACCAGGAAAAGATAGCTTATGGCTATGGCGTTGGCGCTTCCAACCGCAACTACAATCTGCAGCATATCAAGGATACCCGCATAACGCCACAGGTTTTCATACAGCTTGAAATAGTAAAAGGTAATTATCTTTATTGCCACAAGGATAAAGGCTGCTTCTACAAATGTATTAAAACTACGGCCGGGCAGCTTCCATTCAAACCTTATTAAAAATGCAAATATGTAGGATAAATAAATAAGCACAATGTCTATTATTATAAGTATGACCGGCCTGTAACGGCTTTTCATAAACAAAACCCCCGTAAATTGCATACTAATTATCTTTGGTTACCGCAGCTTCATCACATTTAATACCTGCTGTTTCCTTTGGGATAACCTTTATAAGATAACTGAGAAACTCTTTTCTCAAATCCTCTCTTCGTAATGTAAATTCTACAGTAGTAGACCTTCATTCAGGTGTATAATGTTGTCAGACACGGATATACCTCCTTTAGTGTTGTTTTTGTCTCTCAACTTAAATTTACACTTGGAGTTATATCCGTGCAACTACATATTTTAAAATGTGCGCAATTTATTATACGTTATCACTGACCATGACTGGATTTACACCATACTTGGCTGCAATCTCATTGACGGTAGCTTCTTCCCGGAGTACTTCGAGGACGACTTTGGTTTCGAATTCTGCTGAGTAATGATTTCTCTTATTCATACTCTTAGTATAACTTATTTTTTCCGTTTCGTGTCTCAACTCTTGTGTTTTTGCTAGCCCAGAATAACCGATTACTGACGGTATTGCCAGTCCAAGAATTGCCAGATATAATGACCATAGTACATTCTTAAGAAAGGAAAGACGCCCCTGTTAGGTAGACAGCTCACTACAGCAGTCTCAGGGACGTCCATCACAACTCTATGGTTATTCTATCAGAATATGAGCTGGATGAAAACCCTGAAACAGGTGTTTTTTGTTAGGAGTTTGGAGCCGTTTTTCTGTCCCTGCTGTCAGTCCAAGGAACGAACAGTCGTTGGCAGCCGAAACCGCATACTGATTAGATCATGCGGCAACAAGATCACCCTGCGCATCAGGCGCCTCCGATGCAAACGTTGCGAAATCATGCACCATGAACTTCCCATCGAAATAATCCCCTACAAACGACATGAGGCTAAAAGCATCGAAGCCGTGCTGGAAGAAAGAGAACCGCTGGACACCCCAGCTGATGGGTCCACCCTGAAACGGTGGCGGTTCTGGTTTGACGGACTTAAGTGCCATCTGCTGGGCGCCCTGGCATCAACAGTAATCAAAAGCAGCGAAAAAACTGATAAGGCTCCATTAACCGGGGACGCTCTCCAACGGATCCGGCAAATCGTAGGCAACGCTGCCGGATGGCTGGGCCGTGTTGTCCAGACAGTTGTAAAAAGTCATTTTTGGGTACAGACCCGTTCGGCATTTCATGCCGCTAAATCATAGTGTATGGTCATGATATATTCCCCAGAGAGGAGATATGCCCATGACCAAACACATTAAAGCTACGGCAGAAGAGCGCATGAAAATCATTGCACCCCTTTTATCCCCAGACCTGGACAAGGCCTCTTTCCAACGGATATAAGACCAAATCAGCCAGGAAACAGGTCTATCCGAACGCACCATTAGGCGGTACCTAGGCCGCTACCAGGAAAACGGATTCGCTGGTTTAAGTCCAGCTGCCAGAACCGCCCGGCAAAGCGACGCAATTCCAGAGGAAATCCTCCAGGAAGCCATCCTGCTAAGGCGGCAGGTGCCTGGCCGCAGCGTGGCCCAGTTGATTCAGATTCTGGAATGGGAAGGAAAAGCCCAACCCGGTCAGATTAAACGCAGCACCCTGCAGGAAAAACTGTCTGAACGGGGATACAGCAGCCGACAGATGAAACAGTACAATCAAACCGGTACCGCTACCCGACGATTTGTCAAACCACACCGAAATTGTTTATGGATGTCAGATGTAAAATACGCCATTTATTTGCCAATTGGTCCAAGTTCAAAACCAAAACAGGTTTACCTGGTGACCTGGATTGACGACTGTACCCGGTTTATCCTCCACAGTGAGTTTTATGCGTCTCTGGAAAAAGCCATTGTTATCGATAGCTTTCGCCAGGCCCTAGTCAAGCACGGCCTGCCTGATTCCGTATACTTTGACAACGGATCAGAGTACCGAAACAAATGGATGCAGGACACCACAGGACTTTTAGGCATCAAGCTTATGTACGCACGCCCTTATTCGCCCGAGTCCAAGGGAAAATCAGAGATCTTTCACCAACGGGTGGATAGTTTTCTTTCGGAAGTCAAGCTGGAAAACGTCACCACCTTAGATGAACTCAATCGCCTGTATCAAGTATGGCTGCAGGAATGCTATCAGCACAGGCCCCACAGCGCTCTTAAGGATAACCAGAGCCCTGTCCAGGCCTTTCAGTCCGATAAACGTCCCATCCGGTATGCTGACCCTAAGGAGATCCATGAGTCGTTCCTGCATAGAGAGGAACGGAAAGTCGATAAAACCGGCTGCATAAGTTTTTACGGCAAACCCTATGAAGTTGGACTTCAGTTCTTGGGCATGAAAGTGACTGTTATCTACGACCCCACAGATATTTCCGTGATAACCGTTCAGGGAGGGAACCTGCCGCCGGTTCAGGCCAAAGAGCGAGTGATTGGCCAGTGGGTGGGACTAAAACCCACCCTGCCGGAACATCTGACTAAAGAACCAGCCACCGAATCCCGGTTGCTTAAAGCAGCCCTGAAAAAGCACGAGAACCGGGACAAGCCTATGCTCATTAGCTACAAAGAGGCGGGTGAACCGGATGTTTGAAGGCTATTATGGCTGTAAAGAGACACCCTTTGCCCGGACCATTGCCTCACAAGACCTCTACACCCCACCGGTGCTAAAAGAGATCGCCGGCCGGCTCACCTATGCCGCCAAGCGCCAGCTCTTTGCCATCTTTACCGGTGAAGCGGGGACGGGGAAAACCACCACCCTGCGATGGTTTAAAGATCAATTGCCCGCCAATGAGTACCGGGTGTTTTACTTGTCGGATTCAAAACTCACACCCCGCCACTTCTACAAGGGCCTCTTGGAACAAATCGGCTGTGAGGCCAAGTTTTATCGGGGTGATGCCAAACGGCAGCTACACCGGGAGATTGAACTGATGCTGGGCATTCATAATGTTAAGCCGTTAGTCATGCTCGATGAAGCTCACTTACTGGACCGGGAGATGCTGGAGGAGGTTCGCTTTTTACTCAATTTCCGCATGGACTCTATGAGCCCCATGGCGCTTATCCTCTCCGGTCAATCGGAGTTGTGGGACCGGTTAAAGCTCCAGAGCTTTGCTGCTATTCGGCAACGTATCGACTTAGTCTGCCGCCTGTCCCCTTTTGATAGGGCACAGACGGAGAGCTACCTAAAAAGGCATCTTGCTGCGGCAGGTACTGACCGGGACATCTTTTCTGAAGGGGCTATTGATGCTCTTTATGCCTACTCCGGCGGTATAGCCCGACTCATTAACAAAGTGGCAACCCAGTGTTTAATCTACGGGGCTCAAAGCCAAAAGCCCATCATTGATGACCATATGGTAAAAAGGGTCATTGATGCTGAGATGGCATAGTTTACTCCGGGCCGGTTTTCTCCTTTCCGGGAGGATAGAGCAATGCTGGGGAGCAACTCGAGCGCCCAGGAAAGGGACATTGTACGGTAAGATTCCCTCCGTCTCCCGGGGGGAAGAAAGCCGGCCCTGGTCCCTATTACCGGTAATGTCCAGAAAGCGAAAAACCCGCTTTTAATCTTTTGGTCAAAATTTCTGACAGTTTATGGACAGATTAGGCCGTCTAGCGCTGGACAACTAGAGGTAGCAGTAACACTCTTGGGAGCATTATAGTTAATAGTCTTAAAGAAAGAAATATAATGTGGTTTAATTATTAGCACCATCTTTCATCTTAAAACTCTTAAGCATTCTGATTAAGTAATTAAATGCTTCTAGTTTAAACACTCTAGCTAAAGAAAAGTAAACAAGTATACCTAAAATAATTTGGACCATCATTAAAGTTATAGGCTCAAAATTCAGTAAATAAATAGAAGAAATGCCTATTGTCATAATTAATGATATTAAAAAAGCAGGTCCTACATCTATTATCTGCTCCTTCAGTGTATAACCTAACAACTTAATATTAGGATAAGCAAATAATGCCATAGATATGAGGCTTGATATTAGCACACCCCATGCTATTGCTAAAACTCCAAATGGTACACTAATAATTAGTATTAAAACACCTAAACCTTTATTAACTATTTCAAGTCTTAAAAAAGTACCACTAAAACCCAGACCTTTTAGAGCTTGAATGTTTGCTGTTTGAAGCGGCCTAATTGCATAAACTAAACAATAGATTTGTAAAAAAGGAACGCTTGGAAGCCATTTGTCAGTTAATACAACTTTTACAAGAGGTTCTGAAATAATAAATAAACCAGCCATTAATGGGAATATCAAAAACGAGCTAGTAACTATAGAGCGCCTAACCATATCTTTTACACGCTTTCTATTATCTTGATGTGCTGAATAAGTTGGCAACATAACAGATTGTATTGAACCATCAATATTGCTAACTATTACTGTTGGAAATTGCTTTCCTCTATTGTAATACCCAACCATTTCTGCGTTAAATAACTTCCCAATTGTAAGACCCCTTAAATTTAAATAGAACGTGTCTATCAGAGAAGCCACCAAGATTTTGTTCCCATATGAGAACAACGATTTAAATCTCTCGATAGAAAATTGTAATTTTGGTCTCCATTTTATCGTGAACCACATAATTAAAGTAGTAAGTAATTGATTAGAAATCTGCTGTCCAACTAATGCCCATACTCCAAATCCATTATATGCCATAGCTATACCAACAAATCCTGAAAATATTACAGAACCTAAGCTACTATAGAATAATTTTTTAAATTCCATATTGCGCGAAATAACAGCAATTTGTACTGAGTTTACTGCTCCAAAAAATAGTATTATCGACAAGACTTTTAATACTGGTCCTAATAAAGGTTCATCATAAAAACCTGCAATCAATGGAGAAAAAATTAATATTATAGCGTATAATATCCCAGCAATTGCAGCACTAAAATAGAAAACTGTTGAAAAATCCAGACTATCTGCATTCTTTTTTTGTATTAAAGCTGTATTAAATCCACTTTGAACAAATACATTTGCCAATGTTAAAAAAATAGTAACTAAGGCAATCAATCCAAATTCTTCAGGGGTAAGTATTCTTGCCAATACGATTGAAACAATAAAACCTACTCCCTGAACACCCCCTCGTTCCATAACCTTCCAAAACAAGGATGCAAAGATTTGTTTATTTGTTATTTTTCCTTTCATATCATAGCATTCCCTCTATTATTATTTATATTAACTAAATCTGACCTACGATATCTTTTATTGATTCTGTTAAGAAGTCTAATGAATACTGTCTTTCAGCTTCTAATAATGGCCTTATATCCTTGTAATCTATTGAATTCTGTTCTATGAATGATACTAATCTATCAGCAGTTATAAGTCTATCAATTAGTTTTGTTTTGTTTAAGATATTATAGATTCTAGAATTTTGGCTTTTTTTCTCATCATCTTTAAATCTCTTAAAGACAGCAAACTGTTTTTCAAAATTAATACTGAATGCTACACCATGAAATGAATCAGTCAGTACATAACTTGCATTATTCACCAATTCTACAAAATCAAAAGGGTCCCCATTTATTACCTCTAGATCTTTAATTTTACCGTATTTTGTTTCAAGTGCAATCAACTTATAACCAGTACTTCTAGAAAGCTGCTTTGCGTATTTAACTTGCTCTTCATTATCTCCTAAAATATAAAGTAGAATATACTTCTCAGTTGGTGATACACGTTCCTTACCCTTAATCACTTTTAACCATTCAGTCTTAGTCAGCAATAACGATGGATCTAATACTACTTTTGCATCTCTTCCTGTAATCGACTTAATGATTTCTGCACCTTTTTCTTCTCTAATAGATAAGTGCTTTATGCTTTGAACGTATTCTTTGAATTGTCCTTGAATACTATCTGGAATAAAATTATAGCCTATACTCGGTGCATAAGATATTCGTTTTTCTTGATTTAAAAATTCTAAGTAGTAAAATGTGTTAACACCATTATTATTACTCCAAATTTGATCACTTCCACAAACACCTGCATTATATATTTTATTAGCATTCTCTTTAAGATTATCGTATGAATAACAAGGGGGACTCACGCTCAAATTATTCTTTACAAATTTCAATTTCTTTCTTCTTCCACTATAGATTTCATGCCTAAACAACATCATATAAATGTCTTTGATTCGTCTAATCAGTCTTTTCTTAAAAGTATTTAAGTCATGCCTATAATTAATAAATTCTGGCTTATATCCTATTTTTTTAATTGTTTCTTGCAAGGCATATGCTTGTAACAACCCACCATAATTAGGATTATAATGCCACGTTACTATTCCAATTTTTTTCATTTCATCCTCCTCTTAATTGTTCCTCTGACCCTATCTGGCAAACCAAGCCATAATTTTTGAATTAACTTGGGTTTGGAAATATACTTTTTCAAAATTCTGTCTATAGGATCTAAATTATTTAAATCACGAAAGAATTCTTCTCGACTTTTATTCATTACTGAAGCATTCCTAATGGGTGGATTTGTCTTTTGTATATCGATAATATCAACACTATATAGTTTCATCATAGATTTTAGTTTTTCAAGTACTTGTTGTCCCTTGTCTGTATTTACAATAATAGTAGAAAAATTATCAAGTCCTTTAGCATCTGGCAACAACTCATGTTTATTCTTGAAATCTGCAATTGTCAAGTCGCCTACTCTTTGTAATTTTGCATATCTACATTTACTACAAGATGGTCTTATTAAAAGTGTTTGAATAAATGCAGTATTAAACAAATCATTCTCAAATTGAACTTTTTTGCCACTTTGAAACTCTATGGTGATAACATGCTGCAGTAATTTTCCCAGCTTTGCTTTTTTTCCACGAAAAGTGTAGGATTTGACTTTCTCCTTATATTTGTCTTCAATATAACTAATATACCTTTCAAAAACACCAGGACTAGCTACACCATGACAAACTAAATCTACGCAAAGTAAATTGGCATATGTTTTTCCTAGATAATTTCTTATTCCAGCTATTTGACATGGCGTACCTGAAAATAGTATCTTATGCCCTTGTAGTAATTGATTTTTTATTTCTTTATAACTATTTTGCATATTACTTTGAACATATTTAGATTTTCTAAATGGTCCTATATTTTCTACCGATTTTATATAATCATGAATAACTTCTGTACCATCAAATTTCGCTCCGTATATTACATCACCCGAATTGCAGTATGCATTACAAATAGCTGTGAAGGCTCCTCCTGATGCACTTTTCTCCCATATTGCATCTTCCTGATGACGTCCGGCAAAACTTTTCTGAACATTTTCGGTATAAAATAAATCTTCATTATTCATGATGGGACATACTCTTTCACAATTACCACAATTAATGCAGCGAGAATCCGCTATAGGATAATCAAATCCTTCACCATCTCTAACAAAAGTTATACAATTAACTGGACACACAGCACTACATGCTCCACATCCCGTACAATCATATTTAGTTTTAGTAAAATATAGCATATATTAACTCTCTTTCTTAATAATTTAATTGCTTAGATAATACAATTTTCGGAGTAGAGTTACATAAAAATCGTATAAGAATAATGATTGGAACCCCATATGCTATATAGATAAACCCATTATATACAGATCCTCTCCCTATAATTACATAGCTAACAGCATAAATGGCATATATTAGAATTGAATCATTCATTTTTTTTCTTGTTACAATAATAGCATCACCTATATAGGCAAATATTGCCCAAAACATCCCTAATAAAATTCCATACCATCCAATATTTGCATAGCAATCGCCAAAAAGTGTAGGATGTATACTTCCACCTATAGATGCACCAACTGCAGCTCCCATAGTCACAGCAAAGTCAGCTGGCTTTAATCCAAATGCAAATCTTGTTGGTATATAAACTAGCATCATTCTTATATATGTGCTTCCTTGCCCAAAACCAGGAAATTGATTATCATTTAATATAAAATAATAAAAATATTTTCGCAATCCTAAATCTCCGTTATCTGTATTAATGTGTTCAAATACTTTATCATTGAATGTTGATAAAGTATACATAGAAAAAAAATTATCCATAGTACCTGCATGCCTAAATATTCTAATACCATATATACTATATATAACTAAAATTCCTATAAACACAACCAGCATTATAGTTGATAATTTGATTCTTTTTTTACTGAATATGATTAACATTATTATCGAAACTGCAATTGGAAGTATTTCAATTCGATTTCTAGATACAATAACTGAAAATAACATTGAAAGAATTAATAAAACAGTTGTTTTATACTGCTTCTTTATAAACGTTATTACTGCTAACCCTGATAATGAAAAGAATATAACTTTTGATATTTTATCAATTGAAAGATAGTTGAGACTAGTAGAATAAGCTCTATTTAAACTCCAAGATGTTGAAAGTAATCCGCCAGAATATTTTGCTGTTACATAAATTGATCTACCAATTACTAAAAGGACTATTATTGTTAAAATTGTAGTTCTAGAATTTAGAAGTTTATTTTTTATATTCTCATAATCAAATTTTTTAAAATTATAACTATTAATACTGTTTAAAATAAATCTTGAGATTAAATATATTAAACTAAAAAAGATTGTAAACGCTGATGATTCAATTATTGCAGATTTCGAGTAGCTACTATTACTAGAAATACTTGATAATAGGTTCATTACTCCAAACATTATGGCTAAAGTTCCCCACAAGAAAACCACTGGAGATTTTCTTCTAAGTTCAATAATACAAATAACTCCAACTAATGCTAATTGTAGTAATGCTAAGAAAACAACCATCTACCTCACCCCTGAAGTGATCATATCTTTTATCAATCTAGCTTCCATACCACTAGTATTAATTGCTGTATATTTTAAATGTTTTTTATAAGGAACCCCGCTAATTAACTTCTCTAGCATTGGTTTCAGGTCTATATCTATTTTATCATTGCTTATAAGCTCAACATTACTAAAATCATCAAATACTTCATGACAAACCGGAATGTCAGATGTGATTACTGGTATCCCATAAGTAGCCATCTCACACATAAGTAACCCTTGAGCGTCAGTACGTGTAGGCATCAATGCACATCTAGCCGTATTTAACTCAGCTAGCATCTCTTCATGATTTAGGTTCCTATTTTCCCATATCAAATTATCAGCCTTCTTTATATACTGAAATATTTCTCCTTTTCCGATAACACGGAAGGTTAAATTAGGATTATGCCTAGCCAACTCATTAACTAAATCTATTGAATACTTTTCTCCATCAATGTTTCTTCTTACTGTTATAAAGTCTGACTTTAAATTCTTTGATGGAATGTAATTATTCTTTTCAAATTTTTCGCCTACACTATTGTAGATAATTGAATATCTACCTTCTAGGACTTCTGGATTAATTTTAGTATTCTTTATAAACTCGTTGTACATCCATTTACTTACAAAAATAAAATGTGTTTTAAAAGATATTTTAGGGAAATATTTTCTCCATACACCCAACTTAAATAGATCATAAATGTCCTGCATAATAATCAGATGAGGTAAACTTTTTTTCTTCCAATCAAAAGGTTTAGGATAAACAGTAGACGCCCTTAGAACCTCATGACCATGAAAAACAAAAGCTAACTTCTGAAATAGGTATTCATACTTCTTAATAAACCTATAATGGTTTCTAATATTTGCGGCGTGACTCACTAACAACACAAAAGAATATTTATTTATATCTCTTTTATATGTTGCTAATGTAATAACATTTATTCCTTCAAAACTATAATCTTCTTTTGTCCCAAAGTTTAGAACAGTAACGTCAATTCCATGACCTTTGTAATATTTATTTCTCATATGAATATACATTGGTCTTACAATACCATCATTCTTAGGATATATTGATGCTAAAACTAATACCTTCATCTCTATACCTCTCTTTTTAAATTGTTAATGTTGTTACTTCCATCATTAGCTTTCATTATATGTTCTAGACTTGTTTTAATCATAGATTTTTCTTTTTCTATAATATCCTTAATCCTAGACTTATATTTAGATGTTTCCTCTATAACTAAGCTACTCTCTGGAATTAAGTTGTCAACTTCATCTTCTACTAATTTATAGGGAAGGTCGAATTTTTGCATTAGACCTGGATTCTTAAAACCCCATGTTTTTTCAAAGTAACCTATAGCCGGTGTATTAGCTGATAATGCAAGGATAATAGAATGAAGCCTCATTCCAATTAACAACTTGCAGTTTCTGTATATTTCCTTTAGAACAAGCGTGTCGTATTCTTCAATGATAGCAATCTTATCAGTACTCTTATATTCATTATAAATTTGCTCGGTTACCTCTCTATCCTTTCTTGTTTGCACAATTAGCATTATTTGATAATCATCCATGTTTATATAATGTTTTATAGTATTCCTAATGGCATCTAATATTTTATTTTTTGTGCTAGTATTAAGTTCGCCTAAGTCTCCTACAACTTGTGTTCGCAATGTTATTGCTATCTTATTAGAATTGGTATTAAATATACTCTGATATTTATCGTTAAATTTTTTCTTTGCTAAGTCATTGTTTTTAATGAAAAAAGCTAAGTCTATAGATTTTTCCATTTGTAAGTTAGTAAATTTTCGCCCTAAATAATCATAACTCATATCTTCTCTTGTAAAAAAACGCTTTGCATTTACTAGATTATTATCTAGTAATCTACTCCCTCTCTTATTAATTGTAGAAGCTGAATGTGGGAGTATTATGTAAGGTATCTTCTTTTCTTGAGCTTTCTTTAAAGGATACATTAATGCCTTAAGCCGAGCATAGTCTGTTATAGATTCTGATCTAAACAGATTGCCTCCATTGAAAACAACTAATTGCGACGATGTTAGCCTTTCTATAAATTTAATGTCTTCATTTACCCCTATTGTTTTTAAATAGCCATTAATGTGATTTATTATTGTTGTTATCTTACTATCATCTCTATTCAACTTAAAAGGTCCACCATAAAGTTTAATTTGAGGATAATATTCATTTATATATGTCTGAGTTATTTTAAATTCTTTATCGCTTTCATCAGATTTAGAAAAAGCTTTAATCTCGCAGTCTAAATCAAGTAGTAGATCAAAAGCTCCTAAATTAATTGCCATATCACCACTATTTTTTAATCCATAGGTATAAATTAAAGATACTGTTTTCATTATTACCCTCCTTGCAAATTGGAACAAACTTATCTTGTAAACCTTACTAATAGATCCATCATACCATCTTTACACTCTCTGAATTGTATATCTAAAAGTGTCATTTCATAACTGGTATCGTCTTTACTTAAAGCAATTGTATAAAATTAAATAATGCAGCTTTTCTCATACTATTCCAAAACATCTACAATTCTCTTGCTAGCATATCCATATGGATTGCTTGCTTTACTCATTTTGTCGTATTCATCTTCATCTTCAAGAAGCTTCTTAAATGTGCTATAAATAACTCCTTCATCTGTCCCTACCAGCTTTAATGTTCCCGCAGCAATACCTTCAGGTTTTTCAGTTGTATCACGCATTACAAGAACAGGCTTTACTAAACTAGGCGCTTCTTCTTGTATTCCACCGCTATCTGTTAATATTAAATACGATCTCGAAAGGAAGTTATGAAAGTCTAATACCTCTAGAGGTCCGATAATTTTTATCCTATCACAATCACCAAGAATTTCATTAGCTGTTTCTCTAACAACTGGATTCATATGAATGGGATAAATTGCTTTTTTATCAGGATACTCATCAATAATTCTCTTGATTGCATTAAACATATGCCTCATTGGTTCACCAAGATTTTCTCTTCTATGAGCAGTTATCATAACCAGCCTACTATCTGAAGCCCAATCTAGCTGTTTATGAGTATAATCATCGCTAACTGTTGTTTTGAGAGCATCGATAGCTGTGTTACCAGTTACATATATAGAATCTGGATCTTTTCCTTCTTTAATTAGGTTATCTTTTGACATTTCAGTAGGTGCAAAATTGTATTTTGCTACAATACCAACTGCCTGACGATTAAATTTTTCAGGATATGGAGAATATATATTATAAGTCCTAATTCCTGCTTCAATGTGTCCTACTGGAATTTGCATATAAAAACATGCCAATGATATTACAAATGTTGTAGATGTGTCTCCATGAACCAAGATTACATCTGGTTTTACTTCCTCTAGGACCACTTTCATCTTTTCTAATATATTGATAGTAACATCAAATAAGGTAGTGGCAAGAATTTTGTGCTTTTACCCTTAACCACCTGGTTTTAAGGCAGGTAAGCCTTAACCTTATCCGGAAAATATATTGACAGCTGCAATAGTATCTGGCTCCAGTTCTGTATCCTGCCGGTCCATTTACGCATAACGTCCTGGGTAGCCAGGTAAAGCATCTTTTGCAGTGCATCGTCATTGGGGAATATACTCTTACCCTTGGCCACCTTCCTTAACTGACGGTGGTAGCTCTCTATCATGTTTGTGGTATATATTATCTTACGTATTTCAGGCGGGTACTTAAAAAATGTTGATATCTCCGCCCAGTTGCTCTCCCATGACCTTACTATTAAGGGGTACTTGTCAGCCCACTTTGCGCCAAACTTGCTTAGTTCCTCAAGGCCTGCTTCCTCGGAAGGGGCTGTATATATGGGTTTTAGGTCGGATGTTACTTTCCTTACGTCTTTATATGATACATAGCGTATAGAGTTTCGTATCTGGTGTACTACGCACTTTTGTACTTCCGTTTCCGGAAAGCATGCATGGATGGCTTCACTAAAGCCTTTCAGGTTGTCTACACATACTATGAGTATATCCTGAACACCACGGTTTCTTAGCTCATTTAGTACGTTTAGCCAGAACTTGGAGGATTCGTGTTCTCCTATCCACATGCCCAGTACGTCCTTATGTCCGTCAAGGTCTATACCTATTGCCATATAGGAGGCCTTATTGACAATCTGGCCGTCTTGCTTTACTTTAAAGTGCATAGCATCCAAGAAAAGTACTGCGTATATCTGCTGCAATGGTCTCGACTGCCATTCTTTTATTAAGGGCATTATTTTGCCTGTTATGTTAGATATGAGGGTAGGTGATACTTCTATACCGTATAAGTGTTTCAGATGATCCTGGATATCCCTTGTACTTACTCCTTTGGAATAAAGGGCTAGAATCTGGTCTTCTATGCCGGTTACGTTCTTTTGATGCTTCTTTACAATGGCAGGCTCAAACTCGTTGTCACGGTCTCTGGGTACTTCCAGGTCTACTTCACCATATTCGCTGCGTACTGTCTTCTTTGTATGCCCGTTCCTACGGTTTTGGGTATCCTTGTTCTTTTTATCATTCTTGGCATAGCCCAGGCTGTCATCCAGTTCAGCTTCCAGCATCTCCTGCAGGGTCTCTGAGAACATGTCCTTGAGGGCGTTTTGTACATCCTCTGCGGTTTTTAAGTTGTTCTCTTTTATGAACTCCCTGATCTGCTTTCTATCGAACATCTTCATTTGCTTTCCCTTCCTTTCCTCTTGATTGTATATTAGGAAAGGTTAAAAGCACAATTTATTTTACACACTCTCAAATAAAGTTTGCTTATCCTTCATAATTGAAAGATTGTAATCCGGAACGATATGGAAGGCATCTAGAACTTGATTTAGCATTTGCCTATGTTGTCCCGTCACACAAACCACTGTATTCAAGCTCTCTCTAGTCTTCAGCTCTTTTACTAAAGGGCACATTTTTATAGCCTCAGGTCTTGTCCCGAATACAACCATAACTATTTTCTTCATTGATATCACCCTACTTTTTCTATAGTTTATATGCACCTTCGAAAGTACAAATATTTCTAGTATCAAGTACTAATTTATTCTTAATAAGTTCCATGTTATTTTTTATATGGTTATGTCCTACCATAATAACAAGGATTTCGATTTCATTAATAAAGTCTTCAAAGTTTTTGAATTGATGATCTACAATTTTTTTCTTAACAAATGGATCAAATACTTTTACCCCAAAAGCTAAGTGCTCGTCCATTCTTTCCAACAATTGAAGAGTCGGACTTTCTCTTGTATCGTCTACATTTTCTTTATAAGTCAGTCCATATAAACCAACTTTAGAAATATCTTTAATGTCATGTTCTCTCATGATATCTCGGATTCTTTTTAATACGTGAGTAGGCATGGAATTATTAATCTTTCTCGCTGTTAAAATTAAATTTGTTAAATCTGGATAATCTCCAACCAAAAACCATGGGTCTACTGAAATACAATGTCCACCAACCCCTGGACCTGGTTGAAGTACATTAACACGTGGATGCATATTAGCAATTCCTATGATTTCATAAACATTCATATTGTCAGTTCTACAGATCTTAGCTAACTCATTAGCAAAGGCGATATTAATATCTCTATATGTATTTTCAACAACTTTTGACATTTCAGCAGATCTAATATCTGTTACAACAATTTCAGCCTTACAGAAACTTGAATACAGCTCTTTTACTCTCTCACCGATTTCAATTTGATCGGCACCTATAGTTCTTGAATTATGTTCTAACTCATAAATCATATTTCCAGGTATAACTCTTTCCGGAGCATGTACAAGATGTACATCTTCCCCTAGTACATAACCCTTTTTCTCTATTTCAGGGCGAACATACTTATCTAATGTGCCAGGTGATACTGTAGATTCAATAATTAATATAGCACCCTTTTCACACACTTCTAAGACACTATGTGCTGCTGAAATTACATAAGTAGGATCAAGTTTTTTACTTTCTTTAATATAAGGGGTTGGAACTGAAATAATATAAGTATCTGTTTTTTGATATACAGTAGAGAACTCGATCCCATTTGAAAGAGCTTCTTTAAACAAACTGTCCAATCCTTTTTCTTCAAAAGTAAGTTTACCATTTTGTAAAGATTGAATTAATTTTTCATTGTAATCTGTACCTACTACTTTTACACCGCTTTTTGCAAACATTAATGCTGTTGGTAAGCCTATATTTCCTTGTCCTATTACGTTAATCATACATTTGCCTTCTTTCTTAAATCTAGATACTCTACTTCATGTTTTATACCCTCTTCAAAACTCAAAGGGCTGTATCCAAAATCCTTGCGTGCTTCATCATGAGAAAAGTCTTTGTTTTCATTAAGCCTTAGTACCTGTTCAGCTTTTAGAATTGGTTTGCTTGTAGTTTTTTCATAAAACTTCAGTAAATTATAACTAAGTTTCATGGGTATATGAATCTTTAAAACCTTTTTACCTATAGCGTTTGCTGTTATATCAACAACTTCATTATACGTAAACGCCTTTGCACCTGATATGTCATAAGCCTTCTTTATGCTTGTGTCAGTTTCATATGCACTTACAACAGCCCAAGCTAGATCGTTGACATAAACAGGCTGCTGCAAATATGTTCCATTCCCTAGTATTGGCAACACGGGCAGCCTCTTAAGATATTTAACTAGCCTCCACATATTTCTATCTTTCGGAGTTCCGTAAATCATAGTAGGTCTAATTATTGTGTAATCCAGATCGCTTTCTTTAATTAAACGCTCTGCTTCAATTCGTATGCCTTTGCTATCTGGATTCAATTTTGTAAAAATCCCTGTAGTGCTGATAAAAATAGCTCTCTTGATATTCATTTTTTGACAAGCATTAACAATATTAGGAGCATGTCCAAATCCAAGAGATGCAATATTTATCAAAGCCTCTTTATCTTTTAACGCTTTACAAATTGATTGAAAATCATCTAGTTCACCAAATATGTAAGGAACATTAAGTTGTTTAATTTTCTCTAGATTACTAGTGTCTCTAATAAAACAAGTAACCTCATGTCCTCGCTTTACCAACTCTTCTAGTACATATCCACCAAGAAAACCTGTGGCTCCAGTTAATAAGATCATCTTCCCATCCTTTACGCATTATTTATAAGCTCTAAGTACCTTTCAGCAAGCTTATTCCTTGAATAGTTTTTCTCAACAAATCCAGGTCCGTTAACTTTCATTTGATTATATTTTTCTTTATCATTTATTAGTTCTTCAATTGCTACAGCTATTTCATCAGGATTATCTGGTTGTACAACTAGTGCAGCTTTTGAATCCTCAAGTATTTGTGCTGCTTCACCTTCTAAGCTTGCTATAATAGGTACTCCGCAAGCCATGATTTCAAACATTTTTGAAGGAATAAATGTCTTGAATAATTCAATATTCTTTAATGGTATAAGACATAAATCTGATGAGTTGTAAAATTCAGGTATTATCTCCTTCGGTTGTGCATCAATAAACTGTACGCTAATCAGTCCTTCATCTCTGACAATCTGTTTAAGTTTGTCTTTTTCAGAGCCCTCACCAACAAACACAAATTCAATATTTTTATATGTTCTAAGTTTTTTTGCGACTTCTAATATTGTGTTTAAGTTTTGTGATATACCATGCGCTCCAACATAAGAAATCACAAACTTATCTTGAAGATTATATTTGTCAATTAATTCTTGATTTTTTTCTTTTGGATAGAAAAGCTCCTGGTTGACACCATTCGTAATGACATGTACCTTGTCTCCATTGATACCACGGCTAACTACATTCTCTTTAAAAGATTGAGTAACCATAATTAATTTTTTGCATTTTCTATAAAAGAACAATTCCATTTTCTCAAGTATTCTTGTTATAAAACCTTCCTTAATTACACCCAACTCAATCATAGCTGCTGGCCATAAGTCTCTAATCTCAAGGATAAAATCTGCTTTTTTCCTTAGGCTGTACCAATAGCCTGAAAAAATTGAAAAGAAAGTTGGTGAACTTGTTATGATTACATCTGGTTTGTCAATTTTTTTTATGGAATAAATCACAGAAGAAAACATAAATGAGATGTGTCCTAATGTCTTTTTAATAAACCCTTTATTTGGTGTAGCATATATATAATTTCTATGTACATGAATCCCGTCCATATTTTCAAACTTATATTTCATACCTTTATATTCATCTGGTATAATCCCATTCGGATGATTAGGAAAGCATGTTACAACATGAACTTCATATCCTAATTCAACCCACCGTTTTGACATCTCATATAATCGAGCAGATGGTGCTCCAATTTCCGGTGGGAAATAATGGCATATCACTACTATCTTCATGTTCGTTCTCCCAACTTGTTAAGATTTATAATGAATTCTTTATCAGTTACGATCTTTAGAACTTCATTAGATATTTTCACATTACACTTAGTATCATTGAGGCAAACTAAGTACCCAAAGAAATCTACATCATCACTCTTAGAGAAAACAATGTGCTTATTCTCTTCTTTCAAATTAAAAGCTCTCGAATACCACCCTTTTGATATAGATGCATCTTTCACAGAGACAGGGATGATATCTACAGACATGTTATCGCTCTTAATTTTAATAGTTTCGCTAAGAGATACTTTCACATCAGGATTTAGGTGAACATAACTTCTAACTTCTTCACTAGAATTTGATTCTACTTTGTCCAATACCAATAGGACATTCTCATCTATCTCACCAATAAACCTAGTGTGTTTTGCTCCAAAGTATGTCTTATATGCACCACTGATAAAATTTAGCCCTTTATAATTAAAGCGACTTCTTTTTACATCGCTAATCCTATTTGCAACTCTAAAACTCCCCCAAAATTGTGACTGCTCTCTATCTCCAATCATAACTGTGTTATGGGTTTTAGTTTTTCTAAAGTAGTTTCTCCACTCCCCGCCTTTATATTGATATGTCCCTGAATTAACTAGGATTGGTATCCCTTCTATTGATAGTTCATAACTTAAAGCATCACAATGTCCATGAGCTGGCAAATATGAAGGGCATATTTCACCACAATCAAATATCAATTTATATTGATCATTTCTAAGAATGTAATATCCACTCTCATTAAATGAATCTATAAACTTAGGGGTTAGGTCAAACTCTTGTTTACAAGTTTCTAATAAGCAATCGTAACTTTTACTAATCCCATCTGTACTATCATTAAATGCAGGCGTTTTGCCGAATCCTTCTTCAAAGCTATACATCACATCTATCATTTTGTTAATGTACTGACTTAATTTTGCATATACAGATTCATTCTTTAACCACACAATTATCTTAATCAAACCTTCTAGAATGATTCTGTGATACATAGGAGTTAATTCAAAATGCATTCCGTCTACTAATATCTGTTCTTTCAATTGTTTCAAGAGTTCTTTTATAAATTTAGATTTAACATGTTCTTCTTCAAAAAAAATACTACCTATTATTAAGGCTTTAATATTTTCAAAATAATGATTGCCTAAAACATCTTTCTCAAGATGCTTCTGCAAATAACTATATTGAATATAAAGAGATCCAACCATCTGATTTCTAAAACTAATATCATTTTTTATTTCGTCTATGAAGATTCCATATGTTGAAATCCAATTAGTGATTCTTAATGAAATCGTATATGGATGCCAACCATCTCCATAGGGACACAGATTATTGTCAATCCAATTAACTACTAGTTCTTTATATTTTTCATAATACTTAGGGTTCTTATCTTCATTAAGATATTGAAATCCTAGTTTGTACAAATACTCAAAATAATGAAGATTGTATCTCCATAAATGCTGAAGAGACTTATCATTCCATGCGGTATCTAGTGAAACTTTGTGGTTGATATTTATGAAGTTAAATTCATTATTCAAGATTCTATCCGTGTCAAATCTACTTAAATACTCATTATTAAAGTCCAAACTTGGAATTAAAAAATTAGTATTCTCTGTTGCTTTGATTTCGCTTGGTGTGTTGATTCTTAAAATCTTACGTTTGTAAAGTTCTCTGTTCAATCTATTCGTCACTCTATATAGGCCTTGAGAAAGTTTGAGATACTTTATTGTATTCATGAAAAGTATTAACTTATTGTCCATTCAAAGCACCTCATCTAATCATTATTGTTTCACCGATTCTTTATCAGCTTTTTTCGTTCCTGTCCCGCCTTCAACAACTCCATCACTTCTAAGAACACTAAATATCGTCCCAAAGAAGCACCTAACATCCATCAAGAACCCAATCTTCTCAGCGTATTCACCATCAAGTCTTGCCTTCACATCAATCTCAAGTTCATCTCTACCATTAATCTGCGCCCACCCTGCAAGTCCAACCGGTACGTCATTTGCACCGTATTTGTCTCTCTCTTCAATAAGATCATACTGATTCCAAAGAGCAGGTCTAGGACCGATGATGCTCATCTCACCTTTAAAGATATTGATGATCTGTGGCAGCTCGTCTAGAGATGTTCTGCGTAGGAACTTTCCAACTTTAGTGATCCACTGATCAGGATTCTCTAAAAGGTGCGTAGGAATGTCCTTCGGCGTATCGATTCTCATGGTCCTAAACTTCAGTATATTAAAATGACTCTTATGGATCCCCACTCTCTTCTGTTTAAAGAGAACCGGGCCAGAGGAGTCAAGCTTGATTGCTATTATAAGTACTAGAAAAACAGGAGATAATATAATAAGTCCTAAAAATGAAAGTATGGTATCGATTAATCTTTTAATTTTTAAGTAAACCATTTGGTAATTCCTCCTGATTTTATGAATGCCTCCGTTGTAAAAATCTCTCTATTCTCAATAATGTTTTCAGTATAATCAAAGAATACTGAAATGGTTCTCTTCAATCTTATGATTAAAATTTTGAAAGATTATTCAACATCCTCAAAAAATGCATAGCTTCGCCATGTCGTCTGGGCTCTCATTTTTTCGTTCCCACACAACACAAGTACTGGCTATGCGGCTTTATCACAATAAACACGCCCCTGGCGATGATTTATGTAAATAAAGCTTTTTCTTTAATTTCTAGTCGAACATTAGTTTTTCTGCAATTCCACACATTCTGCGCTAAGCGAAACTAAACGTACCTGTCCGTCAAATTCTAACTCAATCCAAACTCTCCGCTTATGCTTGTCTAGCTTCACTATAGTTCCAAAACCATCTAGCAAGGGCCCATCTATAACTTTGGCGGTTCTGCCTTCCGTCAATACCTTGGATGTGCCGATATGGCCTTGATGGCGATATATCCACTTAGAATACTCGTAATCACTTCCGCGCAGTTCTTTCAAACCGGCTTCATAATCCAATATCTTAGAAAGTCTAGGGACTTTTTTTATCAATTCGAATTTTATTTCTTCCTCTGCATAAAGGAACACATATCCAGGAAATAAAATTTGCTCACGCTGTACCCACTTTCCTTTGCGTTTCTCCTGTAGAACACGGACGGGTGCGATTGCTTCAACCCTACCGTTTAGTGTGGTCACAAATTGAGCAACACCTTTCTCTGAACCTGTTCTGCAAAACACGCACCAAGCTTTCAAATGCTCACCTTCTCGTCTTCATTTCTTTACAAAACGTTGCCTATAGAAGTCTTTTACTAATCATATGTTTTAAAAGAACTCGGCTTATGAGAACAGTTTATCCTCTTACTTGGAAGCTCTGCCTGTCTTATCCCAGTAATCCTTGATGAACACAATAAATACCGATACCATAAGTCCCAGCACTGCTGCTATAGCCACATTAAGGCTTCTTCTCGGTGCCACAGGAGCGGTTGGTTCCACTGCCGGGGCTGCTATCGTGATGCTGTCTTGTCCTGCCGGGATAGACTGAGCGATCCTTATTGCTTCATATTTGCTGTGGAACGAATCGTAAGTTTCCTGTGACAATTCAAGATTTCTTTTCAAAATACTCTCTTGTTGCTGTTTTTCCGCCAGTTCTGCTTGCAGACTCGCGAGTTTCTCAGTATTACGGTCTAACTGAGCCGTGATGCTTCGCTTTTCGGCGGCCAGCATGGCCAGTTCGGACTTCAAGACAAACAGAGAGTTCTCCAGTGCCAGATAATTGGGGTTAATCTGCTGCTCTTCCATTGTTAACTGCCCTGTTCGGTCAGGGCTTTGGTCCGACAGGTTTTTCATAATTATCAACATTTTATCGGTACCGGCCAGCTCCTTTTGCATAGTATCCAAAGCTGCTTTTTTTGCGTTTTCTTCTACTTCTTTTTGTGCATACTGCACCGTATAATCGGTTATAAGCAAAAGTCTGCCGTCTATCTCTGCCTGAAGTTCCTGCACGCCTCCCGGCTGCCCAACAAATTCACTGTATTGTGCCAGGGCCAGATTAAGCTTTTCCTTCTGCGTATTGGCTTGTTCTTCAATATACTGATACGCCGCCAATGCCTGCTCCTCATCCTTTGCCGAAGCATAGGCCGCAAAGTTTACTGCCAGGCTGTTGGCTATATCGGCTGCCCGCATCGGGTCGCTGTCCTTAACCGTTACCCTTATGAGATTGTCGTCGGTAACTGCTTCCACATTAATTTTTGCTGCCAGCGCCGCTTCGGTCAGTTTACCGTAACGGCCTCCCAGTTCATCCAATACGTCTTTGAGTACAGCGGGGTTTTTTACCCTTTCTTTATATGTATCAAGGGTCGGTACCATAAAACCGGGCACGGAATTCAGTATTCCTGATATGCCTTCCGATTGTGATGTATCCGCCCCGCCTGTTGCTGAAATCTTTAGTCCAACAGACGTTTCATAGACCGGCTCAATTATAAAAAAGCTGACCACTGCGCTTATAAGAACTGCTATAAGCGTCACAGCAGCGATTAGTTTCCACCCTTTTAGAAGTATCTCAATAATCTCGCGCAGTGATATTTCTTCAGGATATGAGTTTTCTACATTTGGTTCCACCTATACGCCCTCCCGTAAAAATCTAGTTCAGCACTAACTGTACTTCGACATTGAAACCTCAAATCCTCCATAAATTCTATTGTTTTACCATTCCCTGATGATAATATCCTTTATCTCAAGATATCCGTTGTCATTCCCTCTGTGGTCTATCCTGATATATTGATTTCCCGGTTCTATATCTTCGGTGGTCTGAAACTCAAGCTCAAATTCCTGCCATTCTTCGGATATTTTTACCGAACTTAAAGAACCCTGGGTGCCCTCTCCGCTTCTGCTGCGTATATAAACCCTGAAATTTTTGGGATTTATATCACCCTTTGCTTTGAAGGTCAGAAGGTACCACTCGTCAGGCTGCAGGGCAAAGTTTCCGGTGTAGATATAGCCGCGACCATCGCCCGGGTTTTCCAGTCTTAAGACCCGTTCGTCTCCTTCTTCTTTTATCACGGTATCAATAGCTCCGCCTTCGCTGTTGCCTGTCCTCCAGAAATCGGGTATATGGTCATCAGAAGTATCAAACATCCGGATGGTTGCAAATACAATCCTGTCGGCTATTCTGTGTATCCTCCTGTTATCAACCTCGTCCCCCATAAACGCTAATCTTTCAAGGTCTGTAAGCAGTCGGTAGGTTGTTTCGACAGGACGTGAAGAGTTTTCGTTTAGAAGGCGTATATCCTCCGCTATTGCCAGTGTCTTTTGTATGTACCCCGCGGCCTCCTCCGGGTTCCTGTTTTCAATCATGTATTCGACCAGTTCTTTATAGGCGAAGGCTTTTTCTTCGTAGTAATCTATCAGGTAAGGATGAAGCTTAATTGCCCTTTCAATGTGTTCGAATCCTTTCTCCGCCTGTCCAGTCTTCAAATAGTAAAAGCCCGCTACCGAATGGTTCTTTGAACTATACCTGTCATATTTCAATGCTTTTTCATATTCTTCCCCGGCTCTTTGCATAAACGAAGTTTCTTCGGTATGCTGCCCTATAAATTCCAGCACCTGCGCCTTTTCCGCCCTGTACACCGTATTAAAAGGGTCAAACCGTGTAGCCTCATCATATACTTCAAGGGCTTCGGACAGGTAGCCCTCCTGCATGTACCTGCCTGCTTCCCCGGCCCTTACTTCCCCGATAAGAAGGCCTAACGAAAAAACTATGACCAGCATCGCCGGGAGTATGGTAAAAAGATAATATCTTGCAGCAACAGGGCTGATGTATCTTTTGGGTTTTATTGGCGTATCCGCGCCTTCTTCACCATATGATATGCCCCCTCTTACTATGCCGATAAGAAACCACAGGAAAAGGGCTACTGCGCCAAGGGACAGGTTAAAATCTATCACGCTGTGGGCACCTATTGCGAATGCCCCTACAAAGGCAACCCAGACATAGTTCCTGTAACCGGCATCCGTTTCTTTTTTCCTTAGGAATTTAAACATTTCATAGGCCAGGATGAGGCATGTGGCGCAAAGGATTGCAAAACCCAACGTCCCGGTTTCCACCCATGTCTGGAGGAAATAGCTGTGGACCTCGGTTGTCCAGTACAGGCGGGACTGGTACCCCTGGTACAGGGACGCCCATCCCCCTCCGCCGGCGCCAAATATAGGGTAGTCTTTGATTATTTTAAAGGCATCCCGGTAGTATTCAAGCCTGGTAGCAGCGCTTTGTTGCTCCAAGCTAATTAGGCTTAATCTTCTTAATATGCTTTCGGGGATGTATCTATATAATGTGCCTGCCAGCACGGCAAGTACTGCAAAACCTGCGCCGGCAGCGGCGATTACTGTTTTCTTGTTTAGCCGTGATACGTATTTTACCGCAAAGCGGCTGAATAGCGCCAGGGCAACGGTTAAGGCAGTTCCGGCCAGGTACCACAGCCATGCCTTTGACTGTACCCCGTCGGATATGGCCGAGCTAAAGCCCTGCAAGCAGAAAAGGGTTGGAAGCAAAGTCATGATGAATATAACTACAGCGCTGATTCTTTTATCCCTGGATAACCCTATAAGATACAGAACCATTATAAAGGGGAATGCAAGCCATGCGCCCCTTGAGTATGTAAATATGAATACCAGCAGCAGTGTAAAGTTTATGCCGGGATAGACGTATCTTCCCCATTTATGTTCGCAGTTTAAAAGCAGCGTCATGGAAATAAAGAATGCGGCTGTCAGGTATGTAGCCAGGGTATTGGGGTACTGAAGGGATGAATAAATCCTGCCTCCCGAAAATGCCCCTGGATAGTTAAAAGTCCCGGCTGCGGCCCCTATGCCTAAAAGGGCAACCAAAGTGGCGCTTGCCAGCAGTATATTAAGCAAAAGCTGCGGCTTTTTGAGTTCTTTGGTCATCTCGGCAGCCAGCCAGAAGGCGATGAAATAATTTATATTTTTCAGCAGCTCTCCGATGGCAGCCCTTATATTTACCGCCGGTATCAGGGATACTGTGTATGCCAGCACTATGCCTAAAACCGCATAATCCAAGGGACATGTCAGAAAGCCTGTATCCTTTTTTTCCGAAAGCTTATATATCCACCACAGGCCAAATAACAGCGCGAAAAAGGCATGGGTGGGTAAAAACTCCTTTGAGAAGTACAATCCCCTGAAAAACGGGGGATATATCATTAAAATACAAAGCGCGATAAAAACAGTCCAAAACAGGCCGGTTTTTTCGGCCGGCTGTGCTTCGTGTGTTGCAGCAGCCTCTTTCCTTTCTTTTTTCAGCTTTTGTTTTCTACCCATAATAAGGCTCCTTTCGGGGAAGTTCAACATCCACCATAAGAATTTCTACATAAAAACAAAAATCCCTTTTAAAATAGGGATTTCCATTTGATGTTATTATGTTTTATTTATCCTATCTTCTTTCAGGATTATCCAATACCAGCCCTGCTGTTATCTCTTTTTCTTCCATGTCCATAAGGAACACGATTCTAAATCCTTCGTTTATTCTTGTCAGTCTGGTTGTCCCGTCAAGGTCGTATCCGGTAGGATCAAATTCATCATTTAACTTTATCTGATACAGCACAGCGCCGTCTGCCACCTTGAATATTTCGGTCTCCTCTTCCTCAACCATATCATCCAAGTAATAAATATTATTCAGAGCAATGAAACTACCTTCCCTTTCATATACATTTCCGGCTGCAAGAGCAACTTTTTCTGTGAAATCTTCATCTAAATAACCTTCATTTAGTATATCGTTTTCCAATCTTGCAACGATTTTGACTTTATCGCTGTTATCTAAGCAGAAGGCTACAAGGTCACCTTCGCCAACGTCCCCTTCATCAACTTTGTAATCGCCTATGCCCTCACCGAATACATCCGTTTCTGCGAACCAGTCATCTCCTACCTTCCATGGAGCATCGGTTACTATGCCGAAGTATACGTCGTCCCTGCTGCCAGTAAATCCGGGATCCAGGAATACTATCATCTCCGCGGTTTTGTCCGCTTCGCCAAATATGATAGCGTAGCCTGCTTCGCTGTCAAAGCTCATATCTACCAGGGTATCATAGCCGGTAACCTCCGGGTCCAGTTCAACGTCTACATAACCTTCTTCTTCGTCGAAGGTGCCCTCCAGCGCTTTCATAATAACGGTGTCAGCGCCTATATGGTATATGTCGCCTTCATTAAATCCGGCGGTCACCTCCAGATACCTTCTGTCTGCAGCTTTTGCTACCACATCCACAGTACCATGCACTTCTCCCCGTGCCGAGTACGCCGCCCATCCCCCGTCACGGGGAATTATTGCTTCAACACTGTTTTTTGCTATTTCACCGTCGCTGTTAAGCTCGTATTTTATAGCCCAAACAGTTACATTATCATTTGGGTATTCATTATCTAATCCTTCAAAAACTCCTATTGCGTCTGCTCTTTTCTCGAAGTAGTACTCCACCTCTTCGCCTTCGCTGGTGAATATCGATACGCTTGGATTCCTGCCTTCATAGTACCAGGTTACTATACCATACATATCGTCGCCGGTTGCCTTTGCGGATGCTGCCATCACTGCGATTTCACCCTTAAGGTCAAGATACAGTACAACCTCTTCGTTCATTACGTCATAGCCGGTTACGTTATTCAGCTTTTCAAAGTCTTTACCTTCGTTCAGCGACACAATGGCTGCACCGTCGGCTACCACGTAGTTTTTGCCGTCTATTGTTACGCTGTCGTCCCTCAGCCTTGTTATTTTGCCTTCTACCTTTATAGGTATGTACTCTGTTTCATCTCCCGGCGCTGCTGCTGCGATACTGAATGTACCAAGCGCCATAGCCAGGGCAAGAACCAGTGCCAGAATTTTCTTCATGCTCTGTTGTCCTCCTTTTGTTTTGGTTGCAAACTATTATTGCGATAATTCCCCGTGCTTCCTATAATATACAAAGAAAACACATGCTCCCCATATTATACTGTGATTATAGCACCGGCCGTTATTGAGGTCAATAATAATAAGAGCTAACCGCGAGAGGTTAGCCCTTATTATTTTGTTTTAGTCTTCTTTAGTTTTACTTATTCCTTAGGCGCAACTATAGCTGCCACTACTTCTTTTTCTTTCAGGTCATACAGGAGCGCAATTTTGTCGCCTTCTCTAATTCTGGTCAGCCTTATTGTCCCGTCAAGGTCATATTTGTTAAGATTAAGCTCATCCCCGTCAAGCTGGTACAATACGGCGCCGCTTGCCACTCTGTAATCCCCGCTATTTGAGCCGGCATTACCCAGTTCAATATAGCTGCCGTCTCTGCCGTATACCGTACCGACTATTATTCTTGCATCGGTGCTGTTCTGATACACTATGCCGCATACGGTATCGTTAACTTTGTCGCTGTTGTCAAGATAGAATGCAATAAGCTCTCCTTCTTTAACCTGATTCGAAGCTTTCAGTTTATACTCGTCTTTGCCTTCGCCGAATATATCCATTTCAACGAACCAATCGCTTCCAACCTTCCACGGAGCATCGGTGACTACGCCGAAGTATACATCGTCTTTTCTGCCTTCAAAGTTTTCATTCAGGAATACTATCATCTTTGCTGTCCTGCCCGGTTCACCGAATATTATAGCTTCTCCTACCGAAGTGGCAATGGCCATGTCTACCAGTGTATCGTAGTCGATAACCTCGGGGTCCAGCTCACCGTCGTCCAGAGCTTTCATTATTACTGTATCGGTGCCTATATAGTAAGTCCTGCCGTTACCCTCTACATATTTCCTGTCGGCACTTTTTCTCACCGTAGTCACAGTTCCATCCACTTTGCCATCGGGGTAATCAAAATCAAATTCAAACCCGCCATCATCAATAGCAGCTATAATCTCAATGCTTCCATCCGCTATTTCTCTGTCGCTGTTCAGCTTGTATTTTATTGCCCAGACAGTTTCATTATCGTTTGGATAATCATCGATAAAAACAACCGCATCCGTTCTTTCCTCGAAGTAATACTCTACCTCTTTTTCTTCAGTTGTAAATACGGCAATGCTCGGGCTTCTTCCGGTATAGATCCATGTTGCTATACCATATAATGAATCGCTGGTTGCCTTGGCATCGGTAACAAGTGCTGCAATTTCGCCGTTCAGGTCAAGATAGAGCACGACGTCTTCATCCATTATATCGAAGTCAGTTACATCATCCAGCTTTTCAAAGTCTTTGCCTTCGTTTACTGATATGATAGATGCTTCTGCAGTGGTGTCATAATTGGTACCGTCAATTGTTACCCTGTTGGCCCTTAGCCTTGTAACTTCGCCTTCTACTGTTTCATTTACTACCATGACAAACAGCTCATCATCGTCATTTTCCCAGTAGAATATTACTGTATCTTCATCGATGTCGTCAAGGTCTGCTCTGGTGAAATCCTTGTTGTATACGTATACTTCATCATAGTCGTCAAGTACCAGGAGCTGTTCTTCCGCTTGGTAGAGGTCAATATACTCTATTTCATCTCTGTACACATCTGTTACAAAGCCCCTGTCTCCGTCTTCAAAATCAAACAGGTTTGCAGCCATTATTTCCTTACCGTCAAAGATGAAGTAGCCGTACATACCTTCCAAATCTCTTGCAGTTTTGCCGCTGCCGGTATATTCTTCATAGTTTATATAGATTGTTGCATATCTGATATCGTCATCGAGCCATGCGTAGGTTTTATCCGCAACTTTGAGTTCTACCTGTTCGTCGTCATTGTCTCCGCCTGTTATTACCGTATCAAATACTATATCTTTTTCGGAAGTTTCTACATTTACCCATACAACTTTTTCGTTTTTGTGCAGTATTTTAACTTCTTTTAAGAAAAGGCTCTCGGTGTTTATGTCAATAGCCATTTCGTATATTTCATCATCGTCTAATTCAAACTCGTTTTCGTCGAGTTTTGCTGTTTTTGAAATAGCAGTAACAACACCCTCTACTTCTTCAACGCCCAGTTTATTCTTTAGAAGGGTTTTGTCTACAGTTTCCCATCTCGGGCTGTCACCATAGGATACCTGCTCCATTAAGTCAACTTCAAGTGAGTTGTCAACCATCATGGCTATTGCGCCGCGGTTGGCTGACAGGCTGCCTATCACATTCACGCCGTCGGTGATTCCCTCTTCTGCTGCCACTGCAAGATATCCGCCGGGATACCCGCCCAGAGCTTCAGCCTTGGGGGTATAACCCAGGGCTGCCACTATCATCTTTATAGCTTCTGCGTAGGTTACCTGGTTTTCGGGCAGGAATGTGCCGTCCGGATAACCGACTATTACACCGACGTCAACCGCTACGTTGATGTAACCGGATGCCCAATGGTCTGCGGCTACATCGGGGAACCTTGTTACTCCTGCAGCGTATTGAGCCGCTTCGCCTATGCCAAGGGCGGCTACTATAATCTTTGAGAACTCTGCCCTTGTGACAGGCTGGTCAGGTCTGAAGGTACCGTCCGGGTAACCGACAATGATGCCAAGGGCGCCAAGTCTTGCCACAGCTTCTTCACAGTCGGTTCCCGCAACGTCTTTCGGCGCTGCGGCTGCGAAGCTGAATGTGCCTAGCACTAATGTAAGTGCAAGTACCAGTGCTAGAATTTTCTTCATGCTTTATTTTCCTCCTTTTTAATATTTTATTATGCTTTTAATATGCAGAGGAGGTACAAACTTCCTTCTGCATTCTACTGAGATTATAGCACCGGAGATTTGAAGGGTCAATAATTGGCAGGATATTGAAATATAAATGTAATATGGCTGTAATAAAAAAAGAGCTAACCGCAAAGGTTAGCTCTTTTTCTTCAGTTCATTCTATGCATCCGGCAACGAATACTGATCTACTATAGCCGCCACTACCTCTTTCTCTTTTACATCATACAGGAATTTAATATAGTCGCCTTTGTTGATTCTTGTCAGTCTGATGGTTCCGTCAAGGTCATCATCCTCATCAAGCTGGTACAATACGGCGCCGCTTGCTACTTTGTATGTTACGCCCGGTTCGCCACTATCGTCCAGAGTAATGTAGTTTCCGTCCCGCTCGTATACTGTGCCTGTAATTGTTTCGACTACATCTGTATCAGTTTCTTCCTTAACCTTGTCGCTGCTGTCCAGCTTAAATGCTACAAGGTCGCCTTCGCCAAAGCCGTCGTCTATGTCAATCTTATAGTCGTCTTTGCCTTCGCCGAATACATCCATTTCTGTGAACCAGTTGCTTCCAACCTTCCACGGATTATCGGTTACTACTGCAAAGTATACATCGTCCTTGCTGCCTTCGAAGTCTGTATTCGTAAATACTATCATCTTGGCGTTTTTGTCAGGATCACCGAATATTAAGGCACTTCCGACATCGCTGCCAAATGCCATATCCACTAAGGTGTCATAATCGATAAGCTCCGGATCCAAGTCACCGTCGTCCAGCGCTTTCATAAGAACAGTACTGGAAGTTATGAAGTATATGTCGTCTGTATCATCGTCAACCACATACTTCCTGTCTGCTTCTTTTGTTACTACTATGCTTTCGTTTTCCGGACTATTAAGTTCTTTCAGTACTTCAAGGCTTTCCTCTGCTATTTCACCGTCGCTGTTCAGCTTGTACTTAATGGCCCAAACACCGATGCCGTCACCAAATTCATAGTCCTCAACTTTCTCTGCATCCACACTGTCTTCAAAGTAATACTCTACCTCTTCACCCTCGCTGGTGTATACGGCAATTTTCGGATCTCTGCCTTCATAGTACCAGGTCAATATACCGTAGAGTGTATCGCTGGTTGCCTTGGCGGTAGTAACCAATGCCGCGATTTCACCGTTCAGGTCAAGATACAGTACAACCTCTTCATCCAATACGTCTTCGATTGAGGCTTCTGCCCAAATGTCGAAGTCTTCGCCTTCGTTCAGCGAAGCAACGGATTCGTCCTCAGCCCTTACGTAGTTTGTACCGTCAATTGTTACCCTGTCGGCCCTTAACCTTGTAACTTCGCCCTCTACCGCTTCATTTACCACCATGATAAAGAGCTCATCGTCTTCATTATCCCAGTAGAATATAACCGAATCCTCATCGATGTCTTCAAGGTCTGCTGCGGTGAAGTCACTGTTGTATACGTATATTTCATCGTAGTCGTCAAGCTCTAATACCTGCTCCTGTGCATCGTACAGGTCTATATACTCTATTTCGTCATCTGCCACAGCTGTTACAAAACCTTTGTCTTCAAATCTGAACAGAACTGCATTTGTTATTTCTTTACCGTCAAAGATGAAGTAACCGTAATCGCCCGGTTCCGGAGGCACATCGCCTTCATAGTTTATGTAAAAGCTTGGGTATAGAATTGAATCGTACTCTTTATCGGCTACTTTAAGTTTGTATGTGCTTCCGTCTATACTCTCTATAGTGTCAAACACTATGTCGGCATCTGCGGTATCAATATCAACCCATACAACCTTCTTGTCCTTGTGAAGTATTGTAACTTCTTTTAAGAACAGGCTTTCGGTGTTTACATCGATAACCAGTTCATAGGTTGTGTCGTAATCCAATTTGAATTTGTTCTCGGCAAGCTTTTCTGTCCTGGAAATACCGGTTACCAAACCCTCGACTTCTACAACACCCAGTTTAGTCTTAAGGAGTGTCTTGTTCTCATTAACTTCCCATGTGGGGTCGTCACCGAAGGATTTTTGCTCCATTAAGTCAACATCAAGGGAGTTGTCAACCATCATGGCTACAGCGCCGCGGTTTGCCGACAGAGTGCCTACCACGTTCACACCGTCGGTGATTTCCTCCTCTGCTGCCACTGCAAGGTATCCGCCGGGATAGCCGCCCATAGCTTCAGCCTTGGGGGTATAACCAAGGGCTGCCACTATCATCTTAATGGCTTCTGCGAAGGTTACCTGGTTTTCAGGCTGGAAGGTCCCGTCCGGATAACCGGCTATTACGCCAACGTCTACTGCCACGTTTATGTAGCCTGTTGCCCAGTGGTCTGCGGGTACATCGCTAAACTTGGTTGCGCCTGCGGCATACTCGGCAGCTTCGCCTACCCCAAGGGCAGTCACTATAATCTTGGCGAACTCCGCCCTTGTAACAGGCTGGTCTGGTCTATAGGTACCGTCCGGGTAACCGGCAATGATGCCCAATGCGCCAAGTCTTGCCACTGCATTTTCACAGTCGGTTCCCACAACGTCTTCAGGCGCTGCAGCTGCGAAGCTGAAGGTACCCAGCGCTAATGTAAGAGCAAGTACCAGTGCTAGAATTTTCTTCATGCTTTATTTTCCTCCTTTTTGTTTAGATTTTGCCTTCAATATGCAGGAAAGGTATATACTTCCCCCGTATTATACCGTAATTATAGCACTGGCGGTTTTTCAGGTCAACAAATGGCAGGATATTGTAATGTGCTTGTAATAAAAAAAGTGCTAACCGCGAGGGTTAGCACTTTTTTATTATTTTACTTAATTAACGTCATTCTGGTCTACTATGGCTGCCACTATTTCTTTCTCTTTTACGTCATACAGGAATTCAATATAGTCGCCAGCGTTAATCCTTGTCAGCCTGATGGTTCCGTCAAGGTCATCGTCCTCGTCAAGCTGGTACAGTACGGCGCCGCTTGCTACTCTGTATGTTACGCCCGGATCGCTGGTACCAAGGGTAATGTAGCTGCCGTCCCGCTCGTATACATAGCCTGTAATTGTTACAACAACATCTGTATCAGTTTCTTTCTTAACCTTGTCGCTGCTGTCCAGGTAGAATGCTGCAAGTTCGCCTTCGCCAAACTGGTCTGATGCAGATAATTTATAGTCGGCTTTGCCTTCGCCGAATACATCCATTTCTGTGAACCAGCTGGTTCCAACCTTCCATGGATTATCGGTTACTACTGCAAAGTATACATCGTCCTTGCTGCCTGTGAAGTTTGTATTCGTAAATACTATCATCTTGGCGTTTTTGTCAGGATCACCGAATATCAAGGCATCTCCAACATCGCTGGCAAATGCCATATCCACTAAGGTGTCATATTTGACAAGCTCCGGATCCAGTTCATCGTCGTCAAGAGCTTTCATAAGCACGGTGCTGGAAGATATGAAGTAAGTGTTACCGTCACCTTCTACGTACTTCCTGTCTGCCAGTTTTGATACTGCTATTTCATCATCAGTATCTTCCTTCAGTACTTCAAGGCTTCCCTCTGCTATTTCACCGTCGCTGTTCAGCTTGTACTTGATGGCCCAGACAGTTTCATTATCATTGCCATCAGTTTCATAGTCCTCAACTGCTGCTACATCCACGCTTTCTTCGAAGTAGTACTCTACCTCTTCACCTTCGCTGGTGAATACGGCTATGCTGGCATTTCTTCCCGAATAGAACCAGGTTAAGATACCGTACTGTGTCTCGCTGGTTGCCTCTGCAGCGGTAACCAGTGCGGCAATCTGGCCGTTAAGGTCAAGATAGAGGTTTACTTCTTCGTCTATTATGTCATAGTCCGAAGCTGCGTCCCAGGCATCAAAGTCTTCGCCTTCGTTGAGCGAAACAACGGCTGTGATTACGTCTCCGTTTTTGGCCCTTACGTAGTTTGTACCGTCAACTGTTACTCTGTCGTCCCTTAATCTTGTAACTTCGCCTGCTACTACTTCATTTACCACCATGACAAACAGCTCGTCGTCGTCATTGTCCCAGAAGAATATAACCGAATCTTCATCGATGTCGTCAAGGTCTGCTGCGGTGAAGTCACTGTTGTATACGTATATTTCATCGTAGTCGTCAAGGTCAAGAACCTGCTCTTCTGCGTCAAACAGGTCTATATACTCTATTTCGTCATCATCCACAGCTGTTACAAAACCTTTTTCTTCAAAGTCAAACAGGTTTGCAGATATTATTTCTTTGCCGTCAAATATGAAGTAGCCGTAGAAGCCTTCCAAATCTGCTGCATCGGTTGCTTCATTTTCTTCATAGTTTACATAGATGGTTGCATCTTTAATATCGTCATCAATCCATGCATAGGTTTTATCTGCAACCTTCAGTGCTACTTGTGCTCCATCATTATCGTCACTGTCTATAACTACCGTGTCAAATACTATGTCTGCATCTGCGGTATCGATGTCAACCCATACAACCTTCTTGTCCTTGTGCAGTATTGTAACTTCTTTTAAGAACAGGCTTTCGGTGTTTACATCGATAACCAGCTCATATGTTACACCATTATCTAATACGAATTTGTTGTCTGCGAGTTTTGCTACTTTTGAAATTTCTTCTACAACACCCTCAACTTCTGCAACGCCAAGCTTAGTCTTAAGGAGTGATTTGTCTTCTTTTACTTCCCATGTCGGTTTGTCGCCATAGGATACCTGCTCCATTAAGTCAACTTCAAGGGAGTTGTCAACCATCATGGCTATTGCGCCACGGTTTGCTGCCAGGGTGCCTACTACGTTAACGCCGTCGGTGATTTCCTCTTCTGCAGCTACTGCAAGGTATCCGCCGGGATAACCGCCCATAGCTTCAGCTTTCGGAGTGTAACCAAGGGCTGCCACGATCATCTTGATAGCTTCGGCGAAGGTTACCTGGTTTTCCGGCAGGAAGGTCCCGTCAGGATAACCGTTGATAACGCCAACGTCAACTGCTACGTTAATGTAGCCTGTTGCCCAGTGGTCTGCGGCTACATCGGGGAACTTTGTTGCGCCTGCAGCGTATTGAGCCGCTTCGCCTACTCCAAGGGCGCTTACTATAATTTTAGCGAATTCTGCCCTTGTAACAGGCTGGTCTGGCCTATAGGTACCGTCCGGATAACCGGCAATGATGCCCAATGCGCCAAGTCTTGCCACAGCATTTTCACAGTCTGTTCCCACAACGTCTTCCGGCGCTGCGGCTGCGAAGCTGAATGTACCTAGCGCTAATGTAAGAGCAAGTACCAGTGCTAGAATTTTCTTCATGCTTTCTTTTCCTCCTTTAGATTTTTTATTTTGGAAGGAAACTAATTTTGTATAAGTTATGTACTATCTCACCGGTCCGCCGGTTTCCTTCCTTTCTTTGCGGTAATGGCCGGTGATTTGCTTATTATATGCAGGAGAGGTACATACTTCCCCTGCGTACTATTGAAATTATAGCACTGGCGGTTTATAAGGTCAATAATTGGCAGTATATTGTAATGTATTTGTAATATGAATGTAATACAAAAAGAGCTAACCGCAAAGGGTTAGCTCTTTTTATACGCTTGGCTTACTCGGTTTACTTGTCCAGCTCTGCGTTAACTATGGCTGCTACTACTTCTTTTTCTACTGTGTCATACATGAGCGCGATTGTGTCATCCTTATTAATTCTTGTCAGCCTGATTGTTCCGTCAAGTTTGTAGTCATCATCAAGCTGGTACAGTACGGCGCCGCTTGCTATTCTGTATACATCACCATCAGCACTGTCTAAAGTGATGTAGCTGCCGTCCCTGCTGTATACTGTGCCTGTTATCATTTCAACAACATTGGCTTCTTCTGTCAAGTCTACTTTGTCGCTGCTGTCCAGGTAGAATGCTACAAGGTTACCTTTTGCAACGTCTCCTGCACTTACTTTATAGTCGGCTTTGCCTGCGCCGAATATATCCATTTCTGCGAACCAGCTGGTTCCTACCTTCCACGGAGCATCGGTTACTACGCCGAAGTATACATCGTCCTTGCTGCCTTCAAAGTCTTTATTTGTGAATACTATCATCTTTGCAGTTTTGCCTTCTTCGCCGAATATAACGGCGTTTCCATTGCTTGTGAAGGACATGGATACCAGGCTCTCATATTTTACAAGTTCCGGATCCAGTTCGCCTTCATCATCCAGCGCTTTCATCAATACGGTGTCAGAGTTTACAAAGTAAGTGTCGCCATCATCCACTACATATTTCCTGTCTGCAGCTTTTGTTACAATTGCAGTGACATCTTCAAATTCAAGGGTGCCCTCTGCTATTTCGCCGTCGCTGTTTAATTCATATTTTATTCCCATAACAGTCTCATTATCATTCGGGTAGCTGTCTACTTTCTCTACATCCACGCTGTCTTCGAAGTAATATTCCACTTCTTCACCTTCGCTTGTGAATACTGCAACTCTGGCATTTCTTCCTGAGTAGAACCAGGTTACTATACCGTAAAGTGTATCGCTGGTAACCTTTGCGGAAGTAACCATTGCAGCAATTTCGCCGTTCAGGTCAAGATAAAGTACAACATCTTCGTTCATTATATCGTAAGTCGAGGCGTCTCCCCATGTATCAAAGTCTTTGCCTTCATTCAGCGAAACAATGGATTCGTCTGCGGCTCTTACATAGTTTTTGCCGTCAATTGTTACCCTGTCAGTCCTTAGCCTTGTAACTTCGCCTTCTACCGCTTCATTTACCACCATGACAAAGAGCTCGTCGTCATCATTGTCCCAGAAGAACATAAGCGAGTTTTCATCGATGTCTTCAAGGCTTGCTTTTGTGAAGTCCTTGTTGTATACATATATTTCATCATAATCATCAAGCTCTAAAACCTGCTCTTCTGCATCAAACAGGTCGATATACTCAATTTCGTCTTCTGCCACAGCTGTTACTAAACCTTTGTCTTCAAAGTTAAACAGGTTTGCAGCTACTATTTCTTTACCGTCGAATATGAAGTATCCATAGTCGCCTGCCAGCGCGCCTACTTCTTCAAAGTTTACATATATTTTAGCATCTTCAACTACATCGTAAGTTTTGTCGGCAGCTTTCAGTTCAATCTCTTCGGCATCCACATCAACTACTGTGTCAAGAACTATGTCGGAAGCTGAAGTTTCAACATTCACCCATACAACTTTATCGTTCTTGTGCAGGATCTTTACTTCTTTCAGGAATAAGCTTTCGGTGTTAGCATCGATAGCCATTTCATACTTGTCTTCACCGTCAAGGATGAATTCGTTCTCATCAAGTTTTTCTGTTTTTGAAATCCCTGTTACTACACCCTCAACCTCTTTAACGCCTAACTTGGTGTTAAGAAGGGTCTTGGTTTCGGAAGCTTCCCATGTGGGGTTGTCGCCGTAGGATTTCTGCTCCATCAGGTAAACATCAAGAGAATTGTCAATCATGATGGCTACCGCGCCGCGGTCTGCTGCCAGGTTGCCTACTACGTTAACGCCATCGGTAATTTCCTCTTCTGCAGCTACTGCCAGGTATCCGCCGGGATATCCGCCCATAGCTTCAGCTTTGGGAGTGTAACCAAGGGCTGCCACTATCATCTTGATAGCTTCGGCGAAGGTTACCTGGTTTTCAGGCTGGAAGGTTCCGTCAGGATAACCGGCTATTACGCCAACGTCAACTGCTACGTTGATGTAGCCTGTTGCCCAGTGGTCTGCGGGTACATCGCTAAACTTGGTTGCGCCTTTTGCGTACTGAGCGGCTTCACCAACGCCCAGGGATGCAACCACTATTTTTGCGAATTGTGCTCTTGTAACCGGCTCATCGGGTCTGTAGGTTCCGTCTTCGAAACCGTCAATGATGCCCAGAGCGACAAGTCTTACTACTGCTTCTTCATAGTCCGTTCCTACGACATCTTCCGGCGCTGCTGCTGCAATGCTGAATGTACCTAGCGCCATAGCAAGAGCAAGAACTAGTGCTAAAATTTTCTTCATGCTTTCTTGTCCTCCTTTTAATTTTGGTTTGGAAGGAAACTTTTTTGGTAGTTATGTACTACCTTTTGTTTTGCCTCACCGGGTCACCGGTTTCCTTCCTGCTTCTGCGGTTATAGCCGGCGGTTTGCTTATAATATGCAAGTGGTTTACATAACCTGCCTGCATTCTATTGCAATTATAGCACCGGCGATTCCCAAGGTCAACAACTGACGGTATATCGTAATATACTTGTAATGCGGCTGTAATATTGGAAAGATAAGATTTTGGTTACATAAATTGGAGGGGAACGCAGGAAGGAACGCAGGGACGGTTCTCTTGTTCCGTTCACAGTGCATAGAAAAAAGGCTGACGGCGTATCAGCCTTTTTCTATGTACTATATAAGTCGGATGCTTCAACTTTCGAACATCAATTTATAACAATGAAGGAACACTTCTTAATCAATCAGCCAACATTTCCTGTATCACAGCTTTTACGCTTATGATATCCTCAGTCTCTTATTGCCCGGCTTTCTTTATAAGTCTGGACTTATCTATTTCTTGTTTGCCAGTGCGGCTTTTACAAGGCCGCTAAAGAGCGGGTGGGGGCGGTTGGGCCTTGACTTGAACTCGGGATGGAACTGGCAGCCCACAAACCACGGGTGGTCTTTTAACTCTATCATTTCCACCAGCTTACGGTCGGGTGATATCCCGCTTATAACAAGCCCCTTTTCGGACAATACGTCGCGGTATTCGTTGTTGTACTCGTAACGGTGCCTGTGCCGCTCAAAAATCATGTCCTCGCCGTAGGCTTCATGGGTCTTGGTACCGTTTTCCAGCTGGCAGGGATAGAGCCCCAGCCGCATGGTTCCCCCGAGGTCTTCTATCTCTTTTTGCTCGGGCATGAGGTCTATCACCGGGTGGGACGTGTCGGGGTCAAGTTCGCTGCTGTGGGCATCTGCGTACCCGAGTACATTGCGGGCGAATTCCACCACCGCAAGCTGCATGCCTAAGCATATTCCAAGCAGGGGTACTCTTTGCTCCCTTGCGTATTTTATCGCATGAATTTTGCCGTCTATACCCCGATCGCCGAAACCGCCGGGAATAAGTATGCCGTCGGCATCCCCGAGCAAATCTTTCACATTGTTTAGAGTCACGTCGGCGGAGTGTACCCATTTTATACTAATGGAGGAATCATTGGCTATGGCGCCGTGGCAGAGCGCCTCGGCTACCGAAAGGTATGCATCGTGCAGTTCTACGTATTTACCCACCAGGGCAATTTTTACTGCGTGTCTGGGGTTTTTTATCCTGTCGACAAATCCTTCCCATTCCGACATGTCAAGGGGCTGGCACTTAAGTCCCGTCATATCCACCACAAGGTCGTCAAGGCCTTCCTTTCCAAGTAAAAGCGGCACATCGTATATGGTTTCGGAGTCCGGGTTTTGCACCACCGCTTCCGGCTCCACGCTGCAAAACAGGCCTATCTTTTCCTTTATATCCGGTGTGATGGGTTTTTCTGACCGGCATACTATTATATCGGGCTGGATGCCTATGCTGCGCAGTTCCTTGACACTGTGCTGGGTGGGTTTGGTCTTAAGCTCACCCGCCCTGCTGAGATATGGCACGAGGGTAACATGGATATACAGCACGTTTCCACGGCCTACATCGTGCCGCAGCTGCCTTATGGCCTCAATAAAGGGCAGGCTTTCTATGTCGCCGACGGTACCGCCTATCTCGGTGATTACCACGTCAAAGCTGCCGTCCTTTGACACTTTTTGTATCCTTTCCTTTATCTCGTTGGTTATATGGGGTATTACCTGCACAGTGCCGCCGAGGTAGTCTCCTTTTCTTTCCTTATTGAGTACCGACCAATATATTTTGCCGGCGGTAATGCTGCTGTCCTTTGTAAGGTTGATGTCGATAAATCTCTCATAATGCCCGAGGTCGAGGTCTGTCTCGGCGCCGTCCTCGGTGACGAACACCTCGCCGTGCTGGTATGGGCTCATGGTGCCGGGGTCGACGTTTATGTAGGGGTCGAACTTCTGCATGCTTACCCTGAGACCGCGGTTTTTAAGCAAACGGCCCAGAGATGCTGCTGTGATGCCTTTGCCTAGCGACGATACTACTCCTCCGGTGATAAAAATATATTTTGTAGCCACAGTAATACCTCCATGTTCTTCGTATTAAGGTAAGGGGACACACCGCTTTTTGCGGGAATTCCTTGCTGCGGAATGTCCCCGATTGATAAGCTTTTGGGTCAGGGACACACCGTTTATGTCCCCGATGGGTATAAAAAGCAGATTGCTCATTATCAACTATATAATTATATCGGGATACGAGCGGCTTAGTCAAGGCGCAACTAGTGAAGGGTATCCCGTAAGAGAGGGATACCCTTTTTGTTTACTGTCGTTTGGATTTCAGCAGTTCTATGGCTTTTTGAAGCTGTGCGTCGGGTGCGTTATCCTCAAGGTAGATTTGGTATTCGTCAAGAAGTTTTTGCTGGGTAATAAGGTCGAGTACCCCGTACGGGTAAAGGCCGGTATCCGCCTGGAACTTGGAAACCGCCTGCCCCAGCGTATCGTCGAACACCCCGTCCACTTCGCCTATGCTGTAGCCCATGGTATCAAGGCGCTGCTCGGCGCCTAAAACGTCCAGCCCAACTGCGCTTGCCGCCAGCTTTCTGTCACCCTTTACCGGAGCAAGCTCCCCGCCGTATTTTTCTTCCGGGCTTTGGTTTTCCACTACTATGTCGGGGGTTATGCCTTCACCGTCAATGACTCTCTCCCCAGGGGTCAAGTATTTGGCAATGGTTAGTTTTATACGTCCGCCGTTTGTAAGCGTATAAACCTGCTGCACTGTACCCTTGCCGAAGGTCCGGGTGCCTATCAGCGTACCGGCCGTGGTATCCTGCACCGCTCCTGCCACTATCTCGGAGGCGCTGGCGCTGCCGCCGTTAACCAGCACGGCAAGGTTGTATTTTTGCTGTCTCAGCCTTGATTTAAGGGTCTGCCTCGGTGTATTTCGCCTTTCTATATGGACCACCGGCCCCATCGGCACGAACCTGCCGGCTATGCTAACCGCCTGGTCCACCATACCCCCGGGGTTGTTGCGCAGGTCCATGATTATATCCTGTATACCCAGCCCGTCAAAATGGGCCAGGGCCTCGTCAACGTTTTCTATGGCGTGTTCGTTGAACTCGATAAGCCGTATATAGCCTATGCCTTCCTCCAGTACCTCGTATGTAACTGGGTTTACTTCTATTATCTCCCGGGTAAGCTCAAAGTCTGTCACCGAAGGGCTGCCTTCCCTGATAATGCCAATCTTTACGCTGGCCCCGGGCTCGCCCCTCATCATACCGGCAGCCTTGTCAATAGATATATCCCGGATGTCGGTATCGTCTACAGATACTATCCTGTCCCCGGACTTTATGCCTGCCCTGTGGGCGGGGGTGCCGTCTAGCGGGGCTATTACAGTGGTATAGCCGTCCCTTAGGGATATCCGTACTCCTATGCCGCCGAAGGTACCGGTTACCTGTATGTCGAATTCCTCATACTCTTCATTGGTATAGTAAACGCTGTAGGGGTCAAGTTTGTTGAATACACCCTTGTAGGCGCCGTCTATAAGCTGCTGGATATCGGTCTCTTCATAATAGCCCGCCTCCACCAGGCGTATCAGCTTTTCGAGAAAATCCATCTGTTCTTCGAGTTTGTCTTCACCGGCCGCCAATACTGCGGGCGCAAAGGCCTGTGTTACAAGGACTGCGCACAGTACAAGGGTAATAAGAAATGTCTTAGGATGCTGTTTTGTTGTGGTTGTTTTCATTGGTAAGTCCTCCTTGTTTCAGCTCACAAATCACATTTGCCGGGAACCGGACGCCGGGTGTCGATTGCGGTAGACCGGTTGTAAGGCGTTCCGGCGGGATGTCATCCGTTTAAGTCTACATCAGATAGTATTCAACAAAAAACCGCATATCCCTTCAAGAAATAAATAAGGAAATATATATTACCGGACAGACAGTTTATTTAATTTTTCCTTGAATAGTGATACAATATAAAAAATAGTTTACAGGAGCAGTAATCGTTATGATTAGGGAAAAAGAGATTAGTATTATCATAAAAATACTTGCCGACAGGCTGAGTGCCAGCCTTATTTACGTTTTCGGTTCTGCAGCCAGGGGCGAAATGACTAGAGAAAGCGATATCGATATAGCTTTCTTATGCAACCGTTCTCCGGATGAATATGAAGTATTTGTTATAGCACAGGAAATGGCCAGTATGCTGGGCAAGGAAGTAGACCTTATAAATCTTGACAAGGCTTCAACGGTACTACAGGCTCAGGTGGTCAGTATGGGAAAGGCCATATACTGTAGGAGCAGGGAAAAAAGGCTTATTTTTGAGATGAATGTATTGAAAGAATACGCCAGACTCAATGAGGAACGCAGACCGGTTATCGAAAAAGTAATGGAAAGAGGCTCTGTCTATGAAAAATGATATAGTGCTTAATAAATCTCTGATTATTGAACGTTGTATCAGAAGAATCAATGAAGTGTATAAAAAGAATCCGGAGAATTTAAAAGACTTCACAAAACAGGATTCAATAATACTCAATATACAAAGGGCATGTGAAGCATGTATTGATTTGGCTATGCACATCATCTCGGATAAGAAGCTGGGACTTCCGCAAAGTACCAGGGACGCCTTTGATTTGCTGGAGCAGGAAAGAATTATTGATAGTAATATGGCAAAACGGCTTAAAATGATGGTAGGGTTTCGTAATATTGCAGTACATGAATATCAGAAGCTTAACCTTGTAATTGTACAAAAGGTTATAGAAAACCATCTGAAGGACCTTTTGGATTTTCCACAGCTTATATTAAAACAGTAAAAAAGAATAACAAAAGGGACGGTTCTTTTTGTTTTTTGTATAAACAATATAACAAAAGGGACGGTTCTTTTTGTTTTTTGTATAAACAATATAACAAAAGGGACGGTTCTTTTTGTTTTTTGTATAAACAAAAACAGCCACTCAAAGGAGTGGCATGCGTACAAATCCTGCCGCAAAACCTAAATCAGCCACGCGGGTACATACCAGTTCCGGCTGTCAACCGGCAAAACATCGTCTGTCAGGCAAACAACGCTACCTTCGCCAACCTCAAGCCCGGTTTTTTCAAGCACTGCAAACTGCTTAACGGCATCCCTGCCAGGATTGCTGCTTTTTTTGATTTCGACCGGGCAGAGGGTATTGTTCTCGTATATAATAAGGTCTATCTCCCTTTTATCTTTGTCCCTGTAATAGTATATAGGCGGCCTTTTACCTGCGTTGTAAAAGCTTTTAATAATCTCGCTCACAACCCACGTTTCAAAATATGCCCCGGACATCGCTCCCGCTTCAAGAGCCTGCGGCGTAGTCCATTTGGTAAGATAAGCACACAGTCCCGTATCAAGAAAATACATTTTAGGCGACTTGATAATACGCTTGAGGGCATTGTTAAAATACGGTTCAACTAATGCTATTATACCTGATGATACAAGTATGGACAGCCACTGTTTGGCGGTTGGAGGGCTGATACCCGTGTCCTTCGCCATCTCTGCATAATTTACTATCTGGCCTGTACGGGCGGCGGCGCATGACAAAAAACGGACAAAGGCAAGTTCATCCCCCACCTGGGTCAAATCCTTTACATCACGCTGCAGATAGGTTTGTACGTAGGATGAGAAGAATATATCCGTACTGACAGGATTGGAACCATTTACATCATTGGCATATAATGCAGGCATACCGCCTTTAAATATCCGTGCATAAACCTCATTCAGTTTCTGGTGTTTTGCGGTCTTTCGTCTTGCCATTATTTCAGAGGATTTTGTAGTAAAGGCTTCCGACCTTCTGCCCTGGATCTCTGCGTTTGACAGCGCCAGAAGATTCATGATCCCAACTCTGCCGGCCAGTGATTCCGCAGCCTTTTTCATAAGGTGGAACATTTGAGAACCTGTAAGCCAGAAATCACCATTATGCCTGTTTTTGTCCACATACATTTTTATATATGGAAGAAGTCCGGGAGCATACTGTATCTCATCAATAATGACAGGGGGCTCGAATCTTTGCAAAAACAAAGCCGGGTCGGTTACCGCAAGCTGACGTAATAAAGGGTCATCAAGGGTTACATATTGCCTGTCGGAACTGCTGAGTTTTTGTAACATGGTTGTTTTGCCCACCTGGCGCGGGCCGGTAATTAGCAGTACAGGAAAGCTGCTTTGAATATCGAGCACGGTCTCCTCCATTGCACGGTTTATATACACAATCCATCAACTCCTGTTTAAGAAATTGAGACATTCAGCCATATTAGCGGCATAGACAATCTTCGACTTTTATAAAATATAATTTTATTATAGCCGATTATTCCCGTTAATACAAGTTTTATTCAGGCTTCAGGAAACATATAACAAAAGGGACGGTTCTTTTTGTTTTTTGTACAAACAAAAACCACTCAATTAGAGTGGCAGTGAAAGAAAAATATCATCCCAGCTTTCGTTTGAGGGTTCTTATCTCTGCTTCGTGTTCGCCAAGGATTTCAAAGATTGATTTCTTGTCATCTATCAATAAGTTCAGTTTGGACTCCATCTGCAGATGTCTGACGGCGTTTTTGCCCTCCAAGTCGTTCAACTTATCTTCAATTCTCGACTGGCCTTCCTTCAGCGATGAAACGTCGCCTTCCAGCCTCGACTGGCCTT
>CAZVBE010000003.1:0-15376 GCA_964625335.1 uncultured Clostridium sp. | reverse complement strand
GGCCTTCCTTCAGCGATGAAACGTCGCCTTCCAGCCTCGACTGGCCTTCCTTCAACGATGAAACGTCGCCTTCCAGCCTCGACTGGCCTTCCTTTAACGATGAAACGTCGCCTTCCAGCCTCGACTGGCCTTCCTTCAGCGATGAAACGTCGCCTTCCAGCCTCGACTGGCCTTCCTTCAGCGATGAAACGTCGCCTTCCAGCCTCGACTGGCCTTCCTTCAGCGATGAAACGTCGCCTTCCAGCCTCGACTGGCCTTCCTTCAGCGATGAAACGTCGCCTTCCAGCCTCGACTGGCCTTCCTTCAAATCCTTAAGGCCTTCCAGGACTGTCTTCTGAAAGATTTCACTGTTCACAAAACACACCCTCCTTTCACTAATAATATACCACAAAAAATATTTCTGTATGATGCAATTATATAAAGAACCGTCCCTTGTCGGTTGTTCTTTTTTTAATAAAGAATCCGGTCACGGTAATCCCGCCTTATATCGCTTTGCAGGTACCTGATAAACCGGTACAGAAAAGCCGCTGCCTCGGCCCGGGTAAGCACCTCGTTGGGGTTCAGGTTCCCGTAGCTGTCGCCGCTCACAAGGCCTATCTCGCCGGCGGCGTATATGGAATCCATGGCCCAGTCGGGTATGATGTGGTCGTCGGCAAAGCCAGTCCGAAAACCGGGGTTGGGAGCCATGTTTTCAAATCCTATAGCCCGTATCATTATGGTTATGGCCTGGGCCCGGGTAAGTACGCCGTCGGGCACAAACTGCCCGGGGCCCATTCCCTGTATTATTCCCCTCTTTTCCACCTCCATTATGTAGTCATAATCGGGATGGCTTACGTTTACATCCCCAAAGGCTGCGGATGCGGTTCCGTTCTGCTGCGGTTGCGGCAATCTGCCCTGCTGCTGCTGCGGCACCCTGCCCTGTTGCTGTCCTTCATCAGTCAACAGCCCCGCCGCCTCTGTAATGGCCCTGGCAAAATCCGACCTGAGCATGGGCAATCCGGGTCCGAAATAGGCCGAGGTATGGGGAAACACACCAAGGCTGTACAGCGCCTCAATCTCGCTCTGGGCCCAGTGCCCGCCTATATCCTTAAGCTCCGGGATAAGCAGTCTTTGATATTTTGGCACCGTTTTAAGCACATAGCTGTCGCCGCCCCTGTCACGATTTCTCCGGTGGGGAACGCCGTCGCTGGCGAATTCAGGCAGGTCGCAGCTGTATTCTATAAGGTTTTCCTGCTCCTCGGTAAGCATGTACCCGCCGTGGAAGCTTATCTGGGTTGGCTGGTTTCTTATGTAGGACAGGTACTTGTTTGTAACCGAGGATATGGTATAGGAAAAGTCCCCGTCCCAGCCGGCGTTTATAGTGTCGCCCTCATCGTCGGTTATATCCATCCTTGCGTCTATGAAGCCGTCCACCCGGCTGGTGGTAACGCTGCCCCAGTAATGGCTGTACCCGATATCCTGCCCCACCGTATCCACAGTAATACGCCCGTCGCCGTTGTCCACCGAGTATACCTTCCGGCCCTGCCAGTTGCCCGAGAAAAAGTCGGCTATCGGCTTGTTGTGGGTGATACGGGAGCCGTTTAATATGTATTCCTCCAGTTTGTACCTTGCCCCGGAGGTGGTTATGGTTTCGCTGAATTTGTCCAGCACGGTGGAGCTCACCGTCTGGCTGATGTCATCCCTGACATCCAGTTCGGTCCTGAAGGATACAGTGCGCTTAAGCTTTATTCCGTGCTCGATGTTTTCGAGGGTATACGTACCGCCGGTGGTTGTATAGCCCCTGCCCGCCCTATCGGTTACCTTGACTGTACCGGATACCTCAACCGGCTCTCCGGTTATAAAAAGCACTTCCTTATACATGTATTCGTCCATTATACCCGGATAGTCGAGGGGCGCTGCGTATCCCGCCGCCGCCTGGGTTAACAGTAATAGAATTATTGTAAATACAACCGTTTGCTTCATAGTCATTGCCCCCTTATAGAACCAGAATAATTATTCCCCTGTTATCGTCCCTTATCACATACACGTTCTCGCCCCTTCTCAGCTCTCTTGCCCCAATGGGCCTTCCGTTCCTGAATATGAGAGCATTGGCGCAGTTTACATAGGTATCGGCGTCGGATCGCTCCCATTCCTCATAGAAGCTGCTCCAGTTGCTGGATTTGCTCATGGTTATTATATTAAGAAGGGTGTCCACGTCCTTTATCTCACCGGTGGTAATCCTCAGCTCCTCCAAATCATCGTTTTCTATTGTATCGCCGTCATGGGTTATGCTGCCTCTTGTAATTCTTACCGCCTTTGCCCTGTCGTCATCTGCTATGACATACGCATAATAGTCGCTGCCTGATTTGGAAGTATAATCATCGGCATAGTCGCCCTGGAAAAAGTCCTCCGCATCAATATTCCTGACCCGGCTGCCGGCGGCGTCAATTATGTAGGTGTCGTGGTCGTAGGCAAAGGTGATATCCCTTGACCTTCTGCCAATTCTGTCCCATTCGTTATTGTCAAGAGAGCTGTAATAGTTTATGTCAAACTGACCGGTGCGTATTTCGTTAAGCCGGCCCACATAAATTTCTTCGCCGGTGGTTACCGCATCCTCCAGCATAACCAATACCGCATTGTTCTGGCCGCCGTACCGGTCTGCCACAACCGTAACGGTGTGGTCCTCGTCCAGCGCCGTCATGTCCACCAGCCTGCCCTTGGACAGCACTATGGAGGAATCGTTTAACGTAATATTGTTTTTGTCCCTCAGCTCGAGCTGTCCCGTACCCCAGCTGATATCGTCTATCCTGTCGCTGTAACGCTGTTCGGTTCCCCGCTTTAAGACTATTTTTACCGCCCTTTGGTTATTGAAGTTGCTGCTTACCGCCACGTAACCCTCGACATTTAAAAAGCTGCTCTGTATCTCCTCAGGCCTTACAGACCGGCCCCCGTAATATACTGGCGTTCCCGAATCCAGTTCGAAGGTTATATGCCGTTCACGTTCTTCCCATCTGCCGTTTACAAAGGCGGAAGTATCCTTAAGCACCAGAACGCCGCCCGAGGGACGTATTGCTTCCACCGTTCCCTTGTACACGTCCTTTATTAGCTGCTGCATGCCTTCTATATTTATACGGGATGCCACGAAGGAATCCACCGTGTCCATGTACACCTGGACCCTGTCGCCTGTCCTTATGCTTGATGCATAAACGTTTGCGCCTTCCTTGGTAACGATTGTACCGGGAGAAACAGCAATCTCCTGCCGCGTACCGCTGTCAAGCTCAAGGGTTATACCGTCGCTTCCGGCGTATACTACCCTTCCGTTTCTCACCCTGCCGGCAGCGGGTATGTATCCCGGCTGCTCAAGGTGGTAGCTGCTGTCCACTGCGGTGACCAGGCCGCCGCTTACGGTAAGCAAAACCTCCAGCCCGTATTTCAAGTCGTTTATACCTGCCGGGCGCTGGTTTATGGTTATCCGCGGGTTGGCCGAATACCGGTAGGTATGGACACCGCCGTCATAATCGGTTATTGACAACTGGCTCCCGCCGGGGTCAACGGTACGTACGTACCCTTCCACAGCGGCGGGATAAGTCTGGGTCGCTCCGCCGTCGGGTACCGCCGCATAAATGACCCCTTCGCCGTCGCAAATATAATCTGCCCGGTCCCCCGCCTGCAGGCTTGCGCTAAGTCCCAGCACACCGTTCCTTAATACCGGAAAATCCGTCCCGGGAGTCAGAGTCACTGCGCTGTGGGTACCGTCGTCGTTTTGTATGATAAATGCCGGTTGGCCGTCTACGCTGCCCTTTGCAAGCACCAGTCCGCTGTAGGAGCTCATGCCCCGCCCGGCGTAAAACCTGTCGGCTGCCCTGTCCAGCATAACGGCTGCCTCGGCCCTTTTTATGCCCGAGCCCGGGTTGAAATAGCCCCGGTCGTCCCCCCTCATGATATCCTCATTAAGGATTGCTTCGATATACGGCAGGTTGGCGGGATTTATGCCCTGCCAGTCCCGCAGGTTGTATATGTACTGCTGGTCGGCTCCGTATACCGGTGCAAGTCTGAGGGCATTGGCAAACCATACCGCCACCTCCTGCCGGGTGGCATTGGCCGACCAGTCGCCGCCTTCGCCGATACCGACAATGCCCGTTTCCTCAGCCATGGCTATGTATTCCCTGGCCCATAGGTCAAATATTCCACCACTGGCCGGCATTGTGCCGCCGGCGTCCGCCCGCCTTTGCACCTGTTCCTCCCTGCCTGTGATACGCATCAGCAGGGCGATGGTCTCCTGGCGCGAAAGATAGCCCTCCGGCGAAAACCGCCTTGAGCCGTAACCCCTTATCACCGACTGGGCCGCCATATTGAGTATATAGGGCTTTGCCCAGTGGCTTCTTATATCGGCAAAGTCTATATTGGCCATAAGCTGGGCACCGGTTTTCTTGCCGGTAAAATTATAATCGGCGTTACCAAGCAGCAAATCCGCATCCGGTCCGCCTGCAGGTATTCCCCCGGGACCGTAATCGGGTATAAAGGGGTTGTACCCGAGGGCGGCAGTGCTGTGTGATACTGCCAATATGGATATTAAAAGAATTATGCCGGTTTTCCTGATAAGGCTCAAATGCTGCATCCCCCTTTTTTATAGGTCAGTTTTTGCCAAGCACTGCGTATATACCGGGTTTTGTTATCCGCCCGTAGGCAAGGTCTATATTGGTATGCACCCCTGTTGCATCCGCCGGTGCCCATTTAAGGGCTGCCGGGTCGAACCTGTAAAGCTTAAGCTCGGATTCGTTAATATTTGTCAGCCTGCTGTAATCGTATTTTATCTGCAATTCCAACGGGCCGTTGAACCCGTTGAACTGTTCCTCGGTTTTGCCGTCCACTACGGACATGCCTATATAATAAAGGTCGGACACCAACCGGTGTTTTGCCGGCAGGTATTTGCGGGCCCTGTCCCCGTCAATGCCGGGTATGTCTATCGTAAGCCGGCCGTAAGCGGTGTTTTCCCTGTCTTTGCCGATACTCCACACAGGCGCCACGTTCAAAGCCGACGACGAAAACTGCATCATTAAGCCTCCGGTGTCCACTGCAAAACTCCTGTAGGCACCCCGGATAACCTTAACCGGTATGTTTATTCTGCTTTTGTCTATACGACCGTAGACCGGGTCGGTCAGGTCAATATTGTAGTAATACCTCCCGTCCAGCGCATCTTCTCCTATATTCACCGTTACTGTGCTTCCGTCAACCGATATTTTCTCGGATTCGTTTATACCGCCGTCGGGATCGCCTTCCCGCGTGTCGTCGGTCCGTATAGACCTGTTGCTTGTGAACTCGGACGAACCGTATTTATTTACCGCCTTTACCCTGAAATAGTACCTTGTGTCCGGGTCAAGGTCTATTATATAATATACATTCCGTGTGGTGGAGGCTATAAACCTAAAATTGCTGCGGTTGCGTTCGCTGGCATATATTTCATAATACAGCGCATCCTCTGTCACAGGCCATTCCAGCCTTACGTACCTGTCATAAACCAGCGACACGTCCAGATCGTCGGGAGCGCCGGGTATCGGAAGAGTGTAGCTTATATCAAATTCGTCTGATGCACCGCTGTCCGGGTTTATTACGACTATGGTAATTTCCCCCTCCACGCCTTCGGGGGTTATAAGCCTTAAAGTGCCATCGTCCACTGCCTCGACACCGGATGCTTCTGTGCCGCCTATAACTTCAATGTCCTGGTCGCGGGAATTAAGCCCCTGTATGCCGCCGCCGGGCGTCTCCGGGGTAACAACCTCCCCGCCGAAAACCACCCTGGCCCCGGGCATAAAGCCGCTGCCCCTAAGGTAAACGGTATCCCCTCCAAGGAAGGAAATATGGCCGACGGCGCTGCCGTTTTCGTTGGTAATATAGTCAATACGGGGCCAGCTTACTATGGTTATCGCGTCTTTAAGCGTTGCGGTGCCATAGTCGGGATTTATAACCTGGACATCGTAAACGCCGGGCGCCAGCTCCTTTGGGGATTCCACAAATATTTCTCTGTAGGTCCAGTCGTCGGTTCTTATGGCAACCGCGGGAACGCCGCCAATTGCCACCGTGGCCTCGGGGCGAAAATCGTCGCCCTCTATCTTTATTTCGTTGCCCCCGGCGGCCGAGGTCCTGTCAGGCTTTACGGCATCTATTACCGGCCCGCTGCCCGGCCTTTTGTATTCAAACCAACGGGGTATGGGCAAAAGAGAGGAATCCGCCGTGCCGCCGTCCCGGTTGACCACCACTATCCGGAGCAGCCGTCCCAGATAATTAACATCCGCCGGCGGTACCTTTGCCACAAGCTGGTCGTCATCGTTGGACCTGCTTATTACCTCGGCCGGGATGTCATCAATGAAAACCTTTACCCCGGTCCTGAAATCGGAACCGTCGATGGTGATATAGGTTTCGGCATCAATGCTGCCTTCGGTGACATAGCCTCCCAGGTTGCCTTCGGGGTCGTACATCTCCCTGTTCGGCCGTATGTCGGTTATTATCGGGTTGCTGTCGGGGTTGGTATATTCAAAGGTTCCGGCAGCTGTGCCGCCGTCCCTGTTTATCGCGTACAAATTCCGCTCGCCGATAAATTCTGCCGGCGGCGTGGATACTATTATTGTACCCTGGTCAATGTGCCTGACATAGGGAGCCAGCCTCCGGGTTACCGTCAGCCTGCTGCCCCCCACTTCAACCATTATGCCCTCGTCGGTTATGGAACTGTCATCCAGGTCGGCGGGGCCGTTTACTATGAACAGGTGGTAGGTGCCCGAGGATATGTTGTATCCCGAGATATACTCGTCGGGACCCGAATAGGGAATCAGGTAGAGCTTTGTGTTGTCCTCTCCCGGCTGTGTGGTATCGTACACAACCCGTATATTTCCCACCGCCACCTCGGATTTGCCGCCGGATATGGGGGCGCTGCTCTTTTCGTCGCCAAGCACCACCAACAGGTCAATCCATGGCGCAGCGGGTTCGGGTGTGTGGCGGTTTACCTGCTCTCCGTCCAGGTTGACGGACAAATCCCCCTTTATGAAGTCGGTGCCCTTTATGGTAATCTCCTGCCGGCCCAGCCTTGTGCCCTTGTCGGGTACCACACCGGTTATGGCGGGCTTGGAGCGCCTGTATTCGAATGCATTTTCCGCGATAAAGGTACCGGTGTCGGGGTTGACAACCGTTACGTCCACCCTGCCCTCGTCGGGATAGGAGGGCGTTTCTGCCACAAGCATGTTATAGTTGCCCCAGCTTACCTCCGCCGCTTCCACGCCGCCGAAATATACTACCGGCAGCATGTCGGGCACACCGTCGCCGTCTGTATCCTTCCTGCGGAAATCACCGCCCCAGATTATAACCGAATCGCCGCCTGCGGTGCTGCCCCAGTCCGGTTCAAGGCTTGTAACAAAGGGATCGCTGTCGGGTATCCTGTAGGTGAAGCCCCCGTCCTCTGTGTAAATGTAAAAACCACCGTCCGAGTTTACAACCGTTACGTCCACTTCCTCACTGTGCGCACCGGGGGTCCTGATAAAGTACTGCGGAGTCGTAGCCTGTATAATGTTGCCGTCGCCGTTTACCGTCACATTGGCCGCTTCAACCCCGCCAAAGAACACACTGACCCCTTCTCGGAAGTCACCGCCCTCTATGGTCACCACCGTACCGCCGGCCACCGAACCTTCGGCCGGGTCTATACCGGTAACAACCGGGCTGCTGTCCGGGATAAGGTAATTAAAACCTTTTTGCACCGTATAGCGGGCGGTGTCCGGGTTTACCACCGTTACGTCCTTAAGGCCCTTTAAAAGGCCCTGGGGTATTATTATTAATATGGTATACTCGTCTAAGACATAGGTCCTGCGGCCGCCGGGTTCAAAGACAATTTCACCGTTTTGGTCCAGCTCTATTTCACCGTTTTCGTCTTTCGAATAATCGTTTATATCGCTGCCGTCAAGCAGCACCCTTGTACCGAGCTTTCTGTGCATAAGCTCGGACCCGGGCTCGGCAACGCGGAAGTCCTGGCCCCTTATGAAAACCTGGATCCCTTCGCCCCCGAAGCCGGGGGTTATCGAATCGATAACCGGTGAACTGCTAATCCGGGTATAGTAAAACCCGTCGGGCAGGGAATACATCGAACCGTCTTCGTTTATAACCTGGACCGTCCTGTACCCTTCAACGCCGGGGGGTGTTATTATCTCTATAATGTCTCCGGTGTTTTTAACGCTTAAAACCTGGGCGGCGGCGCCGTCAATGGTAACCGTTACCCTTATCTCACCGGCATCGTAATCAAAGTTTTTACCGTGTATGGTTACCGGTGTGCCTCCGTTTATGGTACCGGTGTCCGGGGTTATACCTGTTATGACCGGCATATCGTCGGGGTCACGGTCGGGGTCTTTGAATTCGAACATATTTTCCACCGTTTCACTGCCCAGGTCCGGGTTTGTTACCGTAACATTTACAAAGCCCGGATTGGTATGCTGGCCGCCGGGGATTTTGGTCCTTATCAGCGTACCAAGGGTGTATTTTTTGCCGTCCACCCTATTGCCCTCGGCGTCGTAAACCTCTACATAATGGTCGGCATCCGCATCGTTGGGGTCTATTGTCTTTGTTCCGATTTTTATCACCGGGTATTTGGTTATCTCCTGCATTTCACCCTCTATTTCTTCCTGGACCGTCAGCACCTGGAATTTGTCCCCAACGACGGTAATAAATATGTCCTGGTCGCAGGGGCCCATGTCGGGGGTTATACCTGTGACCTCCGGGTAAGTCCTGGAGGGGATATATGTAAAGTTGTCCGCCATTACGTATTCTTCAGTCCTGTGCAGCTGTTCCGCCCCGCCCAGACTGATTATGGTTTCGGTTTTCATAACCACGTCCATGGCCTGGGGTACCTGGGGGTCCAGGGTTATTATCGGGGTGGTCGCCGTCAGCACATCACCGCTGACCGCAATGGTGGGAACGCCGGTAATTGGCGTAATCTCCCCTATGGTCAGCTTGATTTTTCTTGTTATTACAGCATCTTCTTCGTTATATGTGCCGTTAAAAGTTAAAACGTATTCATTATTTACGTTATCGTAGGAAGAGTTTGTCTGTTCGGATATTACCACTCCTCCGACGTTTATGGTCCCGATATTTCTGCCGCCAATGGTAATTTCCCGCTCCTCGGTTTCGGTGGCATGGGGGGGCACGATCGATTGAAGCATCAGGAAGTTGCCCGCCTGCAGGTAGGTGAATTCGGGAATCACCTGGTATTCGCTGGTCTCACCTGCATCCTTAATCACAACTCCCTTGGTCCCGGGGGTGCCCGGCGGGGTTACCGCCTGCAGCCCTGTCACTTCGCCGTTTTCGTCCTGCATGGCCTGTACACCGGTGGCGGGAACGCCGTCTATGTAAACCTTCATATTGTCCTGAAAACCGCACAAACCGTCAGCCCCGTACATCCTTATAACGGTGCCGCCGGTCACCGGCCCCGTATTGGGCTCAATCCTGGTTACTTCGATACCGGTGAGTTTCCTTACCACCGTTATGCAGTCTGCCAGTATGCCATGCACCACCTCTTCCCCGGGAATTGGCTGGGTTCCTCCGCCGGCATCCAGGGTAACCCGTATGCTGCTTACGCCGGGGGTAATGTAGCTTTTAACGCTGGCTACGGTTATTAATCCTCCGTTCTGGATTATAGCATCCGCACCCGAGCCTACGCCCCCTATGGAATAATAGTTTTCAGCTATGTAGAGGCTTTTCAGTCTGTCGTCAAACCCCGAACCGTATATTTCAAGGGATTCCCCTATGTAAACCTTTGTTTTGTTTGTCCCGGTCACCTGGGGCGGGGCCACCACCTCGAAGTCCACCGGTTCTGAAGCCTGGCCGTCGGAGTTTACAACCGTTATGGTTTTTGTCCCCGGCGCAAAAATCGCTCCGTCTATCCCGGGGCCCCACTGCACGTTTATTATGGTGGAATTATACGAGGTAGGCGTTATACCTATTCCTTCTATATAAACTATGGGATCGTCGAAATTGGTGCCGCGAATTTCGTATCTGAGGGTTCCTCCCCCGTGTATGTCGTTTTCAGTTTTATAGTATACCCTTGTTACGGCCGGGGGAGGGCCGTCCGCCCTTGCCACAGGGCCGGGAGGCATTCCGGACAGTACAAGGGCTGCTGCAATCGTTAATGCCAATACTTTTTTCAACATAGCGGTTATTCCTCCCGTCCTGTTTTGGGGCATAGAAACCCCTATATATTCTTATCGGTATGCTTGTTTACGAAGTTTATATAAAACCGCAAAAAGAAATGCGACAGGGAAGAACCGAACAGTCCCCTGTCGCAATAAATTGCCGGCTTCTATTTGTATTCGAGTACTTTTACCTGAGTGCCCTCTGTCAGGTCCTGTCTGGTTACCGAAAGCTCGGAGGATCCAACCCTGTCCCCCGTCCCCAGTTTGTCTAAAAATAAATCAACTCCGGCAATCGGGAAACCGATGGCCTCGGTTTTGTAGTGCATGGGGATAATAAGCCGGGGATTAAGCTGTGCTGCAACCTTAACCGCAGTTTCGGCGTCTATTGTGTAAGTACCCCCGACAGGGATAAACAGTATGTCAACGGGACCCATATCATTTATGGCGTCATCGTCCGGCAAGTGCCCCAGATCCCCGAGGTGGCAGATGCGCAAATCGTCTGTCTCCATTATGTATACTATGTTTTCGCCTCTTTCTTCCCCCATGGCATCATCGTGATAGGTCTTTATCCCCCTTATGGGTATGTCGTCCACGTAAAAGCTGCCTGTCTTGTTTAAAAGCTGAAAGTCTCCGCCTATTGCCTCGACGTGGTTGTGGTCAAAATGATCATGGCTGCTTAAAACTATATCCGCTTCGACTGTCGGAAGGGGGTATCCCACAGTCTCATCAAAGGGGTCTGTGACTATTCTTACTCCTTTGTCGGTAGTAATAAGAAAACATGAATGTCCAAGCCATTTAATTTTCATTTAATACACCTCCGCATATATTATACCATTATTATGCAAATTTGATTAAAAAAAAATGGCGGAATTTCCCGCCCCATAATAAAGATAAATTTGTTTGTCAACCAATATAGGGCTCCTTTTGAACTCCTATATTATGACATAATTATACACTGTTCTGCTTAAAATATCAAGATAAACTTTTTTTCGAAAAATTATGCCAAATCCGCAGCATCAGCTTATTACCTTTTTCTTATTATTAATACTAAAAACCGTATTGCCGTAAATGCGAATTGCATCAATCTTGCCGTTTTTATCAAGAACGTTGCAATACGTGCTGATGCCCGCAGGAGAACCCACCACACCCATACTGATTTTTTTACCGGCTATCAGCATACCTCCCAGGACAACGCTGGAGGGGTTTATAAATTCTATGGTGTTTTTGGCAATAATATCTGTCTGATAAGCGCCCCGCCCTGAAACCAATACATCACCGTTGGCCTGCATAGATGAATTCTGGGCATATTTAAGCTTTAAATTAGCATCCTTATTTTCGGTATTATCAACCAGCTCCATATATTTTTGTATTTTTTCATTAAGGCTGTTAATCTGTTTTGGAGTAACTGCACCGCCGCCGGCATAGATTGTATTTATCCCCTTCAGTATCCCTTTAACCATATCTGTCTCCTCCTCGGATAACAGGCCAAACACTGTCCTTATGTCCTTAACGATCCTTTCAAGATTTTTGTTTCTATCGGAATATGCATCGGGAAAACGTTCACGCATCTTTCGGTAACCGCTTATCCACACCTCAGAATTTGCATCATAAAAATCTTTCCTGATAATACCGATAATCTGTTCCATCTTGGGCAATACGCACAGACTGTTGGCAACTCCCGTCCCTGCCACTACTTTACTGCTGATTATATTACCAAGGATATCCACACTGCCTTTGGCAAACAGGCTGGCCTGCAGCACATTCCCGGAAACGGTGATATCGCCTTCCGCCACCACCTTCATGTTATCCATTACACTGCCCTTAATCTGTATATCGCCGTTGAAATAAACATTGCCGGTACCGGGATTCACATCCTCCGGGATAACAAGCAGCGGAACGACCGACACCATACCCTTTGTCACCATAGGCCTGCCGGCGGAAGCCGCAACCATCTTGGTGTTATTGTCCAGCAATATTGTCCCTGCTCCTGCCCTGAAAGGCATATCCCTTCCCTGCCGCGCTTTTACTGTTTCCCCGGTCACCGTTTCCCCGTCCCTGCCGGGTACGGCACAGATTTCCTTTATGGCCAATACTTCCCCTACCTCTACCGTGGGAAGAATAGTATGGTCCAAAAGGTCTACTTTCCCGTCGGTATCGAAATCCGGATTGCGGACTTTGCTGCTTTGGAACAGGTATTTCACTTCGCCGTCCTGCCCGTCAATCGGGTATATACCTTCCGCCACAACGGCACTGCCCCCGTCCTGCCTATCTATCAGCCCTTTTATCGCTTTTTCGTCCATGAATTTATAAGATACATTTATTTTTTTAAGCTCTTCGATGCATTGATCAAAGGCAGCGTCGGGAGCCGGAACCTCTTTACTGCTCAAAGGTATATCCAAAAGAACGGATTTGGGTGCGTCCTTCACAAAATACTGTCTTCCCGGAGATTTATTTATAATTAAAACAGCCTTCATTTTGTCTTCGGAAAGCTCCGCCGTTATATCGGTAGCAGCCTGGGTCGATGCCGGCTTAAACTCTATTGTGTCCTTTTGGCTGACTATGGTGACACTGTCAATCTTGCTGCCGTTAATATATACATCTACATTTGGGTTGTCCGGAGCTATGGTTGCATATCTTCCGTTGTGCTCCGGGTCTGACACCACTGCCTTACCAGAAATGATTTCTATACAGCCATCCTTGCTCTTTTCCTTCCGGGTATCTTTGCCTTTGACTTCGACAAACTCTACCTGATATTCGCCCTCTTTTTTTATTAACCCCATGAGTGCATAACCTGGTTTTTTTATGGCGTGGACTTTCAACTGCTCCGCTTTACACCTGTAAATCTTCTGCCCCTTTACAACGGCTTCTTCATAAGAATTAGCCTGAATAATCATTTCTTACACACCCCGTCCCCCGTTTTGTTTCTTATTTAACCGCTTATAATTATCCCCATCTGCCAGACCTTTCTGCTCAATACCACGGCTAAATAGAATCTGTTCAAACTTTTCCGCCGGTACCGGAGGACTGTATAAATAGCCCTGATAATAATGGCATCCCTGTTGTTTTAGAAAATCCAGCTGCTCACGTCCTTCAACCCCTTCTGCTGTTACCTTAATATCCAGGTTGTGCGCCATCGCCATGGTTGCGGATATAATTGCCTTATTGCTAGGGTTTGTGTCCAGGTCACTTATAAAGGATTGGTCTATTTTAAGCGAATCCACAGCGAGTTTGTTTATGTAAACCAGCGAAGAATAGCCGGTACCAAAATCATCCACTGATATGATAATTCCCATTCTCTTCAATCTGCGCAGCGTATCCGCCGCGTAATCAAGGTTGCGTAAAACTACGCCTTCGGTAATTTCAAGCTCAAGGTTATTGGGGTTAAACCCCGTTTCTACGAGTATTCTCTTAACCGCCGGTATCAGGCTTTTATGCTGCAGTTGGACGGGAGAAATGTTCACGGCCAGTCTAAGAAAAGGATATCCCGCATCCTGCCAGGATTTACCCTGGGCACAGGCGGTATGGAGTACCCATTCACCTATGGGTACAATGAGACCTGTTTCTTCGGCCAATGGTATAAAGTGATCCGGATATACCATTCCCAAACCGGGACTGTGCCAGCGAAGAAGAGCTTCCATTCCGGTAATTTTCCCGCTGCTCACGTTGACTATGGGTTGATAGTAAACCTGAAACTCACTTTTCTTTAAGGCCTTTATTAAACCGTTTGCCGAATATATGTCTTCGGATGCCAGCCTCTCTATACTTTTACCGGACAATTCACAGTTGTTGTATCTCGTATTATCCTCTTCATGTATGGCTGTATCGGACTCCTTTATCACGGTTTCTATGTCCTGCCCGTCCAACAGTTTTTCAAAGAGTTCTTCATACTCCTTCAGCTTAGTGGTTTTGGCTTCCAGTTCGGTTTCCAGCGTTTTAATATGCCGGGTCTGGTGCTGTCGTTTCCGGATACCAAACTGAACCTTGGGTAAATCTTTTTCATTCATCTGAATCCCCCATTTTTCCGATAATAATAACAGCGTATGCACGATAATTGCTATTGGTCTTTGAATCATCCCTTTCCTTCGGGTATCAATGCGCAGGATAAGTTTTCCCCGTCGTACTGGTGATAACCCCTGTTGAGCTATATAAGCCCAATAGGTTTGTCAGAATATACATTATGTAAAATTTGTATTTAGAGATAATTTTTATGCATTGACGAAAGGTTTTTTGTAGATATGATATAAAGTATGGATTTATATGCAAATTCCTACAAAATTCAGCAAAGGTAATCGGATGCCTTATCGGAACTAAAGGGCTTCCGGCGGCAAAATAAGGGAGGAATCATTTTGCAAGACATAAAATATTTTACTCAGGAAGAACTGAAAAAAATTTTCCGATGTATCGAAAGAACAGAGAAAGAAAACAGATACTGGTTAAGAGACTTATGTATTTTCAGAGTAGCCTATAGATGCGGTCTCAGGGCATCCGAAGTGGGTCTTATTAAAAAAAGCGATTACAACAGGCAGATAGGCGAAATATACTGTAGAAGGTTGAAAGGTTCACTTAACAATACCATAAGGCTTGACAGGGAAACTATCAGGTTTTTTAATGCGTATATCAAGGAGTACAATATAGGACCTTTGGATACTCTTTTTAAAAGCCGTGAAAACAAGCCTATATCACGTCAAATGCTTGACATATTAATCAAAAAATACTGTGCTGCAGCCCGAATTCACAATAAAAGCAAGTGGCATTTCCATTCTTTAAAACACTCAATAGCGGTGCATCTGGCGGAAAGCGGCCTGGATATTAAGGAAGTTCAATATTACATAGGGCATAAAAATGTTAACAATACCCTTATCTATTTCCAATTCACAACTTCACAGCAAGAAGAAATGTATAAAAAACTGAAAAAGAATAATATGCTTGTATAATTTATCTAATTTTGTCGAATTTTCTGTAATTATCGGTTGCAATAGTTTGGCAAATCATGTATAATTTCGTCATATAGTTTAATATTTAACCGAAAGGGCAAACCTGTCAAAAGACAGGGACGCAAAGCTACGGGCCTAAGGCAATCCAAAGTTGCTACGGCAGCCGGGTTGCCGAAAACATAAAACAACAACCTACTTAACTCGGCAATCCCGGTTAAGTAGGTTGTTTTTAATATTATTATTGGTTTTACATAATGTATATTCTGACTAATTCAATTATACTGCAAATAACAGATTATT
>CAZVBE010000002.1:0-166359 GCA_964625335.1 uncultured Clostridium sp. | reverse complement strand
AGGAGGAGTTTTTTATGGGAATGTTGCCAAGGGAACAATTAAGGCAGCTAATCAAGGAAAATGACATCAAGGATGTAAACGGCATCTACGACACACTTAAGGGCGTGTTGCAGGAAATGCTGGGAAAGCTTATTATGTAGTAGAAGCATGAAATTTCAACTCCAGTATCTCCTGTTCCTAAATCCATCCCTTTTCACGTCCCAACGCCCCATCCAAAGCCCCCAACCACGGGTAACATATGTTACCGCATTGAAAGAGGTAACCCTATATAATTTAACCAAAGACTATGCGGTTATAAAAAGAAGGGGGTAGTCAAATGGGCTTAAAATTCAGGCGGGCGGTCCAGCTTATATTCCTGGCAATCTTTGTACTTCTGATGCTCAAAGGCAGAATACAGCTTTGGATGGCGGTATTCCTTACCGGCCTTATCGGGGCAGTCCTTTTGGGCAGATTTTACTGCGGCTGGGTATGCCCCATAAATACGCTAACCGAGGCAGTCGACTGGCTGTATAAAAAACTGGGTATAAAAAGAAGAGAGGTTCCCGGATGGGTAAAAAACAGGACGGTACGTTACGGTATTTTGCTTCTGTTCCTTGGAACTATGGTAATTACCTTTAAAACCGGGAGAAAGCTGCCGGTACTGCCCATTCTTACAGCACTGGGCGTCTTTATAACCCTTATTTACGCACCCTCACTCTGGCACCGGTACCTGTGCCCCTACGGCACTTTGCTGAATATTACCGGGTCGGTTTCAAGATACTATTGGAGGGTGGATGAGACCAATTGCAAAAAATGCGGTGTCTGCGAAAGGGTCTGTCCGGCCGAGGCGATAACAAAAGACGGCAAAGACGGTTATCCTGTCATAGACAAGGGCCTATGCCTTGAATGCACTGCCTGTGCGAAAAGATGTCCCAGCGATTCAATAGTTTATGCAAAGGGGGCTCCAAAGGGCGCCAGCACATAACAGCCATAACAAGGGAATAGAGTTTTTGTCACCTTCAAACAAGGTACCTGTCACCCTGTTTGATAGGCGAGTAATAACCTAAAAAATTTAGGGAGGTTGATTAAATGATTGAAACAAAGTATGACTACAGCAACGTGGACCAAAAGCTAATAGAAAAGATAATAAGCGATAACCACCTCGAGATAAACCATATGGTACTTACAAAGGATACCGGCCTGCCGGTACATTATTCAAACTCCAACGTGTATATGATCATCGTCAGGGGGTGCATGACCATATCCTTAGATGACGGCCAATCCAACGAGTACCAAAAGGGGAACATCCTCAACATACCGTTTAAGACAAAAATGAACGTGACAAACCAATACGATGAAGTATTGGAGTTCTTTGTGGTCAAAGCACCTAACCCGAAAGACATGAAATAGGCACGTGATATTGTCAACTATCCCGGCGGCAGGAGCCTTCAAGTGGCCTGTCCCCGGGATTTTTCATCTACAAAACCATTAAGATATGAACCAATAGATTCCTTGTTGTCTTCCTCAACCCGCAGCGTTACCTTGGTAGTTTTTTCTCCCAGTATTTTGGCAGACCATTTACCATGCCTTACTTCTATTGTCAGCTCATGGTACCAGACCTCTTTGCCGAGCCATTTTTTTGCAAAACGCTTGCCCCAGCCGTATCCGACCACCTTATCCCATTTGTACAGCCTTCCGCCCGCCACAATTCCGTTATGGCAGACCGCATCCCGCTGCCGGCTCCGGAAAAGCCACGTAACCGCAAGACAGCCGGAAATAACTATCCAAAGTAGCATGTTGAGAATCCCGCTCTGGTAAAAACGAATCCTTATCAGTTTACTAATCATCTGGCTTTCAAAAAAATAGCTTCGCAAAGCCTCCAGGTATGACGGGTTTAACAGTTGAAACACGTCTTGGAAGTATTCATCTCCCAGGCCCCGGTACACCTTTTGGGCCTGCCATAAAAAGAAACTAAGCCAGAATGCAAATAGCACCAACCACAATACGCCGCTTACAAGCCTTGAGTCAGCCCGTCTTGCCAGGTAGTATACCACCTTATCCCTTGTCCTGTTTTCCCGGCGCTTTTCTACAATAATAATTGAAACACATACAATGACATTAGCTGCCATTGCTGCATAATAAAATTTTTCCAGCATTTTGCATATCCCCTGATTTGTATTCTATTAGATTTTTGCGCACTCTTCTGCAACTCCGTAAACTTCTATATTCCACTGTAAAATCCTTTTAACAATTAATTACTGATAAAGCGTCCAAATCTGCACATACTAATCCCAAAGCAGAAAATGACACAAATCAAAACCAATACAGTTACCGGAGGTAATAAAATGCAACAGAAAACACAGCAAAACATTGACGGGAATATACTGGCGCAAATAACGCAAAAACCGGTTGCCCATCACCAGGTGGCACCGGATATAATGCTTCTGGAGTTCCCTTTTGTCAATGCATTTATAATTGGAAGCCCCGACGCAAACAGCGGCGAATGGGCCCTTGTTGGGGCGGGCATGGCACACACCGGCCGGGATATTATAAGTGCGGCAGAGCAGCGTTTTGGAATGGGCTCGCAGCCGAAGGCCATCATCCTCACCCACGGTCATTTTGACCATGTGGGAGCCATACTTGAGCTTTTGAATAAGTGGAACGTGCCGGTCTACGCCCATCCATTGGAACTGCCGTACCTAACCGGCACAATGGACTATCCCCCTGCCGATCCTACCGTGAACGACGGACTTATTGCCAAAATATCGCCTGCATTTCCGAACAAGGGTATAAACTTGGGCAACCGTGTCGGGCCGCTGCCTTCAGACGAAAGCGTGCCGGGTATGCCGGGCTGGCGCTGGATACACACACCGGGTCATTCACCGGGGCATGTGGCACTTTTCCGCAACAGCGACAGAACTCTTTTAGCCGGTGATGCGATCACAACGCTGAAGCAGGATTCCGCCCAATCGGTGTTAAACAGGGAAAGGGAGATAAACGGACCACCGGCGTACTTCACTATAGACTGGAAGGATGCCGAAACCTCGGTCAAAACCATGAGGGACTTGAATCCACAAGTAGTAATTTCAAGCCATGGCCTTCCCATGCAGGGCCAGGAAGTAACAGAACAGCTAAAAAACCTTGCAGATAATTTCCCCCTGATGGCGATACCGCAAAGCAAGCGTTTAATTCATTAATCAAAGTACCACTCCGGAACGGGTACAGCACTAGGCAAGCTTTCTCACGGGAACACAGTTTAAACAGGGGCACCCCTTAGGGCATCAAAGGACGTGCCCTCTGTCCTGTCTTATTGATTCACTGCTGATAGTTTATAAACAGTACAAAGGCTGTTTCCTGTCCCTTTTAATCTGTTACTGTCTCATCTCAAACTCTATCTCATGCATTAGTATCTCGTTTACCCGCCTTTCTATCTTGTCCAGGTCCAGGTTGGCCTCTTTTTTGATGCTCTTTCTTAGCATTGGCCCTATCTGGCTCAAATCGTCAATAATATCCTGCAGCAGCTCCAATGCGGCGGTAGCCTCCATTACTTCCCTGGGCACCTCCACCATACCCGCCAGTATGGAATTTTCGGTACGGGAAGCCACAACGGGGTTTCCCACTTCCTCTACATAAACAAGCGTTCTTCTTCCGGGACCTCTGTCATCCTCTATCGGATGAAGGCCTATTATTTTGTCCGAGCGTATGAACTTTCCATAGCCCAGAGGCACCATAACCTTTTCTCTTATTTCCATATTCAAATCACCCTGTTCATTTTTTGTAGTTCACAATACTTTAAGGTTTCATGACAACCTTTATACAGTTATCCATTTTTTCGTCAAATATCTCGTAACCATGCTCACCATCCTCAAGGGACAAAACATGGGTTATAATATCGGTGCCGTCGAACCTGCCTTCCCTAATAAGGTTTAGTATAGGCTCAACATAGGTATGAGCAGGACACTGTCCCATTTTAAGGGTAATATTTCTGGCAAAAAAATCTCCCAGGGGAAACATATTGTATCTGGCTCCATATACACCTACCAGTGCAACGGTTCCGCCCTTCCTGACCGCCTGGGTTGCAATTTCTATGGCCGACTTTGAGCCTCCCTGGAGCTTTAATGCAGATTCCGCCATTTCCAGTACCGTCATTTTACCGTCCATGCCCACACAGTCGATGACAACATCCGCCCCTCCGTCGGTAATATCCTTGATATACTCTCCGGTATTGTCATAGCGGTCAAAGTTTAATACTTCCACCCCGTATTTAGTCCTGGCATGCTCAAGCCTGTAGTCTATATAATCCACAGCTATTATCCTGCCCGCTCCCTTAAAGGCCGCCCATTTGATTGCCGTGAGGCCTATGGGACCGCAGCCCAGCACAACTATGGTATCCCCTTCCTTCATCCCGGACATTTCCACGCCCCAGTATGAAGTCGGCAGAACATCGGTAAGGAACAAGACCTGCTCATCTGTAAACTCTTCGGGTACCACGGTGGGGCCTACATTGGCATAGGGTACCCTCAAATACTCGGCCTGTCCCCCGTCATACCCCCCAAAGGTGTTGCTGTAACCGAACATTCCTCCCACTTCGCCGTTTGCGTTGGAATTATCGCACTGCGTCCACAGGCCATGCTCACAATACCAGCAGTAGCCGCAGGAAACCGGAAAGGGCACTATTACCCTGTGGCCTTTTTTAACTTTGGTTACATCCTTTCCGGCTTCTTCTACAATGCCCATGGTTTCATGCCCCAGTACAAAACCCTTTGGCATATTGGGAACCATCCCGTGTATAAGGTGCAGGTCAGACCCGCAAATTGCCGTTGAAGTAACCCTGACTATAATGTCGTCGGAATTCTTTATTGCCGGGTCGTCCACATTCTTAACCTTTACGTCCTTAATGCCTTCATATACCAGTGCTTTCATTTAAAGCCCCCTTCCAAAACCTGTTAGGATTAGCTTTTCCACCGCTATTGCAAATATACGCCGTATCCGCATGCCGTTGACGCGGCTTCCCCTGCACCAGCATACAAATCTGCATACAAAATAAAAACAACCGCCTCTTTTACAGCTCGACGGTTATTTGGCCAAGCAGGGTTATACAATCCGGCGAAACCCTGCAGTTGTATGCATAGACTTGTACTCCTGACATGGCTGCATCGGTCAGGGCTTTTGAAAAATCGGGGTCCATGTCCCTGTTTGGGATAAAGCTCTTCGCATCCTCCCTTTGCGCAACAACAATTACAGCGGCACCAAAGCCCTCCCCCTTTGCCCTGATAAGCTCAAGCACATGTTTTGTACCCCTCCCGGTAGGAGCATCGGGAAACTTGGCGGTACCGCATTCAACCAGTGTGACACATTTCACTTCAATATAGCATGTCCGCCAGTTGTCTGATAATCGAACGTCAAAACGGCTGTTGCCGTAGTTTACTTCCCGTTTTATACCGGTGTACTCTTCAAACCCCTTTAGCCTTCCTTCCCTGAGAGCCTTCAGAACCAACCGGTTTGCCATTACCGATTCCAAAAATACCGGTACGCCGTCAACAGTATGTGCTATTATTAAATCCCACTTTGTCTTGCGATCGGGGTTTTTGGCTCTTCGAATCACCACGTCCCTTCCGGGAACTAGGAGTTCTTTCATCCTGCCGGTATTGGCGACATGGCAGAGGGTGCTTTCGCCGCCGCATTCAACCAGAGTTTCAAACCGGTTAAGCCTTGTTATGAATTTTGCTTTTCTTTTTTCTCCGTAAACTTCTATAGCCGTTATCATATATTCATTCCCTTTTACTGCCCTGAAAAGCAATATGAAGAAAGCAGGAAAGACGTGAAGCAGAGGGACGGTTCCCTTGCTCCCCTCTTGCTCCCTCTTTTACTGCCACAGGGTTTCCTTCGTACAGTTTTCCAGTACATATCTCTGGTTGCTGCAGCACTTCCTGCAGTTCCTGTCGGACAGCTTATTCTCGGTACCACAGATGCATATCCACGAATCCGGTGTTCTTTCGGCAAAACATATTGCCTCTTTGTAGGATGTCTTGCGCTTAATTTCGGCCAAGTCGGTACCGGTGACCCCTTCCCTGCGTCTTTCTATACTTTCCAGAGTCTCCATCTTTTTTTTAAACTCTTCATCGTTTATGATGCCCTTTTCGTGCAGGTCTATAAGTGCCTTCCTCTCGTCGTCAAGTCCTCTACGGGCCATCAATTTTTCATACTCCCTCTTCTTTTCTTTAAACTCTTCCTCTGTCAGGATTCCGGAATCCCTCAGCATAATAAGGTTGGCAAGCTCGCTTCTTTCTTTGCCGGCCAGCATACCGGCTATTTTTTCTGTTTTTTGGTTGTTTTCCACCAGCAGAACAACTATCGCTATGATAAGTAACAGAAATAGCAAGAGAACTCCCCTCCTTCCGAAATATTTATATTAAGAAGGATACCCGCCACCAGTGTCAGTGAGCCGGTACCCTTAGTATATATTATACCATGCAGGCTGCAAAAAAGGAGCATCGTCGGATGCTCCTTTTTTGCAGAGGGTTTTTCGCTTATAAGCCAAGGTAGGCTTTCTTTACTATATCCGATTCTAAAAGCTGCGCTCCGCTGCCCTCAATAACAAGACGTCCGTTTTGCAGTACATAGCCGCGGCTGGCAATCTCCAGCGCCTCCTGTACCTTTTGCTCAACCAGAAGTACCGTCACTTTATCACTGATAAGCTTAAGTGTATCCATGACCTTGTCCACCAAAAACGGGGCCAGTCCCAGCGACATCTCATCCACCATCAAAAGTTTGGGATTTGACATCAGGCCCCTGGCGATAGCCAGCATCTGCTGCTCGCCGCCGCTTAAGGTTTCCGCCTTCTGGTTTTCCCTTTCCCGCAGAATTGGGAATAATTCATAAACCTCCTTAATCCGCGCCGCCTTTTCCGTTTCCGAACGTATTACAAAGGCGCCCAGCATCAGATTGTCCTTAATACTCATCTTGCCAAACACCTGCCGTCCCTCGGGCACATGGGAAATACCCCTTTCCACAATCTTATACGCGGGAATGGTATCAATACGCCGGCCTAAAAATTCAATCTCGCCGGCGGAGGGCTTTAATATGCCGGATATGGTCTTAAGCAGCGTGGATTTGCCCGCTCCGTTAGAGCCGACTATAGATACAACCTCACCCTGCCGCACCTCGAAGGAAAAATCAAAGATAACCGGAACATTCCCATATCCTACCTTAAGATTTTTTACTTTTAGCATGATATCTATCCCCCAAATAAGCTTTTATTACCTCTTCATTATTCACAACATCCTGCGGCATGCCCTCGGTAATCTTTTTGCCTGCGTTTAAGACCACGATATTGTCAGATATAGGCATTATAGCCTCCATTATATGCTCAACAATCAAAAGAGACAGCCCCTTTTTCTTGAGCTTTAAGCAAAGATGCATCACATCCTTTATTTCAGTCTGGTTCAGGCCTGCCATACATTCATCCAGCATTAAAATCCGGGGGTTTGTAGCCAAAGCCCTGGCAATCTCCACTCTTTTTCTGTCTGCGATGGTAAGATTGGCGCCCAACATATTCTTCTTGGGTATAATACCGGTGAGGTCAAGAATATCCTCGGTAATTTCCGCTGCCTTTTTCCGGCTGCGGGTATGTAGAAAAGCACCGGTCATTACGTTTTCCTCCACCGTCATTTCGTTAAGGGTTTTAACTATCTGAAAGGTTCGGGTAATTCCCAGACTGCAAATCTCATAGGAAGTCATCCCGGTAATATCCCTGCCATCGTAAACCACACGCCCGCTGAAGGGTCTGTAAAAACCGGTAATGCAGTTAAAAAGGGTAGTTTTTCCGGCACCGTTAGGGCCTATCAGGCTCACAATTTCATTTTCATGTATAGTGAAAGATACATCCTCGTTTGCTACCAGAGAGCCGAATTTCATGGTTATATTTTTAATCTTAAGAAGTGGCTTCAATTTTACCCTCGCCTCCAGTCTTCTGTCGTTTATACTTGTTGGCCAGCATTTCGACTATGCCAATGACACCCTTAGGCTGAAAACAGGTAATAAGGACTATTACAAGCCCGTATATCATCAGGTCTATGCCTGTGCCCGAACCGCCAAGCTTTATCCGCGTAAATTCTGAAAGCGGGATAAAGATAGCCGCACCGATAATAGGGCCGTAAATATTGCCTATGCCTCCCAAAACCGTCAACAGTACTATTTTCATCGATATATCCAGTGAAAACATCATGAATGGGTCGATATATAATATATACTGGGCGTATATAGAGCCGCAGAGGGCTGATATAAAAGCCGATATAATCATCGCATACAGTTTGTAATTCGTGGGGTTGATTCCAATAGCCTCCGCCACTTCATGGCTCTCGCGTATAGCCTTCAAATAGTATCCCATCTTCGAGTTTTCCAGATAACTGCACAGAAAAATCACCAATGCAAACAACATCAGGCAAATATACACCCAGGGCAGCTTATCATTGAACTGCAGATAGAAAAGCCTTTGGGCAAAGCCTGACGAGCGGTGTATTATGGGTATGGATATACCGGTAGCACCCTCCACATAATTCCAACTGACAAAGATTTGCTTGATAATCTCCGCCACCGCCAGAGTAGCAATGGCGAAGTAATGCCCCTTGAGTCTGAAGCAGGGGTAGCTCATAATTCCGGCAATTATGGAAGCAATTATCCCGCCCAGGACCATTCCAAGCCACGGAGTAACGCCGTAACGGTAAAAGATTACTGCAGATGCATATGCACCGATACCAAAAAAAGCTGCATGACCGAAGGAGGTTTGCCCGGCAAAGCCGGTAATTAGGTTCCATGCTTCACCAAGAGTGGCAAAAATCAAAAGGAGAATGATGGCGTTAAGCAGCGCCTTGGTCTGGGTAAAAAGAGGAAGCAGAGCCAGTACCGCAATTAGGATAAACAGTGCTTTTTTATTCTTTACCATCCGAACAACCCCTTTGGCCTAACTTGTATCACTATCAGGTAGATTAAGAATACAAGGGCATATTTGAATTGAGTTCCGAGGAAATATCCTCCCAGGGCTTCTGTTAATCCAATAATTAGGCCTCCGAATAAAGCACCCTTGATATTGCCAAACCCGCCCAGCGCAACAATAACAAAGGCGATGATACTGTACAGGGCACCTGACGCAGGGTATATCGGGAAAAAGGTGGACATCAGCGCACCGGCCGCACCCACACAGGCACCTGAAAGACCAAAGGTTATGGCATACATTTTTTTGGTATTGATGCCCATCAAAAGGGCTGTGTTTTTATTTAAGGCTGTAGCCTGAATTGCCTTCCCTGTTCTGGTTCTATCCATAAAAGCCATTATTACAATAGTTAAAATAATACTTCCGATTGCCGCTACTATCTGCGGCATCCCTATAACAACGCTGCCCAGCCCAAGGGACTTTCCCGAAACTAACGCCTCGTTAATATACCTGTAATTGGGTGTCCATAGATACTGGGCAAAATTCTTCAAAAACATACTGAAACCAAAAGTGGCAAGCAATGCCGTCAGACCGGGCGCGTTAATAACCCTTTTGATAATTCCCGTATAGGTTAATATTCCCAGTATAAAAAGCACCGCTATGCAAACAGGCAGGGCTGCCAGCGGATCCAAAGCAAAAAGCGTAAACATCCAGAAGGCGGTATACATGCCAATCATCAAGAATTCACCATGGGCAAAATTGATGATATCCATAACACCCCATGTAAGGGTGAGCCCCACCGCCACCAAAGCATAAATAAAGCCCATAAGTATTCCATTAGCAATTATTTGCCCTATTATCATATGTCCTCCTTTTTCACATTGCAGACAGCCGCTTCCATCCGGGTAAATAAAGGAGGCGAAGCGAAGATAGCTCCGCACTCCCGGAATCCTGCACGGTTTTTTTTGAAATATTATTTGCCGTCTACAGTGTAAACTTTGCTAAACTATCTGTCATCCCAGGCCGGAATAGGTACCACCGGTTCGGCTGTGGCGGTATCGGCGGGATATACTGCCTGATATTTCTTATCCAAGGTCTGTACTACATAGGAAGCCAGGATTTCGTTCTGTCCCTTGGCATCAAATTTAACCGCGCCGGCGGCGTAATAAGGAGCATCGAAGGTAGTGCCCATAATCACGTCCATGATGGTATCGCCGTCAAGGCTTGCGGCAATATTAATGGCTTCTGCAAGCACAAGTACCGAAGAAAATTCCTCCAGGGCAGGACCGTCGAGGTCTGCGTTGGTCTTGGCTTTATAAAGAGCATTGATAGCCGTAAGCTCAGGCATATCGCCAAGCTTTTCAGCCGAGAATGCAGCACCGCCGGCAAAATAATCACCGTCATTGCCAAGATTGACTACAAACTGGGTATCCTGGAAGCCGCCGCAGTAGTTCAAAACAGCCTTCGGTGCAATGCCGAACTCCTTATACTTATTTACGAACATAGTTATATCGGCAATGTAGGAAGCATGGAAAATCGCGTCAGCATTCAAATTCTTAATCTGCTGTACCTCGGTATCAACATTGGTCACATCCGCCGCATAGGCCACTGTGCCGGCCAATTCAAAACCGAGGGCGCCGTATTTTTCACTAACCCATTTTTCCACCATATCCTTGGCATGAACGCCAAACTCATTATCGATATAAGCAACTGCCACGCTTTTAATGTCTGCGTCAAAATTGTCATTGAGGTAAATTAAGTAATCAAAGAACATCTCGGTTTCAATATCATCGTTGGGAGCAACACGCACGAAGTACTGCAGACCGCGTTCCGTCAAAGCGGCAGAAGACGAAGAACCTGCCACAAAGGGTACGCCGTACTGCTCGGCTGCCTGGCTGGCCGGCTTGGTAGCTGAGCTCTGATAACAGCCTACTAATCCCACCACTCCCTCATCTATAAGCCTCTCTGCTTCGGACTTGGCCATCTCGGGATTACCCTGATGGTCGGCAAATACAATCTCCAGCCTGGCATTCCCCAGGTTTGGCAGCCCTGCCTCTGCAGCCAGAGGAACAGCGATTTCAGGATGCTCACCATTAATAATCTCCTGGGCAACTTCCATGGCTGCCTGCAACTTAACTCCTGTTGCGGCGGCACCGCCGGTCAAAGGCAGAATAGCGCCGATTTTTACGGTTTCAATGCTGCCGGGCTCATCAACATCTGTCGGCTCATCAGCGGGAGTGCAGCCGGCAAAAATTGTTGTTCCCAGCAAAATCCCCACAAGCAATAGTACCAGTTTGGATTTCATTTTTACACCTCCATTTTTTCGGGGAATATTCAGCAAAGCTGAACCCCATGATTTCATTTATTAGAACCAAGTTTAGACTTGATTTCAATAAAATACTACCACAGTCAAATTTATCTGTCAATAATGTATCGAAAATGCGGGTTAAACGGCTATTTGAGCCTATTTTGAAGCTTGCCAGTGTGCTGAAAATGAAATATAATGAATTTGCATTGGTTATTGGAGGGAAATATGGCAAAGAAACTAACAAAAAGACAGCGAAAATCCGAAGAGAATAAAAGGAAAATCGTGAATTGTGCTATGCGCCTTTTCGCCGATCATGGCTACGACAACGTTTCTGTTGATGACATAGCCAAGGCAGCCGATTCCTCCAAGGGTTCCTTCTATAATTATTTTGACAGCAAAGACGAATTGTTTGTATTTTACCGGCAGGCTTTGGATGCCCAATGTGTGGATTTTTATGAAAAATTATTACGGGATCCTGCCTATAAGGGTTATAACGGCTTGGAAAAACTCTACTTAATGAGCATGTTCGCCCTACAAACCATGTCATCCAACGGCGATGAATTCGCGCGGATTTCTGATATACGTCTTTTTAAGGACGGGATTGAGTTGAAAAGGTCATCTCCCGTCAACGATAGTTTTAATACCATTTTACTCAATCTTACCAATATGGGTAAGTCCGACGGAAGCATCCGCCAGGATTTATCGGAAGAACAGATAGTAGACAGTATACATATGTTATCCAACGGTATAATATATGACTGGGAGGTATCAAAGGGCTCCTTCGGGATAACCGAAAAATATGCCTATATGATAGAATTCTTATGTAACAGTATTGCACGAAAATCGAAACACGAAAATCGAAATAGGGACAGATAAACCATGGAAAAACAGCCGGAAAGATACCCGGAAAGAAGCAACAGAAAAATAAGGAAAATACTGCACTCGGCCATCCGTCTTTTTCAGCAAGACGGCTATTACAATGTTTCGATAGAGGAAATAGTTCAGGCCACCAATTCATCCACCGGATCCTTTTACAACTATTTCGGCAGTAAGGATGAGCTGATAGTCTCCTACCGGCGTGAGGTGCTTGAATACTGCCATGATTTTTACAGCCGTCTGCAATCCAACGCCGCCTATGCCGACAAATATGCTCTTGAAAGGCTGAAAATTTTCACGGTGTATGTACTAGAGCTTTTGACTTCGGTGGGCGAGGAATTCGGACGCGTTTTCACCGTATACCGCTTGAAAGAAACCAACGCGGCTCCCGGGGACAAGCCGTATTACCCGCTTATTGTGGATTTGATTGAAAAGGGACAGGAGGACATGAGCATCCGCGATGATTATACTGTCCGGGATATTGCCGGTATAGTGGACTTTTTTATCATGGGATGCCATATTGACTGGCTGATTAACAGAGGTACATATGTTATAACCGACAGGAAAGCGCCTGACATCAATATACTCTTTGACAATATATCGTCTGCTGCGGCAAAACGAAAGACCGGGGAAACAAACTACAGCGAAATCTGGGCAGATGCCACCAGCCGCACCGCCCAGGATTTCAGCAGCGATATCAAACGTCTTGAAGAACAGTGGCTGGAAAGACTCTATGGCGCAAAACCCTATTAAGAGATTAAGCAACCACTGGATTAATACTTCTTAAGTCTCTCATTTACGGCAAAACATTGAAATCGGTGTCACCATAGGATAAAAGCACCTTTGTCATGTCTTCTCCATACTCCTTTGCAAATTCATTTGCGACATTTTTACAAATCCTCTCGCCTTTTTCCCGTTGTATACTTTTTACAATATCGGAAAAGGTTTTATAAATATGTCCACAGTGGTATTCGAAGGGCATTTGGGTTTTACTTTTGTCGACAGAATATCCCCTTTCTTCGATATATGCATCCTTCAGTACAAATTCACATTTACCCTCCCTGTGCAATGTGCTTCTCACCTCAAAGGTGAGATAGGGATTAAATCCCCGTGCGATTGCCAGATCAAGGTGCTTACAGTAAAGGCAAGCCCCCTCAATCAGGCCCATCTCCGCATATTGATCATGCCACGGGCAGGCGTGGACATAATACCGGTAGTCAGGGCTTTTGGAAACCGGCTCTATATGCTTGAATGCTGCAAAATACTCCTCCGTATACGACCACTCGCCATAGGCGCAATACGTAGCAAAATCCAACCTTTGACCGTCACGGACCGCCCGCTGCGCCATGCGGCTGCCCCTTTGCTCGGCATATCTCTGTGTTGCCATAACAAAGGTAGCCTCTCCGTTTTGAGGACACCTTTCCTTAAGCTCACTGTAAAAGTAAGCGGAAATAAAAGCATGATGTCTTTCGGTAAAGTCCATATGGCACCTCCCTTATTGACAAAGCAAATCTTTGACAACCTTTTTGTTTTTGGGCTCCAGCATCAGCTCGTCACAATCTGCATGGGTTATACAGGCAACAACAACCCTGCCGTTGCACTTAACGGCGCATCTGCCGCAAATGCCGTGGTTGCACACTGCATGGGAAAAATACGCCAGAGTCGGATCAATATTATCCGAGATATATCGCAAAACATCCATTATCGTGTATTCACCGTCTATTGGAAAAGGGACTGTAAATTCATCAAAATGCTTTTCCGGCGAAGTTCTTAATACTTTAACTTTCATAATCATCCCCCTTTTCAGATCAATCCTGAAGATTTTCAAGGCCTATGCCTGTTTCCAGCAGATATCTTTCATATTCGATTGTTTCATAATCAGGCGGAGCTATTTCTCCTGCTATTGGCTTGCGGGTTGAAAGCTCTATATTGTCTCCGTCTTTATGGGCAATTGATCGGACAAAGTAGTTCTTGTTGTCAATATTAGGATAATCAAGACGCAAATGCAGCCCGCGGCTTTCCTTTCGTGCTTCGCCCATATATGCAGCAAGTTTTGAACACAGCAGACGGTTTTTCAGGGCAATAAGCCCCATTAGTTCTGCGTTGTATGCCATGTCCTTACATAAAATCGTCGCATTTTCCAGCTCCTTTTCCAACTGCTCATACTGTTCAATTGCGGCGCGAAGTCCCTCGCCGTCACGATAGCAATTGAGATATTTGTCGGAGATAGCTTCAAATCTCCTGACTGCTTCGTTGACCAAAATGCCTCCCTTGTTGTTCAGCACCTCCAAGAGCCTTTCTGCGATTATACTGCCGCATTCCGTACCGCAGTTGCCGGCATGTGCGGTTTTCGCATATTCCGCTGCCGTTAACCCTGCACGGTAGCCCTGAACCACCATTTCAGTGACAGCATCGGCAACGCGGTTCGCGCCGAATACCCCGCTGGCGCATTCGCCTCCGGCAAACAGCCCCTTTACAGTGGTCTCCATTTTTTCGTTAACCAGAATACCACCAACAGAATATTCGTTGCCCAGTCCCACTTCCCATCTTCTCTTATCGAGGCACATTCTCCGGACTTTATTTATATCGTTGTGGTGATAAAATCCTTCTTTATAGAACTTCCTGAACAATTCCACCGTTTCGTCAAAGGCTTGGTTAATTTCCTCATCTGTACCTGTAATTTTGAGAAACACACCGCCCTTGTCTGTTTTATTGTCGGTGGTAATTGTTTTACCGTAATAAACCATGTGCAAAAGCTTGCAGATCTCACTCTTTGTTTCCATATCCTTAAGTTCCTGCGGCATTGTAAGCTCCTTGCCTTCTCTGTCGGTTGCCACATATTTAAATGTCGGCATAGTCACAAGCATAAGAGGCAGAATAGAGCCAACGATATCCTGGGGCTCAAGAGCAGTCATCAAAAACAGCAGGAATTCCATATCCGAAACCTTTGCTCCGGCACGAAAAGCCATAGCCACACCGTCACCGGTCATATCCGAGTTGGTGTTTTTCAGTGAGAAGGGCTGGAATCCACCTGTTCCCAGGACAACGGCTTTCGCGTTGATCTGGACAAAGTCCCCCGTATTAAGCTCCAGGGCCAGAGCACCGCATACACGGCCGCCATCTGAAAGCAGCTCAATAACAGCAATATCACTAATCCGTTCAATACCCGGCGTGGACACAAGCCCTTGTTTTAATGCATTGCCCATCATCCTGCCCGACATCCACCAGGTTGACGGCGGTCCGAAGTCAAAGGGCTTGCCTGTCTGCTCCGCCCATTTCACAACCTCATAGACAATTGCAGGGCTTTCTTCAACAAACTGCCGGACCATGTTTTGGTCGTTTATATAAAAGCCGTCCTTTATAATGGACTCATATAAATCTGCCTTTGTAAATTCCTTATCGGCTTCTTTAATATCATAATCATAATAGGCACTGTGCCCGTCCATGGCAAAGCTGCCGCCAATCATAATCGTGTTTCCGCTGTTGCCCACCTGTCCTTTTGAGACAAGCAGCACCTTGGCGCCGCTTCTTGCCGCACCGATTGCCGCAGTGATTCCCGCACCGCCGCCGCCCACCACGAGGATTTCGGTTTCGACAACCTTGCTGACTATATTACCCATTAGAGCGTTCCTCCTAAATTTTTATTCTTTTATTTCGCCTAAATATGCTTTCTTTACCATATCAACATTTACAAGCTCGCTCGATTTACCTGAAAGCACAATGCTTCCAGTTTGGATTACATACCCGAAGTCGGAAACATCAAAGGCCATGAAAATGTTCTGCTCAACAATCAAAATGGAAACTCCCTGGTCTCTGATATAGTTGATTGCGCTTTCCACCACATCCACCATATTAGGCGCAAGCCCCATAGACGGCTCGTCAAGAAGCAAAAGCTTTGGCTTTGAAGCCATGGATCGTGCAATGGCAAGCATTTGCTGTTCGCCGCCCGAAAGGGTCCCGGCAAGCTGGTTATATCTGTCTTTCAAGCGTGGGAACATTGAAAACGCGGTCTGTTCAGCGTTTTGCAGTTCTGATTTTGACCTTGTGAATGCACCAAGGGCAATGTTTTCACGGACGCTCATTTTCGGGAAAACACGGCGTCCTTCAGGGGTGAGGACAATACCTGCCTTTACCCGCTTGTGCGGCGGCAGCTGCTCTATGGACCGACCGTCAAATGTGATTTTGCCGCCCGATAGCCTGACAAGCCCCGCCACCGAACGCAACAACGTGCTCTTGCCCGCACCGTTGCTGCCCACTATCGTGATGACCGATTTATCGGGTACCTCAATGGATACGTTGTTAAGGGCATGAATTTTTCCATAATGGACATTGAGGTTTTCAATTTTAAGCATCACCTTTTCCTCCTCTTTTGCCCAGATAAGCATCTATAACTTTCTGATTTGCCAAAATTTCCATCGGTTTGCCCTTTGCAATTATTTGTCCCATGTCAAGAACAACTATATCGTCGCAAATATTCATAACTACGTTCATGGTGTGCTCTACAAGAATTGCGGTTAAACCGTCGTCTCTGAGCTTTCTTAGAAGAACTACCACCGCTTCCGCCTCTGTTGGGTTCATGCCTGCCACCGGCTCGTCCAGCAGCAGCAGCTTGGGCTCTGTTGCAAGGGCACGGGCAATCTCCAGCTTGCGTTGATTGCCATATGAAAGGTTTCTGGCCTGGGTGTTTCTGTATTCATAAATACCCACAAAATCAAGGATTTCCAGTGCTTTTTTGCGGGATTTTTTCGCTTCGGTTTCGTTCTTTTTTGGCGTTAATATGGAATGCCACCATGTTTCTCCCTTCTGGGAGTGGCGTGCAGCAAGAACATTCTGAAAACAGGTAAGCTCGGGAAAGAGCCTTATCTGCTGAAATGTTCTGGCAATACCCATCCGGTTAATCTCTGCCATTCTCTTGCCGGCGATGTTCTCATCCTTAAAGTGGATTTCACCCGTTGTCGGGGTCAAAAACCCGGAAATCATGTTAAGGGTTGTGGTTTTACCGCTTCCGTTGGGGCCAATAAGCCCTGATATTTTGCATTTTTCAATGTCGAAGGAAATTCCTGACACAGCTTTTAGTCCTCCAAAATGCTTTGAAAGGTTTTTTACCATTAAAGAATGTGCCATTAATTCTCACCCTCCTTTGACGAAAGGTTAAGCTCTTCCAATTTTTTTGGCAGGCCCGCGGTAATTTTATTAATTTTTAAAATTCCGCTTATGCCGTCAGGCTTGAACAGTATTATTGTAATCAACAGCACCCCATAGAAGATTTGCCGGTAGCCCTGTAAAAACCGTAAGGCTTCCGAAGCAACGGTAAGCACTACGGCGCCTCCGATTGAACCGGGCAGTGATGCCGGGCCTCCCAGGACGTACATGGACAGAACCAGAAAGGATTCCGCACTTGTAAAGTTTGACGGGCTGATATACGTTATGAAATGAGCCATAAAGGCACCTGCTATTCCGGCAATAAAAGCGCTTATTACAAATGCTAATACCTTGTAAAAAGCTATGTTTATACCTATTGACTCGGCTGCCGTTTCATCCTCACGGATGGACAGAAACACCAGTCCCACCTTTGATTTGGTAAGACGGTCGACGGCAATGTAGACCAGAGTTAAAATCACCAATATCAAAACAAAATAATCAAACCCTGAGTCAATGACATAGCCGAATATACCCGGCCTTGGAATACCGGGGATACCCAACGGGCCCCTCGTCAGATCTATCCAAATCAATGATGCCTGGCGTACAATTTCCGCAAAGCCAAGGGTGGCAATACCCAGGTAAACCCCCGAAAGCCGCAGCGCCGGAAAGCCAATGAGCAGTCCGAACACGGCGGCAATCAAACCGCCCAGTACCATTGCCAAAAGCACCGGTACTGAAAGATTCATTGCAAGTATAGTTGAAGCATAAGCACCTATAGCATAAAAAGCAACCTGTCCCAGGGTCAGCTGACCTGTAAAGCCTGTGACAAGGTTTACGCTTATTGTAAACAGGCAGTAAATACCGCACATTGTGGCAACCTGATAATAATACGAATTTCCCGAAATCACAGGTACAAGAATTATTATAAGTCCAAGCATCTGTAGAAAATATTTTTTTATAAATTTCTTCGTCTTATCCATTATTTGTCCCTCCGTTTTCCAAGCAATCCGTCCGGCTTAAAGAGCAAAATCAGAATAAGTACGGTAAAAGCAATGGTATCCCTGTATTGGGCGGTAAAAACCATAGTGCCCAGTGACTCCAAAATACCAAGAACAAACCCGCCAAGCACGCCGCCTGAAATCATGCCACGGCCGCCCAGAACAGACGCGGTGAAGCCTTTCATGCCAACGATTGCTCCCATTGACGGTTCAACAAAGTTATAATAATAACCTATAAGTATACCGGCAGCCGCAGCAAGCATAGAGCCAACTCCGAAGGTCGCAGCAATGAATATGTTGACATTTACACCCATAAGCGATGTGGTTTCTATGTCCTGCGAACAGCCGCGGATTGCCATGCCATACTTTGTTTTATACATGAACAGGGAAATTACTACCATAAGTGACAATGCCAGTGCAATGATTACAATCTCTAGTGAAGAAATCCTTATCCCGTAAATATCAAAATATTTAACTTCAAAGGGAGGTTTAAAACCCTGGAACCTGCTTCCGCAAATTACCAGAACCAGGTTTTCAATTATTATGCCCATGGAAAGCGTTGTAATAAGAGATGAAACCTTTGGTGCGCCCTTTTTGCGCAAAGGACTGACTGCAATGCGTTCGACGCAGATGCCTGCCAGCGCTGTCAACACAACAGCAACACCCAGGATAACAATAAAATTGCCGCTTATAAGTCTCATCGTGTAAAGACCTAAGAATGCGCCCAACATAAATATTTGGCCATGGGAGAAATTTATGAGCTCCAGAAGACTGAAAACCATTGCATAGCCAATTGCCATCAGCGCATAGATGCTACCCAATGTTATGCCGTTGACTATTTGTTGAATGAGCATATAATCCTGTCTCCTTTTCCGATTATTGCCTTGTTGCAAACAAAGTTTGGAGAGGGAGAATACTCCCCCCCACTTTTATCATTAGCAGCACTATTACCTGACTGGAGATTCTTTGTAATATGACCATTCGCCGTCTTTAAGCTGTACAAAGACCTGAGGCTTGATTATTTCCTGCCCCTGGAATGTCAGTGAACCGCTTATACCCTGGTAGTCTTTCAGGTTGTGCAGGCCTTCGTTAACCTTTTCCCTTGTCTCGCCTGAATTCTCATATGCATGGACAATGGCACCCAGTGCATCATATGAATTGCCTTGATAGTTGCCCGGCAGTTCGCCGTTGAACTCTTCCTTGTAAGCATCTACAAATTCCTTAACAGACGGTCTTGGGTCATCGGCAACAAATTCGTTTATAACATACATTCCCTCTGCGTATTCCCCTGCCATTTCGAGGAATTGATCCTCTACAAAGGTGCCTGATGCAACATACTGGGCATCAATCCCAAGGGCCTTTGCCTGCTGTACAATAACCGCGCCTTCCGCATAATACGTCAGAATTACGAGGGTGTCGGGATTCTTTGCTTTAATACCGGTCAGCTGTGTTTTAAAATCCTTGTCACCATCATAGACAACTTCTTCTGCAACTATGTTTCCACCCAGTTTATTAGCCCTTTCAACAAAATAGTCCTTAACGCCTATACCCCAGTCATTGTATGCATAAATAACGGCAATATCCTTGGCATTCAGCTCGGTAATTGCCAGGTCGGCAATCATGGGAGCGTAGACATCAAAGCCGGTCCACATCTTGAACATTACCTTGTTATCCTTTATGAGGTCGGGATTGGATGCCGAAGGAGTAACCATGGAAAGACTTACTTGATCAAAAATCGGTGTAGCTGCAAAGCAGACAGAGCTTGTATAGCTGCCTATTACAGCAACAATGTCTTTATCGTTTACAATAAGCTGAGCAATGTTGGCTGCTTCCTTTGCATCACCTTTATCGTCGAAATATGCAATCTCTACCTTTTTACCGTTGACTCCTCCGCCATCGTTTACTTGTTTAGCTTTTAGCTCCACGCCCTGTTTAAATTGCTCACCTATGTTGGCGAGATTTCCTGTCAACGGCGCCATGACGGCGATTTTAACTGTTTCTTCCTGTGCATCTGCGCCTGTGTCCGTGCTTGCGTTGTCCGAGCAACCGGCAACTGTCAGAATGATAACCACAGCCAATGCCAAGCACATTAATTTTTTCTTCATTTTATTGCCCTCCCTTTTTTGTAAATCTGATTTTATATAATTAACCCATGCCGGGACATGAGGTTTATTTTTTCGGGAAATAGCTGTCTTCAAGATAATCCGCATACTCCTTAAGGAAATCACAAATAAATTTTCTTTGTTTCTCCGAAAAGGATAAAAATCTGTTATAAATCTTCCGGTTTTGTTCGGTATGATATTTTTCGTGCCCGTCATACACCCTTTGTCCAAGGGGAGTAACACGATAATATATCTCTTTTTTATTACCCTCCTGATTGTACTTTTCAATCAGACCTTTCTTGCAGAGCTTTGCTGTTCGTATAGAGATACTGCCCTTTGTAAGACCCAGAATAGCCGCAATCTCGCTTGTATTGGCATCCGGGTGATTGTGTATAACCTCAATCAAGTGGGCCTCGGGGGGGGTGGATGTAATTTCTCCATCATAGCACCTGGTCTGTTTTTCTAATGCATTGATAGAGTTACTTATACGGTTTAACAACTCATCGAGCAGTTCAATTTCTTTACCCATTTAATCCTCCTGTTTTGTTTATGTATTAAACAATAATATTACGAACCATTATATGAACTTTGTCGACTCTTGTCAATATTTTTTTATTTGTAGAATTGTTAAAAATATTGAACTTATACTGTAATTTATATAAAAGGAAAAAACCTGGCTATGGCGAATTCAATTTATAGAGGGAGGTATGTAACATGATAAATTTCGAGGAGCGAATAAAGAACCTGATGGAATATATGGAGCGTGAACATATTGATTTGTGTTTTCTTCCCAAATCGGGCGAGCTGGAATACTTAGCCGGCATACCAAAGGGACGCTGCAACCCTACATATGCAAACACATACGGCGACTGGGCCTATGGAACATACATCTTTCCGGACAAAACCCTTTGCCTGGTTCCTCAGATGCTGGTAAACTTAGGCCACGTTGAAGAAGATGCACACGGCATAATCGACGAATACATCACTATTGTTGAGGGTATACCGGTTAAAGACACGGTGCAAAGGGTCATCGGCGACCGGCTGAAAAAAGTTGGAAGGATAGCCGTTTCAAAAAACACCTTTTCGACCACGCTTATAAACTTTAAGGAAATGATGCCCGAAGCTGATTTTATGTCGCTGGAAAAGTATATGAATAACCTGCGTAAGGTAAAAACCGATTATGAACTGTCAAAGATGAGAGAAGCGGCACAAATTACCGACAGGGTGTTTGGCAAAATAGTACCTATGCTTAAGGTGGGCATGAGCGAAATTGACATCAAGACTGAAATAGAGCATCAAATTTTGCAGGAGGGCTGTGAAGGCACCTCCTTCCACACCGGCGTAATGATATGCGGCGGCAGCAGCAAAACTCACTGGGGCGGTACCACTGTCAACATGGTTGAAAAAGGCACCACCATAGCCTTTGATTTCGGGGTGATGAAGGACGGCTTCTGTTCCGACTTTGGCAGAACGGTGTATGCCGGCGAGCCAACCGAAGAAATGGTAAAAATACATGAAACGGTAATGCAAGCCCAAAAGCATGCTATCCAAACGATGGTGCCGGGTAAAATAACCTGCGAGGGGCTTAATATGGTGGCTAGAAGGTATATCGAAGAACGGGGCTATGATAAAGGTTTCCGACACCGACTGGGACATTCTATCGGAAGGGATGTCCATGAATACCCTTACCTTATGCCCGGGTACAAAGAGGTGCTCCAAAGGAATATGACCTTCACAATAGAGCCTTCGGTTATTATGGACGGCAAGCTGCTGATAAGGGTTGAGGACGTTGTGGCGGTTGGCGAAAACGGCGGCGAGCCTTTGAGCAAGTTCTCAAAGGATATTATAGTTATTTAGTAGGAAAGACTGCGAGTGGAGGCGAGAGGGAGTATTGGAGACGTTTCATTCGTCTCCTTTTTGGACAGTGCGCTGTCAGGAACTTGTTCCCTCTTACCACGTTACTCTATTAATAAGCTACTCTCTAGCATTCATGATGCATTACAATACTGTTCCTCATGCATATGCTATCTAATTTCCTTGGTCCAACTCCCTATATCTCTTATTTCATAAGCCTGTATAAAAGCAATTCGAATTCTTTTACATAAAGATTGACGATTCTTTGTGCGATCTCTTTCGCCATCTCTTCTTTATAAATATGTGAAGTCGTATTCCTGTCGTTTAGCATAATAAGCCAATTATCCTCATCGCTAATAAGCTGTTGTGCAAAAGCTTCCTTTATAACCTCCCGGGGAGAACTTTTACCAACAATACCAACATACTCAAGGTATTCTTTTGCAGCTTTCCAGGCAAGCTCATAGGTAAATTCGAACCTCTGAATGACGCCATCGCGTACCACATCGCTTGCATTAATTTGCTCAAATTCTTTTACTGCTTCCTTGAGCCTTTGCAAAGCCTTATTAAAATTAGTTAGTTTTGTATCCAGTTTTCTCATATATAACAACACCATCCTTCTTAATACTCTCCATTAGGTCATCGGTTAAACCGTCATTTACAAACACTATGTCGATTTTCTTCAATGTGGGGATTTCGTCAGCATCGGTACAAAAACGTGCTCTGTCTAACGCGGACATATCTTTACCGAAAACCACAATATCATAGTCACTGACCGGTGAGGCATCCCTCCTGGCACGAGACCCGAACAATAAAACTTTCTCAATTCTATACTTCACAGCAATTTCCTTAATTTTTTCCAGGACATTATCCAACACATTCACTCCCCATTCAAGTATTCCCATTGTTCCTTCCGTTTCAAACCTGTTTGCAGCTATTCCCAATTCTACTATATCTGCTATTCTCTATATTCGTTTTTATTGTGCCACCTTATGAACTCAGCAGAGGGCTTGCCCATAACATTATCCGGCATTTCCATGAGCTTTCTACCTTGAAATGCATAGAACCCCGGCCATTACCTCATACTGTCAAGTCCAAATTAGTGTGTAAATTACCTCGGTAACATTTTTGTAAGTACACGGCTTGGTACCTCGCACTTTCTTAATAGCATAATCAGTAAGCGTTTATGCCGCAAAAGCCGGGCTACACAGTGAGAGGGCCGCATGATAGGCAACCATAACAAAGGGGCTGCCAGCGGTGCCAGGAATCGTTCGGCCAGAGGCCCACTGTCAACCGGATCGTGGAATAAATGCGATACCCCCACCGCAAAAGTATGCTTTAGGCTGCCGTAGTGCCGTTTGATACCTTGCTTTTAATGGTTTGGCAGTAAAACTCCATATCAAAGTATTTGCGGTCAGTTTGCCTTTTTTCTTCAACCCCGCATCATTCGTTTAAACTTAATATACCAAGTCGTCTGCCCCTGTCCTCTAAATCAACCCATTCTCCTTGAAGCTGAAGTAACTCTCCCCGGCCACGATAATATGGTCTACCACCTTCACCGATATTGTATCCAGAGCCTGGGCTATCCTTGCCGTCACCTCAATGTCGGCCTTCGAGGGCTGCATTTTGCCGCCGGGGTGGTTGTGCGCAATAATCACGCTGTTTGCCTGGTGACGAAGGACGGCCTCGACAATCAGCCTTGTATATACCGGCGCCTCGGTCAGGGTGCCCTCCTGAACCAGGGCAGAATAGTTTACCCTGTTCTGGGCGTCCAGGCATATTACAAAGAATGCTTCATAGGTCCTCCCGGCAAAAAGGGAGACAGCATATTCCCCGGCTTTTGATGAAGCGTTCAGGACGGGTTTGTCCCCCCATTTGATTTTAAAATATCTCCTTGCCAGGGAAGGTATGAGCGATACCAGTATGGCTGTGTTCTCGCTCACCCCGCACTTCCTGCTTATATCCTTCGGGTCGGCCTCAAACAGCCCTGCCAGCGAGCCGAATCTGTTAATCATCCTGTGGGCCAGTTCATTTGTATCCCTCCTGGGGATGCAATAAAAAAGCAGCATTTCAAGCACCTGGTGGTCTTCAAACCCATCCAGCCCTTCGGACAGGAATCTGTCCTTAACCCTTCTCCTGTGTCCATCGTGCATTTTCATGACCATTCATACTCCCATTACTAAACTTTTCGCAGTATTGTCAAAACGGCATCTGAAATGTGTACTTTATGTATTCTATAAAAATGCTTATTTCCCTTCTTATTCCTATTATGCAAAGGGAGAAGCAGTAAATTGCTAATTTTCCCTTCCGCGGACGGCGCTGGAAAAACTCAGGAGCAACCCACTTGACAATTGCAGTTATAAATTGAACAATAATAGTATGATATACTAATAATATAATGGCTTTAATCAAAAATTCAGGGGTGTTTAAATGTATCTTAAAAACCATACGGAAGACAAAGGCGTATCGGTTGCAAAATATGAGAAGATAGCGCTGGATATAGCTTACAGTATTCTTAACGAAGAATGGAAAGCAGGCGAAATGGTTAAAGGGCGGTCCACACTGTCCGGCAAGTACAGCGTCTCTCCCGAGACAATCAGAAGGTCACTGGCACTTTTGGAAGAGCTCCAGGTGGTAAATGTTATAGAAAAAAAAGGCGTCCTGATAAAATCGAAGGAAGCGGCGAATACCTTTATTAAGGAATACCAGTCCAAGGATAGGATCCTGTCCCTCAGGGAGGAAATCATCAAACTGATGGAGCAAAAAAGAGCTATTGAAGCTTCGGTTCTCGAAAGGCTGGACTCGGTTATTGAGCAGGCCATGCTTCTTCGAAATATTGGAATTATCTACCCTTTGGAACTGAAAATTTCTGAAAAAAGCCATCTCATAGGTAAAACCATCGGTGAGGTCCGTTTTTGGAATCATACCGGTGCAACAATAATAGGGATAAACCGTTCGGGACATCTGTACCTGTCCCCGGGACCTAAGATGGTGTTTTTCGCCAATGATATTATTCTATACGTGGGAAACGGGCCCAGTATTTCCGAAAAGGTAAACAAATACGTGAACCGGGATTAATGCGGAAAGCTGCTATCTCAAAGGATAGCAGCTTTTTTTAATTTATCTGACAACTTAATTGACAAATATGAGTAGTCTGTGATAATATTAGGTCAAAGAAACAACTTATGTATATGTAATAAGTTGTCACATTATGCAGGTTCTTGTACAACTACAAGCGGAACTATGAAGGGAGGCCATATATGAGAATATTAAGAACGGGACAGCTAAATAAACATAAAGATGAAAGAACTGAAAAGGACGAATATATTATGCGTCTTATAACAATAGATGAACTTAGGGATGTAGTCGCGCTTGAGAAATATGTCTATGACCAGCTCCCCAACAAACAGGTTTTGTACATGGATTCCTACGAAGAGATGTTTGATGACATGAAACAGGGGGCAAAGGTAATCGGTGTATTCAACAAAGCAAGGGATTTGATTGCATATCGCTATATAGGATTCCCGGGCATGGCCCGAAAAAATCTTGGCAATGATATAAACATACCGGAGCAGGAGTTAATAAAAGTGGCGCATCTTGAAACGACAGTTGTACATCCCGAATACAGGGGCAATTCACTGCAGAGCTTGACGCTGCAGCAAGCTATGCCGATGGTTAAGGATTTTGGATACAGTCATCTGCTTTGTACGGTATCGCCTCAAAATATTTATAGTCTTTATAACATAATAAAGAACGGCTTAAGAATAAAAGCGCTCAAAAGAAAATACGGAACGGACGACAACGGAAGGGATGGCGTGTGGAGGTTTATTCTTCACAGGAATTTGGAGCCGGCACCTGTCAGAAAAACAAACCAGCTTTTAAGTATACCCCTTGTTGATCTTGAGCATCAGAAAAAAATAATCGATGAAGGGTTTATAGGCCTTTGGCTGTCGAAAGAGACAAGATTGCTCAATTACGTACGCTTTGAGGATAATATGGCATATTAAACACAACAGCAGCGACAGAGGAATAGCCTCTGTCTTTTTTTTATTCAGTCCGGGTTTTTATTGCTGTGTACCGGGCCTTGTCCTCCATATAATGTAATTAATAGGGAAATTCTATAACTAATATATGGTATAATAAAGGAAAAAGGAGGTATATGAATGTATGACATAAAGAAGCTCGGGGAGGTGGATTCCCTCAAAGTCACGGTACTTATGGAGGACTATGCCGGCTATGAATCCGATTATTGGGGAAGCCACGGTATCGCCCTTTTGCTCGACATTAAAGCCGGTGACACCCAAAGTAGAATACTGTTAGATGTGGGCCAGTCCTCTGAAGCTCTTATACATAACATGGAAATGGCAGGCGTTGACCCGGGTTCAATAGATATGATTTTTCTGTCCCACTGCCACTACGACCATACCATGGCCCTTTATGATGTTCTGATACAAACAAACAAAGGAATCCCGGTTGTGGGACACCCTGACGTATTCAGAAAGAACTTTGCCCTGGACCCCTTCCTGAAGGAAATAGGCGCCACCGATAAAAACAAACCGGAAAGACTGGCAAAGCTGGGGGCGAATCTGACCCTTGTCAAAAAACCCTTCCCCCTAATGCAGGGTGTGCTTTCAACCGGGGAAGTGGAAAGGAGCACCGATTTTGAGGGCACGGGGATAGGAACCTATAACCTGGAAAACGGTGAATTGAAACCCGACAACCTGATTGACGATATGTCTGTTATCGTAAACCTTAAGAATAAGGGCCTGTTTATCGCGGCGGGCTGCAGCCATGCCGGGATAGTAAACATAATAAGGCATTCCCAGAAGATAACCGGAATTGATAAAGTATACGGTATTATCGGAGGTCTGCACCTTATAAAGTCAGATGACACGGTAATAGAAAAAACCATGGACCATCTTGAGAAAACAAAACCCGCCGTGGTTATACCGGGCCATTGTACAGGTCAGAAGGCCCAGTACAGACTCTGTGAAAGGTTTGGCGACAGGTACCTCCCGATGAATTCGGGTAAGGTATTCGAGCTTTAAAATACAAAGAGATGGAAAGCGGAGCGGAAAACGGAACAAAAGAACCGCCGTCCCCTTGTTTCGTTTAGCTTTCTGACCCCGGTTCCTGTCCATTTAAGCTTTCCTTATATCCATTGAGTTCCATGGCGGTTTCCAGAAATTTTTCGTTTAATATTTGTTTTTCGTGCTCATCTTTGGTTTCGCTTAGTTTACCGCTCAAAAAAGCCAGCTGGCATTCCAATTTTCTTATATTATCGGCCAGACGCCTGTATCCGGCGCCTGTTTCTTTTTTTGCCCGCTCTTCCTTCAGCTTATCCATATAATATTCATAATCACCATCGTAACAGCATAGTTTTTGATTTTCCATAACAAAAATACGGTTTGCCAGTTTCCTGATAAAATACCTGTCGTGGGTGACAAAAATAATGCTGCCCCCGAACTCGTCCAGCACCTTTTCTATTTTTTCCCTGGACTGGATATCCATATAATTTGTAGGCTCATCCAGTACAAGCAGATTGGCTCCTGACAGTATCAGCTTTACAAAGGCCACTCTGCCCTTTTCCCCCATGCTTAAGTTTCCAATCCTTTTATAAACATCGTCACCGCGGAAAAGCAGCCCGGCAAGCAAAAGCCGCACGTCCCCGACGCCGGCACCCACAGCCACAAGCTCGTCAAGTATGGCGGCATCATTATCAAGATTGTCAAACTCCTGGGCAAAATATCCAATCTTAACCGATGGATTTACGGCAACCGTACCACCATAATCTTTATCAATACCGCATACTACTTTGAGGAAGGTTGTTTTTCCCACCCCGTTTTGCCCTATAAGCGCTATTCTATCCCGCCGCTTTATATTGAAAGAAACGCTGTCAAAAAGCAGGTTTTGGGCAAAGCCTTTGCTTATATTTTTACCCCGGACAAGAAATGACGGAAGTTTTTTGCCTGTAATGTTTTTATTGATAACCTCAAAGGCAGGGGATACTAACTTTCGTGGTTTATCTATCCTATCCTTTTCTATTCTTTCGAGCTGTTTTTCCTTGGCCTTCAAGACGCCTGCATGCTTCTTGGCCTTGGACCTGTAAAAATCATTCTGTCCCGCCGATTTGTGGGCGCTTTCGTACCAGCCCTTCCTCTCATATATCACCTGTTTAAGATGCCGGATTTTGGTTTGCTGCTTATCGTAATCTTTGGCTATGCTTTTTTGTTCTATTTCCCTTTGAAGCCTGTAGGCCGAGTAATTGCCCTCATAGGCCTTTAACTCCAGGGGCGTTAATTCCCATATCCTGTTCACGGCATTATCAAGGAAAAATCGATCATGGGAAATAATAAGCATGGGCTTATCCGACTCTCCTACAAATTCCTCCAACCACACATAACTGTCCATGTCAAGATGATTGGTTGGCTCGTCAAGGATAAGTAAATCAAATTGAGACATCATGGCTTTACAAAGCAAAAGCTTTGTTTTTTCACCGCCGCTTAAAGTCTCTGCCCTTTGCTGCCATTTTTCCCTGCCCAAACCCACCCTGTCAAGAGTTGTCTGCACTATCCTTTTGGTATCCTTAATGTCCCGACCGTTATTTGAAACCGCCCGGCAGGCTTCTCCATAAACAGAAATATCCGTATCAAATATGGGGTACTGTTCGATATACAAAATTTCCATATAAGATGGCGAACAGTTGACCTGGCCTGCATCACAGCTCTCCCGCCCCGCCAGAAGCCGCGCCAGGGTTGTTTTCCCGACACCGTTTGCGCCAATAAGTCCTATCTTGTCTCCATCGCCAATCTGTCCGTCTATATTTTCAAATACCCTTTTCCCTTTATAGCTTTTACAAAGACTTGAAAAGTGTAAATCCATTCAATCATCTCCTTGTATTTATCAGAGGCATTAGCAATTATAATCGAAAAATACAAAGCCGCAGCAAACACCCGGGTGTTATACTGCAGCATAATAGGTAAATATTTAAGCTAAAAACCTATATGCGCTGATATTTGTTTCCCTGTAAGCGTTTTTTAACCATCAACCCTTAAAAGCGCGCACTACTCCCACGGTACTTACAACGCTTTTAAGATGCTATTAGATTATAATTAGTTAAAAAACACTTTCCTCATCGCGCACCTCTATAACTATTGATATTTAACGCAATTATAACATACCTCAAAGCTCCCTTCAACTCAAACGCGTCTTTACTTTGGTATATTCCAAGCCGGAATCGCAGATAATATCTAAAACAAAGGCTTACACAGTCAATATATAAAAGGAGGCTTATTATGCATACCTTGAGTCAGTTGCAGGAAGCTTTACATCAAAAGGAACAGGCCCTTGTTCAGTATGTAAGATATATGAGGGAAGCCCAGGACAACCAGAATGAAGGAATAGCGGCCCTTTATGCGGACTTGGCCAAAGCCGAGGAAAAGCATATTGCCGTAATAAGGGACCAGGTTGCCCAGAATACTCATGGGACGGAAGCCTTAAACAAATACGAACAGCTTAACCAGTATAATTCCCAGCATTCCACCTATGAAAACAATCCTGAACAGTAGATTGGCCGTACAAAAGGCAGAGGTCCGGCCGGCCTTTGCCGTTGCCTTTTTAGTATCCTGCCTTTCTTAATGCGTTTTCAACCGCTTTTTTTATTCCGTCACCTGTCTCGGTTGCACCTGAAATTGAATCCACCTGTGTAGACTGATTTTCAATTATAAGCCGTGGGACTAAATCAAAGGATTCCTCGTAATACCCTCTGGTCTCCCTGTGGGACACAATTTCTATTGCTGTTATCCTGTCACTTTCAATGGATACCAGTACCTTCAGACCAGGCCTGTAACCAACTGCCAGTCCTTCATATTCACCGTCACTGCGTTTCGTTCCAGACTGTACCGTGTATGATAAGCTTGCTTGTGCTTCATCGGAGGAATTTTGGCCGGTTCTTGAACCATCGGGAGATGCCCATGTCATGACTTCATCAAAACATACTACTGATATGGAAAAGGCGAAAACAACCGTTATCACAAGCGCCAGACTCTTCCGGCTGACCGTAATGCCCTGTCTTATTCTGTTTCCAAGGGTAATTGTATCAGTAACAGGACATGTGCTTTCAGAGATGCATCTTAAACACCAAATACACTGGGGATCTTTGATAATGCTTTTGCCGGACACACGTATATTCATCGGGCACTTGTTGTCACACTGTCTGCAGCCTATGCAGTTTGACGGCTTGCGTCTTATGTTGAAAAAACTGAATCTATTGGTCATGCCCAGTAAAGCGCCATAGGGACACAAATATTTGCACCAGGGTCTTTGGATAAAAACAGACGTAACGGCTGTGATAAGTGCCAGGATAATTAATCCGCCGGCAGCAGCAAAACCGGTTCGGAAACCTGTTATCGAACTGTAAATGCAATACTCCCGTATTTGATGAGTAATGCGAAACATGGAAAAGAACAACGCCAGTATGAGCATGCCGTATCTTATCAATCGGAGGCGCTTATCAATACCATCCGGTATACAGGCATTATATTCTTTTATATGGAATCTCCCTGTCAGCTTTGATACCAAATCCTGAAATGCACCTAAGGGACATACCCAGCCGCAAAACGCCGAGCCAAAGAAAAGGGACAATAACACCACTGCTATTGTTACAAAGCTTACCACCGTTCCTGTGGTTATCAGTATGTAGAGGGCAGTGACGCCGCCAACAGGACAAATTCCCAGCAATGAGACCGGGGGAAGATTAGATTTGTACAAATCGAACAGAACAGAGTTAACAGATATCGCCAAAAACCCTCCGAAGAATGCAAACTGAATTATACTTCTTATATGGTCCTGGTTTTTTGTTGGCCGGTGCATATGCAAGGCACCTCCCGTCGGGTAATACCGGCAGTCAAAAGCTGTTTTAACTACAGGTTGTATAGTATTTCAAATATTTGAAGTTTCACATCGTCACTGAAGGATAGTCCATTTTCCACGCAATAATCCTTTACGCTTGTATTTGTATCAGGTATCCGGGCTCCAATAATTTCTGATATCTGCTCCCTGGACATGCCCATGCCAAGAAGGTCCTCAAAGGTAGTACGTCCGTATATCTGAAAATCATCATCAAAGCCGTCCTCGGGTGGAATAAATTCGGTTAAAGGTACCGCACCGGCTTCCTCAAGGCTTACTACATACCGTGACAGATAGTCCAACTCTCCCGCTGAAAGCGTGCCAAGGCTTTTGAGAATATCCGCTGCAGGCTCCAGCAGGTATTCCGGTTCGTGGAGTTCAAAGGGCAGCCCCTTGTACATTGAAACAAAGGCTACCATTGAACCGTTTCCTATGTTTTTGCCGCTTCCAAGCAGCCCTTCAAAAATATATTTATAATACTTGTTCTGGATGCTGCCCGCTTCTTCTTCAGGCATATCGAAGGCCTCTGACAATACCGGCAGCGGGATTTCAAAATACCTAGATATATCGTCCATGGTATGAGAGCCTCTTATGTCTGCAGGGTTATACTGTCCGGCATACTCACCGGTCGTAAACCTGGCCGGCTCCAGTTCGCCTCCCCTGCCGTCTTGCAGGGCCGCCTCTTCGTCGCAGTCATCAATGTCTGCTTTGTCATTCATACTCACCGGCACGGTTTCCGGAGTATTGCCGGTATCTTCAACGGTACAGGCTACAAGGTTAAATACCATGGCCACCAGAGTAACTGCCGGCAATAATAAACCAAATCTTTTTCTGCCCATCTTTTAATCATCCCCTTTAACTGGTATTTAACTTCATAATAAAGCAAAGATGTGACAGAAGTATGATAAAAGATTGAAAAATTTCTAAAAAAAACCTCCCGGAGGCTGTTCTCCGGAAGGGTTCTAAACTCTGTTATTCGGTTTATTGACTACATCACAGTCGGGTTATAACCGGCTGCTGAAGTTATTCCAAAGTATCTTCTTCTACTTATTCTTCGTCTTCCTCTTCATCTTCGTCTTCCACTACTTCTTCATCTTCAGCTTCATCTTCTGCTCCGCCTTCTACTTCGCCTTCTTCTTCATCTTCTACTACTTCCTCTTCTTCGTCTTCTACTACTTCCTCTTCTTCAACTTCGTCTACAGGCACGTCTTTAAACTTTTCGAATGTGCGGATTACCAAAGCTATGGCCTGCTCCCTTGTAGCATTCCCCTGGGGAGCCACCATGTTTTCGCCAACCCCGCCTATAATTTCATTATTACTCATAAATCCTATGGCTTCCAAGGCCCATTCGTTTATCTCGTCTGCATCTTCAAAGGTTACTTCGTAGCTTTCATCAACCAATGAAGGATTCACTGCTTCCAGTGTCCTGTAAAACATTACCGCAATTGCTTCTCTGGTTATATTTGCATCCGGAGCAAACTCGGTTTCGCTTACACCAAATACGATACCCAGAGCATTGGCCTTTAATATCTCTTCATTTTCGGTGTCGGTAAATACATTTACTTCGGGCAATTGTGCCTCTTCACCCGATAATGCTTCATAAAGCTTTACAACAAGCTCGCAGAAATCTTCCCGTGTAATATCGTCCTGATAGTTGCTAAGTACCTTTTCGGTAACCAGGCCATTTTCTATTGCCAGTTCTATTTCCGGCACGGCCCACTCGCTTGGGTTATCCTCTGCTTCATCGACAACCTCTTCTTCGGTTTCATCTGCAGCCTCTTCCTCTTCTTCCGTTTCACCTACAACTTCGCCCTCAACCGGTGTGGTTGGATCATCCAGTTCATCCCCCAGTGCATACCCCGGAAGCATCAGTGTAATCAAAGCACAGATAGTTAAAATTGCAAGCAGTTTGCGAGACATTTTTCCAGTTTTTCTACTCATCCTTATCCTCCTTATTAATAGTTTAAGAGCTTTCAATACCGATGATGAAGATTTGCCTGTGATATGATAATTGACAAAATCCAATGCGGGTACTATGTAATAATACCAGCGAAAAATAATATACCTATATTAAGTCATAAGAAAACTCTTATCATGATAATAACACAATATATCATGTAAGGGAATACCAATTTTTAGTTTCCTGTATCCCGAGATACAGATATTGCCTCTTATTGAGAAAAACGGGCGCTTCTTAACCGGTTTATGGCGGCGCCTGTTTCAAACTTCCTTGGCAGTGCCAGCTCCCCGGGATGTCCCCTATAGGGTGAAATGATATCAAGCCCTTCTCTTTGTATGTCCTCCATCACTTTATCCAGTATGCTTTTCAGCGTTTTCTCGCCGTCAACATACCTTTGCATAAACTTAAGAGTATCTGCGATGGCATTGGTCTGGCTGTAATCCACCAACTGCTCGACAAAGCTAAGGTCAATTACATCCCTGCCGTAGAGTATGGTATTTATACCCTTTACCTTAACCTTAAACCTGTCATCCATCCTGCCAGGGGGGATAGGTCTTCTTTCGGTTATTCCACCGAAGGGCCCTGCGGTTTCCTTTTGCCTGGCGGTCTTATTCTTTCCGGCAATCTCCCTGGCCCTGTCTGTGACATCCTGGGGTCGGTAATTGTCCATCATTACCACGCTGTCGGCAACTTCGAAATAATCCCCCGAGCCCCCTACCACAAGCACCGTCGATACTCCCTTTTCGTCATACAGCTGCCTTATCCTGTCTATAAAGGGAGTTATGGGCTCCTTGTCCTTTGCCACCAGTTCCTGCATCCTACCGTCCCTTATCATAAAGTTTGTGGCGCTTGTATCCTCATCCAGCAGCAGTGTCCCCGCACCAAGCTCCAGCGCTTCTATTATGTTGGCCGCCTGGGATGTGCTGCCGCTGGCATTCTGGGTTGAAAACCGTACCGTGTCATCGCCGTTGGGAAGGTTGTTTATAAAGGAGGATATGTTTACCTTCTCAACGCTTCTGCCGTCTTCCGCCCTTATCTTTGCGGCATCGAAAGAGGTTGCCACCAGCTCCCTTCCGTCTCCGGGTATATGATTGTATACCCCTCTTTCAACGGCCCTTAGCAGTGTGGACTTCCCGTGGTACCCTCCTCCCACGATAAGGGTTACCCCCTTTTTAATCCCCATCCCCTTAACCTCCCCGCGGTTGGGCAGACTAATTTCCACCTCCATGGAGGTGGGAGATATAAAGGGTATGACGCCTCTTCCTTTCATAGGCCTTTGGCTTATACCGCTCTCCCTGGGAAGAATCGACCCATTCGCAATAAAGCACACAAGCCCCATTCCCTCAAGCCTTTCCCTGAGGAAATCCTGGTCCTCCATCGTCTCCACGTGCATTCTTAGTTTTTCCCTGTCCACAGACCGGTAGAACAGCGACCGGTCAACGATGCGGGGCAGTTCATATAGCAGCATCTCCCTGGCCTGTCTTGCAAGGACTCTTCTGCCGCTGGCAGGCAGTCCTATGGTAAGGCGCGCTTCTAAAAAGTCCTTGTTAATTACAACCGAGGTCCGCTCCAGCATTTCCTGTCCGCAGCTTTGAATGGCTATAAGGCCGCTTTTGCCTGTCCCCCTGTTTCCCTTTGCGTTTGTCTTTATGGAATTGGCAACAGCACGGGTTATGAAATCCTCAAAACCAATCCTTCCTGGCCTGCCTTCAAACAGGCTTTCGGGGAAACCCGCATTTTTTTGGTCCACCCTGACCCTTATCCTTGACGGCGATGCAAAGGGATCCCCCTGCACATAGTCTATAAACAGCGTAAAATTCTTTATTTTATATGTACCGGTGAAATCCTTATAAGCCTTGTACCCTTTTCCGTCTATCCGCGCAAGTATATCGTCAAGGATTTTTTCATTCATAAAATACCACTCCTTAAAACCTGCATTGGTTATGGTAATATCTCCATTATATTCTTCTATATTTAGCTTTAACCAGTTTAACATTTTATCATACATCCTGTACCAATTCCACTAATGAACCTTGCGGTATTCCCTGGTAAAATGCGAAATGACAGAAGGAATGTGAAATATCCCCGATTGAAAAAGCATGGGGTCAGGGCTTAATGCCCTGACCCCATGCTTTTTTCTACCTGCCCCATCCTCTGCCGGGGCCTCTGCCCTGACCGTTTTGGAGCATATTCATTTTTCTTCCCTGACCGTCCTGGTTGCCATTAAAGCCCATCCCAAAACCGGCACCAAATCTCTGGCCGCACAGGGCTCTGCCTTCACCGTTGCAGTTTGCTGCCAATGAATCCTCTATCTCATCGGCCTCTTCCCTGGTGAGTACTCCATCCTCAACCCTCTGTTCAAGAATAGCTTTTTTTCGCCCGAGCATTTGCTCCCTGAACTGGTCCAGCTTGTCATAGTCTTCCGCTATGGCCCCATAGGACATACCTTCCAGCCTCTGGTTGCGAAGCTCTTCTATTGACTGACCGGAAAGTCCGGATAATATCTCCACCGGGCTTTTAAACTCCGCAGCCAGGGCCACCCCAGCCGTTGTAAGTACCACCGCTGCTATTGCCAGTATTGCAATCCTTCCAAAGCCTTTCACATAAATCACCCTCCTTCTTTTATTGGTCTGTGGTTTCAATTATAAAGGGCAAATGTGACAGAACTGTGATAAAAGGATGAAAGATATTTAAAATGCTATAATAGGTCCAGCTCAAACCAGAAGGTTGTACCTTCCCCCTTAACGCTTTCAACGCCAAACTTATATTTATGCGCTTCGAGTATATTTTTCACAATGGCCAGGCCCAGGCCGGTGCCTATTGTGTTTTTGCCATCCGATTTATCCCCCTTATAATACCTTTCCCAGATGTTGTCTATATCCCGGTCAGATATGCCCTTACCCGTATCCGAGACCTCAACCCTCACCGACCCGCCTTTCGGAATAAGCCCTACCGCTATGAACCCCCCCGGCAGGCTGTAATTAAAGGCATTGTTTATAAGATTAAATAATACCTGCTCTATTCTTGCTTCATCCGCCTTTACGATGAAGCTTTCGTTATTGGTATAGTCTATTTTTATCCCGGTCCGATCGCTTAAAATATCATACTTCATAATTACGCCGCGTATTGTTGCATCCAAATCAAAGGGAGCTGTATCCAAAGCAATATTGCCCGACTGCATCCGGGACAGGTCGAGTATATCATCCACAATCTGGCCCAGTCTTTGGGATTCTTCAATTATTATTTCAAGCTGTTTTTCCCGTTTTTCTTTGTTTTCGCCGGATACGTCCCTTACGGTTTCTGCGTAGCCCCTTATAAGGCTTAAAGGCGTTCGAAGCTCATGGGATACATTGGCGATAAAGTCCCGCCTTATCTGCTCTGTTTTTGAGAGTTCTTCGCCCAGATGGTTAATACCCCGGGACAGTCTGCCAATCTCATCGGCGGATTTTGGTTTAAGCCGTACCCCGAAGTCCCCCGAAGCCATCCGGGCAGTGGCTGCGGTAATATCCAATATCGGCTTGATAAACGACCTGGACATTACAAAGGACAATATAAGGGCAACCACCAATAAAACGGCTGAAATGTATACAAGCTGTTTCTTTAGTATGGAGGCGGTATCCTGCACCGGCGCAAGGGGCATATTTATTAGCAGTGCCCCGTATACTTCACCGTTTTGGCTTATGGGTATCCCTATCACCATATAATTGCTGTCAAACCTTGGATGGGTCGCCGGTTCAGTAACCACCTTGCCAGACATAAGGTCCTTGTAAAAACTGCCCCTTTGGTAGTTGCGGGCCATCATGGGCATGCGCATACCGGGTCCGCTGCTGTAGACAGTATTGCCCTTTTTGTCCAAAAGCTCTATACTGCAGTTATAGTCGTATACAAAGCTGTCCAGCCTGTCCTCAAGCTGTTCACTGCCCAGCTTGTCAATATCCCCGGCAAACGAGATGCCCTTGTTCCTGACTTCGCCTACCCTCTGCTGTGTGTAAAAGTCCTCCAAAAAAACGACCTGAAAGGACCAAAGGAGTACCAGAACAACCACCACAAGCAGCATCATGCCTGCCCACAGCTTATGGGCTATACTTTTCATTTTACCTCTCCCGTCTCAAATTTATAGCCTGTCCCCCATACGGTGACTATAAACCTTCTGTATTCTCCAAGGCTTTCCCTGAGCATTTTGATGTGGGTATCCACCGTCCTGTCATCGCCATAGAAGTCATAGCCCCACACTTCACTAAGAAGCTGCTGGCGGGAGAAAACCCTGTCGGGGTTTCTGGCAAAAAAGCTCATCAGTTCATATTCTTTCGGTGTCAGTGTAACCGGCCTGTTGTTTACCGTTACATTTCTAGAATCAAAGTTTATTTTAAGCCCCTCAAACACAGCGCTGTTTTTCCGGTTATTTCCTGGTCCTGCGTTCCGGCTGCGCCGTATTATGGCTTTGCTTCTTGCCAGCAGTTCCCTCGGACTGAAGGGTTTAACCATATAATCATCCACACCCAGTTCAAAACCAAAAAGCTTGTCGTATTCTTCACCCCTGGCCGAAAGCATAATTACCGGGACCTGGGAGGCTTTTCGTATCTCCCTGCACACCGTCCACCCATCCATTTTGGGCATCATAATATCCAAAATCACAAGGGAGTATTTGCTTTTGTTAAATAGCGCCAAAGCCTCAATACCGTCCGCCGCCTGGTCAATGATATACCCCTCCGGTGCAAAGTACTCCTTAATCATTTCCCGTATCCCGGCTTCATCGTCCACAATAAGAATCCTTTCATCCGCCATAAGCTTCACCTTCCAACAGCTTGATACATAAATATTAACACAAAAAAGTATTTGTAAGCGTTTTTGGCCTAAAATTTCATACTTTCATCACAAAAATCCTGTTGCTCCTTAAATGCATAAACCGTTCCCTGTTGCATTATTTTATATCCACATTCTTCAGAGTGTTCTTACTGCTTATATCCGCCTTTTCCCGGGTCAGGTACTCCCCCGTCAACCGGTGCACCATCTCTATCAGTTCTCTGCTGTTATCCGCAGCTTGGGTTTTTACCGGTTCGGGCAACGAATCCACAACCAAATCCAGCGCCTCAAGTTTTAGTCTGAGTAGACTGATTATCAGGCTCTTCTCCATTACTCTCACTCCTTAAGACTATATTCAACCGGTCCTCTTCGAACTTTGCCCCTTTCGCGGTATAGCTGCGCAGGGTCCGCGGCAGGGTAATGGTACGCTTTGTCAGTCCCGCCCGGATAATAAGTTCATCTCCCTTTTGGTTTAGAGACAATTCCTTCTTATCGACAAAGGGCATGTATATGGACAGCAGATAATGGCCATCCTGCTTTAAATACTGCTGGGTCCGCTGGTGGTAAAATACCGATGTGGGATTCTTTTTACCGTAAATGGCATCTCCCATCCTCCTGAGCATCTCCGGTCCCACCACCTCTTTTTCGAATAACGGTGCGTAGAAGATTGGCACCGGATTGAAACTCTCTCTTATCATATCCTTATACTTGCTGTGAATATCCTTCCAGACCTTAAAGTAGGAATCGGTTACCCCATCGGGAATAATTCTGTTTACAATAACGGCGTCTACCTTGTAGTCGTACAGGTTCAAATAGGTGAAACTGCGCTGTGCCTCCTTCACAACCATCTTCTCGGGATTTACTACGATTCTTATGCTCGTGATTTGGCCGTTGCTGAATATTTTTCTCATCTCATCAAGCTGGTGGTAAATCTTTTCAAATTCCACCATCACGTCATCCCCCGGTATGGGAACCCCCAGCAGAGGCTCTACTATCGGTTTGGCAACCCTGGCAGCTTTTCGCTTAATGGGGAACAGCTTTTCCATCCACCACCGAAACATATCAGGAAAGCTTAGCAGCGCAAGGGTCTCTCCTGTGGGAGCACAATCGATGATAATAGCATCGAAGGTGCCATCCCTGTAATATTTCAAAATCCTCAGCAAACTGAGCAAGTCCTCCATCCCCGGAAAAACTGTCAACTCTTCGGTGGTTATATCCTTCACCGCCTTTGAGGTAAAAAGCTTTGTAAAATACTCCTGAACCAGTCCCCAACCCTTTTCCACTTCATGGGTAACGTCAATCTCCTGTGCCCAGAGGTTGGGCTGTATTTCCTCCGGTTCGGGCGATAGCCTTCTGTCGAGGCAGTCTCCCAGGCTGTGGGCAGCATCCGTGCTCACCACCAGCGTCTTTAATCCCTGGCCTGCACTTCTTAATGCCGTAGCGGCTGCTATACTGGTCTTTCCAACCCCGCCTTTACCTGTATACAAAATTATTCTCATATTTAAACCTCCCCGTTTAGAGTTCTCCAGACATGCTTCGTATTAAGTATATTACGTCATCCGTAGTATACCCCTGAAGAAACGCCCATTTGTATGGGCTGTATGGCAAAACTTCAGTCTATCTCTATCCTGTTGATGATGGGATCCGTTGACTGTCCGCAGTCCGGTTCTCCCTCCCTGCGTATAATAGCAGTGACTTTCATGAAAATCTTATACAAGAGCTGCAGCTCATTTTCGGTCAGGGCTGCCTCAATCTGTTCAAGATACCCGGTTAGCATCCCTTTATAATGCTGGAATATCCCTCTTCCCTTTTCCGTCATGCTGACCACAACCATACGCCGGTCGGTTTCGCTGCGTTCACGCTGCAAAAACCCCTTCCTAACCATGCGGTCCACAATTCCTGTAGCAGTGCTCATAGGTATATTCAGGGCATCACAGATTTGGCTCATGCTCACTTCCCCATACCGCTCAACCACCACCAGGGCCATAAGCTCGGTTTTGGAAAAATTCAAATCCAGCTCTAACCAGTCCTCCGGAAAAAAGAAGGTTTTGAGATTGTCAACCAAAAAGTCATATAGTGTGCTTTTACTCTCCATAGTTTATTCCCCCGGCGAATATTTCGTTATACGTACATTTCTGCTTCGAGTTTACCACACCGCCATTCCACTGTCAATACTCCTTTTATATTTTTACCGCCTTGCCTGAAATCCCATGTTTTATATCAAAACAAACACTTTCCTGATATCAATTATCTTTGTTTTGCGGCTTACGCGTGGCGATGACGTTCTGGGATGTCTCATACCGGTTTACCTGAAAATTAACCAATCCATCGACGGTCAATAATTCTTCGCCTGTTTCCAACTAATTAAGTGATAGATCGGAAACATGTTCCAAAGTTATTTCTGCAAAATTCCGTTGTTGACATATGCCCAAAACGGAGTATAATAGTATTATAATGAACATATGCTAATAACGAAAGGAGGGTATCATTATGCCAGGAAGGAATGGAACCGGTCCTTTAGGACTTGGACCAATGACGGGAAGAGGCCTGGGACTATGCAACGCAGCGAATATATCCAGATTCGGTTTGGGGCTGGGGTTCGGATTGGGCCTTGGACTGGGACGCAGACGGGGCTTCAGGAGAAACATGGCATTTTATCCTGCTGAATATCCCGTTGGGTATACTGCCAACACAACAACACAAAAAGAATTGCTTGAAGAACAAAAAACGCTCCTCGAAAGCAGGCTTGATATAATTAGCAAACAATTGGACAGCCTTTCTGATACCGATTAGTATAGGGGAGATTAATCTCCCTTATACCAGTGTTGCTAACGCGGGAGGTGTATAAATTATGCCCAGGCCGAGAAAATGGAGAAAGGTATGCGGTCTGCCCCAAAACGACCTGTTTGGACCGCTCAACACACATACTTATGAAAGTGACCCCATAATAATGACGGTTGATGAATATGAAACTATCCGGCTTATTGACGGGGAAGGAATGATGCAGGAGGAATGCGCTGAAAAAATGAACGTTGCCCGTACAACCGTCCAGAGAATCTATAATGAGGCGCGAAAAAAACTTGCCGAATCCCTTGTTAACGGAAAGATGCTCAAGATCGAGGGAGGGGATTATAAACTCTGCGACCAAAACCAACAGTTGTATGGGTGTATTAGATGCTACAGACACAGGCATGGAAAGGATTTTGAATAAAACGACAAAAGGAGAATAACAATGAGCGAAAATTGTGACCAGAATTGCAGTGCTTGCGGTGATGAATGCAGTGACAGGAAAGAAAAACAAACGGATTTTTCGGAAAAACCCCATGAACTAAGCCATATCAAAAAAGTAATCGGTGTTATAAGCGGTAAAGGCGGTGTCGGCAAATCCGTTGTGGCGTCTATGCTGGTAATTTTAATGAACCGAAGAGGACACAGCACCGCAATCCTTGATGCGGATGTAACAGGGCCTTCTATACCCAAGGCTTTCGGCATCAAGGGCATGGCACTGTCAAATAACCAGGGCCTTCTGCCGGCAGAAACTAACACGGGAATAAATATTATGTCAATAAACCTGCTTCTAAAAAACGATACCGATCCTGTAGTCTGGAGGGGACCCCTTATCTCGGGTACCGTAAAACAGTTCTGGACGGATGTAATATGGGGTGATGTGGACTTCATGTTTATAGATATGCCGCCGGGTACCGGCGATGTCGCGCTAACTGTATTCCAGTCGATAGCCGTTGACGGGATTATAATAGTGACATCACCCCAGGAACTGGTGTCAATGATAGTATCCAAAGCTGTCAACATGGCAAAGAAGATGGATGTACCCATAATCGGCATAATTGAAAATATGTCATATCTCAGTTGTCCCGACTGCGGCAATGAGATTAAAGTGTTTGGTGAAAGCCATATAGAGGAAATTGCAAAGAAACATGGCATACGGGTACTTGGCAGAATTCCAATCGATCCCAAGATTGCATCCGCCTGTGATAAAGGCCAGATTGAATCCTTTGAAGGAGACTGGCTGGACAGGGCGGCCGGGGTTTTAGAAAAATGAGCGGCACATGCTATAAAAAAGCGGCTGATTAAGATTCGGCCGCTTTTTTAATCCTTACCCTGTGTATTTGTCCATATGTTTGATATCCCAATAATATTATATATGTTATAATGATTTCATAAAATGGAATTTCATGACCTGATATTGTTCAAAGTTAAGGGGGATATCCGGTGAATAACCCGAAAATCACGAACAGAAAAGACTATATTATAGAATCTCACAAAAGATGCGAACGCTACAAAGTTGATATAAACCGGGTGCTTAGCGGCAAAATCATTGATGGCAACCAGCTTTTTGAAAGATTGCAAGCCAAGCAGGAATTGATTGTTACAGCAAAACCTTTTATGAATCAACTATATAATTTCGTAAAGGGATCAAATTTCTTTTCCATACTAACCGATGAAGAAGGCTGCATATTAAGCGTAATAGGAGACGAAGAGATACTTTCTGAGGCCTTTTCATTCAAAATGATACCCGGAGCTTATATGGATGAAAAAAATATAGGGACAAATGCAATGGGGACTACACTGGCCGAGGGTAAACCGCTGCAAGTATCAGGACAGGAACACTTTGTAAAAGTCTATCACCGCTGGACCTGCTCGGCCTCACCAATCAGAAATACAAAGGGTGAGATAATCGGAACCCTCGATTTAACCGGTTACAGTGAATCCGTCCATTCTCATACCCTAGGTATGGTAGTGGCCGCGGCAAATGCTATAGAAAAAATGCTGGAAATAAAAAAATATACCCAGGAACTATCCATGGCAAAAATGTATACCGACACTGTTATTGACTCTATCATCGCAGGAATATTGACATCCGACCTGGATGGAAATATTGTAACCGTTAACCGTTGTGTGGCCGAAATGTTCGGCTATACTACCGATGAAATGAGAAGAATAAAGACCTGGAACCTGTTTGAAGGATGGGAAAAAGTAAAAGCAACCAGCGTTACCGGACAGAGTATAATGGATGAGGATGTTTCTGTTAATGCCAGAAAGAATAAACTCCAGTTTAACCTGTGCACCTACCCTATCCTAGATGACGAGCATAATTTAAGAAATATAGTTTTCGTATTTAAAGAAGTAAAAAAGATAAGAAAACTGGCCAACAGAATTATGGGACGTCAGGCAATCTACACCTTTGACAAAATAGTCGGCAGGGACAAAAACTTTTTGCAGGTAGTTGAGTTTGCCAGGAAGGTAGCCGACAGCGGATCGAATATACTCATAATGGGCGAAAGCGGTACCGGTAAGGAGCTTTTTGCCCAATCTATACACAATTGCAGCAGCAGGCGTGATGAACCCTTTGTAGCCATAAATTGCGGCGCCATACCCAGAAACCTGATTGAGTCGGAGTTGTTCGGATATGAGCAAGGCGCTTTTACCGGAGCAAAAAGCGGCGGACAGCCGGGAAAATTTGAAATAGCAGATGGAGGCACAATCTTTCTTGATGAAATCGGAGAAATGCCGCTGGATTTGCAAACCAGGCTGCTCCGTGTAATAGAGGAAGGTATTGTCAGCAGAATTGGAAGTATTAACAATACTATGGTCGATATCAGAGTTATTGCTGCCACAAACAAAAACCTTTATGCTGAAGTGAAAAAAGGGAATTTTCGCAAGGATTTATATTACAGGCTCAATGTCCTGCCGGTACGGCTCCCGCCTTTACGAGAAAGAAAAAAGGATATCCCTCTTCTGTTTGAGTTTTTTATGACAACCAAATCGAAAAAAATGAACCGAAGAAGCGTGAAAGTCCCCGATGAGTTTATGAAATCCCTATTGGAATATGAGTGGCCAGGTAATGTAAGGGAGCTGGAAAACCTGATAGAATGGATGATTAATACCGAGACCATTCCGGATAGAATTGGCGATGAAAGAAATGTATTATCAGAAAACCCGGAGATACCATTTAATATGTCGGCTCCAAACACTATAGAATTGCATGGAAACGAAGGATACAGCCTTTCTGCTGTTGAAAAGCAGCACATACTCAAGATACTGAATTTATACGACGGAAATATTAGCAAAAGTGCAAAGGTTTTAGGGATTGGCAGAAATACCCTCTATAGGAAAATAGAGAATTTCGGAATAGACAGTTCCACTTTAGAGCAGTGTTCTGATATGTAACAGATGAATTGTCATTTTTATGTACCCATATGGAACATGGCCGCAGTCAATGCTTTTAGACCCCTTGAAACAGTTGGACTTCGAGGGGTTTTTTGTATTGGCATGAACCTTGCTCGTTATCGGTATTAAGAATCTAATAATAGGAGGTTTGCCATGAACGGTTATAATGGTAAGATTCTAAGGGTAGACTTAAACAAAATGACAATTAAGACCGAACCGCTGGATGAGAGAAAAGCGCAAAAATACATCGGAGGCAGAGGATTGGCTTCAAAAATACTGATGGATGAGGTTGACCCCGGTGTCGATGCTTTGAGCCCGGAAAATAAACTGATTTTTGCCACCGGTCCGCTTACGGGAACTAATACACCCACCGGCGGAAGATACATGGTAGTTACAAAATCACCTCTTACAGGCACCATAGCGTCTTCCAACTCGGGCGGTTACTGGGGTGCCGAGCTCAAACTGGCAGGATATGACGCAATTATCTTTGAAGGTAAAGCTGCAGCACCAGTCTATCTTAATATTGCCGACGACAAGGTGGAGCTAAAGGACGCTTCCCACCTCTGGGGAAAAGTTGTTTCGGACACCACCCATGCTCTCGAAAAGGAGCACGGGGAAAAAGTCAGGGTTGCGGCTATAGGACCTGCCGGTGAAAAGCTATCAAGAATAGCATCGGTAATGAATGACCTGGGCAGGGCAGCAGGACGTTCGGGTGTTGGCGCAGTTATGGGCTCAAAAAACCTAAAAGCCATAGCAGTCAGGGGAACCCAAAAGGTTAATATAGCCCACCCTGATAAGCTTAAGGAAGTTTTCTCGGTGTGTATGGATAAGATTAAAGAAAACGGAGTCACCGGCCAGGGCCTACCCGCCTACGGTACTGCCATACTTATAAATATTATCAATGAAAACGGTGTGTTCCCAACCAACAACTTCCAGTATGGTACCTTTGATAAAGCTGAAGAGATAAGCGGGGAAACGCTGGCAGAAAAATATCTGCAAAAGAAGGACCCCTGCTTCAGGTGCCCCATAGCCTGCGGAAGATACTGCAAGGTGGATGATATTGAAGGCTGCGGACCGGAATACGAAACCATCTGGGCTTTTGGTTCCGACTGCGGGGTATCAAGCCTCCCTGATATCATCAAGGCAAACTACTGGTGCAACGAGATAGGCGTAGATACCATCTCTGCCGGTGCAACAATAGCCGCAGCCATGGAACTGTATGATAAAGGTTATATTAAAAAGGACCAGCTGGATGGAGGGCCTGAGCTGGTCTGGGGTAATGCCGAGGCCATAGTTGAATGGACAAAGAGAATGGCCGATGCCGACGGACTGGGTGCTAAACTGGCTCAGGGGTCATACAGGCTTTGCCAGATGCATGGCGTGCCGGAACTATCCATGACGGTCAAGAAGCAGGAGCTGCCTGCTTACGATCCAAGAGGCATACAGGGTCATGGAGTACAGTATGCCACTTCCAACAGGGGTGGATGCCATGTTAGAGGTTATATGATTTCTCCGGAAATTTTAGGGCTTCCTGAAAAGCTCGACAGGCTTTCCCTGGAAGGAAAGCCTGAATGGGCCAAGATATTCCAAGACTTCACCGCAGCTATAGATTCCTCCGGACTTTGCCTGTTTACTTCCTTCGCCTTGGGTGCCGATGACTATGCCAATCTGGTCAATGCTGTCTGCGGAACATATCTGACCGGAGATGACTTTATACAGGCCGGCGAAAGGATATGGAACCTTGAAAAGCTGTACAACTTAGAAGCCGGTATCGACTCGTCCCAGGATACTCTGCCCAGGAGGCTGTTGGATGAGCCTATTCCCGACGGGCCTTCAAAGGGATGGGTTCATAAATTAGATCAGCTGCTTCCCAAATACTATGAGGTCAGGGGATGGGATGTTAACGGAATCCCAACTTCGGAAAGGCTTAAGCAACTCGGAATAGATGGCTGATTAGTGTTTAATATGAACGGCTTCTAATAAAACTAATTGCAGAAAAATATTAATGGGCTTCATGGGAACCCGCTTATGGGAAAATGCATTAGAGGAAACTTGCGCCTTGTTAAACCATTTAATGCATGCGCTGACCTTTCATGAAGCCCTATCATCAGAAAGTGAAATAAAGTATTTTATCATAGGCTCCAGGCTTCGGATTGAAGTCTTTATGGTACTTTCACTTCCGAAACTTTGATTTAATATCAAATACTTCAGGAAGGTTGATGTTATGACATTACAGAAGCTCTATCTCGAACTTACCAACAAGTGCAATCTGAACTGTTCCATTTGCTACAGACGTTCCTGGAATGAAAAACCTCTGGACATGGATCCGGAATTGTTTAGTAAGATAATAAAAGAAATTAGCCACATGAATAAATTAAATTCGGTTGTTCTGGGAGGGATTGGGGAGCCCACTTGCGCACCCCTGATATATGAAGCCATAAGAGCCCTTGGACATTACCATCTGACGCTGACTACCAATGCCATGGATATTGACAATGTATTGCTGGATTTGATTGTCCGAAGAGTAAACCTTGTTATGGTTTCGATTGATGGTTTGCACGAAAACTTCGTCAAAATCAGGAATGCAAATCTGGACGTAATTATTAAAAACATAGATAGAATAAATAGATTGAAAGAAAATACCGCAAAAAGCTCTCCCTATATTGGAATTCAATTTGTTCTTTCTAAGGATAATGCAGATGATATTTTTAAGATGATTGACCTGGCCGACACTTTAAAGGCCCATGTGTTAGTAGTATCCAACTTACTGCCGCAAAGCAGAGAAAATGCAGATAGGATACTATATACCCGATATGAAAATAAACAGGGTAAGCTTTTATTTGATAAAGCAATAAAGTATTCTTTTAAAAAGGGAATAAAATTGGTGCTTCCAAACTATGAGTTAAAAACAGAGCGACGATGCAGCTTTGTGGAAGATCAATCAGCCTTTATTGATGCAGGCGGCCAAATGGTTCCCTGTTACAGACTCTCCCATACATACAGAGAGTATGTATTTGGCAGGGAAAAGACGGTTCTTAAGCATTCCTTCGGCAGCCTGTATGAGAATGATCTGGAAAATATTTGGGAAAGCAGCGAATATAGCCATTTCCGGTCTGTTGTCAGGAATAATAGATATCCCTCATGCATTGACTGCGATTACGTGGAGGGGTGTGATTTGGTAAAGGACACATCTTATGATTGCTACACCGGAAGCCCTTCTTGCTCCGACTGCCTCTGGGCCAGGAAATATATTATTTGTCCTTAGGGAGGTCAGAATATATGAAAATTGAGGTCAGATTATTTGCCACGTTAAGAGATGGGAGAGCAAAAGTACTGGACATGAAAGTGGCGCAAAACTCCTCGGCACGCAAAATTTTGGAGCTGCTTGATATCAGACAAGAGGATGTGGCCCTGCTGCTGGTCAACGGAAGGGACGGAAACCTTGATGAACAGCTTGCCGAAGGAGATGTGCTTTCGCTGTTTCCGCCGGTAGGAGGAGGATAAAAAGCAAAAGCGGCCGGGATAAACCGGCCGCTTTTATTTATGCCTTCAGGTACTATTCCTTCTCACCGGTATAGATGTATACTGCATCCCTTAATAACTCTGCCGTACCCGGCTGCTCTTTGTCATAATAGGCTGTAAATCTCTTATCGTCCACATACATTTGCGCAAGTCCGGCGTGGGCTTCTCTGTCGTAATGTCCCCAGCATATGGTTAACCATTTCTTATGCAGCTCCGCTGCCCTTTGAGCCGGCTCCCCTGCAGGATCACCATCTTTGTAAGCCTCTGCCAGTGCCAGTTTTACCTGTTTATCCAGGTCAAGCATTCTGTCATATTCTTCCCCGGTCATGTTCTTAAACGCCCGGTTGGACCTTTCGACGGCCTCATCACCGTATTTCTCTTTTATCTCTTCGCCATACTCATCCTCATTATCCTTTACCAACTTTTCCTTAAAACCCTCGAATTTTTCTTTATCAGTCATACTAATCCTCCCTTCTGCCAAAGCTATGGTTTTACTAATGTTGGTTAGCAAGGTGTCTATCCGCGCTTTTTTTTCGAGAAGCTTGTCATAATGCACACGCAGTGCCTTCACCCTGTCAAAGGCCGGCGCATTTATTATAGCCCTGATGTTTTCCAGGCTCACACCCAGCTCTTTATAAAAGAGTACCTGCTGCAGCCTGTCAACCTCTCCCTGGCCATATATCCGATACCCCGACGAATTGATTCTTGCCGGCTTAAGAATTCCAATCTCATCGTAGTATCTCAACGTTCTGGCGCTTACTCCGGCCATCTCACCCAGCTTTTGCACTGTGTATTCCATAAGTTCACCTCCCGACATGTTAACTATACACCCTCACGTAACGTCAATGTCAAGGGTTTATATATTTTTTTAAAAAAATAATAGAAGGACAGCTCGCCCGTCCCCCTATACAAACCACAAGAACCGTCGTTGCCCCTGGTTGCTAAACCACAAGAACCGTCCCTCTGGTTCCTCACAAACCACAAGAACCGTCCCCTTGGTTTACTTGGTTTTACTTGGTTTTAAAAGCCCAGGTAAAACATATAGAAGGAAAGCAAAAGAATGGCTCCTCCCATGATAATTTTAAATATTCTGCCCATCCTGTCAAACCGATTGGATGATGCAAGCCCGTTTGCCAGGCCTACCGAAGTGCCCGCAGCCAGCAGCAGCGCGCTGTGACCTGCCGAATAGAGAAGCAGCAGCAATATCCCCCACAAAAGACTCCCCCTTTGCGCAACCATGGCCAGCAATACAACCAGTACCGGCGTTGCACAGGGGGACGCAAAAATCCCGCCCAGCATTCCTGCCGCAGCAGCTCCAATATAGCCTCTTTTAGGGTTTTTGGCCAAAACCTGCGATTGCGGAATTATATTTATAATATCCCACATTTGAAGCGCCATCAGCGCCATCAGGGTTCCAAGCAGAATATACCACCACGAACCCGTTCCCCCCAGGAGTTTCCCGAATATCGAAGCCAAAGTCCCCAGCACGGTGAAAGTTACCGTCATCCCACCGCAGAATGCAAGGGAATACCTGAAGGCTTTTTTGGTATCATTGCCGGCATAACCCCCCACATACCCTATTACCAAAGGAACGCTCGACAGAGAGCATGGGGTAAAGGAGGTCAAAACGCCGGCAACAAGCGCCAGCAAAGGAGCAAACCAGATATTGCCCGTAATCAGTTCTCCCAGAATACTAAGCCATCTATCGATCATTCGACACCAAGCTCCTCAAACGCTCTTATAATATTTTCCCTGGACAAAAAACCCTCATGATAGGAGTAGGGCGTACCCTCCTTATCAAAGAAAAACTGTGTCGGAATAACCGTTATTCCAAACCCTTCGGAAGCCCTGGGGTTTTTTTGTATGTCTACAAACTTTATAACGGCTCTGCCTCTGTATTCTTTGTTAAGTTCATCCAGTATGGGCGCCATCTCCCGGCACGGAGCGCAATAGTCTGCACCAAAGTCAATTAGTACAGGCAGGCCATGGGATAGAATCTCTTCAAGGTTAAAGTCTTCGGTAGCATCAAGGGCAAATTCGGATGTATCCTCATCCTTCACATCACTTGCCGGCAGCAAATTCTTATAAGCCCATATACCAAAGATAACTGCTATCACCAATACGGGTACCAATATTTTGATTATCGGCCTTTGCGGTTTGTCTGGTATAATATCGTCGTTTGTGTTATTCTTATCTTCTTTCACTGTGGCGACACCCCTTATTATAATTTAATCATTAGCTTTGCAGCTATTACTATAAACTTATCCCTGCCATGCAAGGCTTAAACATTCCAAACAACCGATAAGAAAAATAAAGGCCGGGCAAAGCCGGCGGACTTTTCCCTGCCTATTAAATGCTGTTCTATTCCTTTGCGTAATCGTCAAAATATCCCTGGATCAGGACTATGGGAGTCCCCTTATCCCCACTGCCGCTTGTCAGGTCACACAGGCTGCCCAGCAAATCGGTAAGCTGTCTCGGTGTTGTACCGAGGGATTCGTCCCTGGCCATCAGATTGCTTCCCTTTTGCCTTACCCTGTCTCTTATCGCTTCCTCCTTTTGGCTGCCCTGCATACCTTCAAGGTCATTATCTGCAATATACTTTATCTTTATTTCGCATGGGGTCCCCTCAAGACCATCGGTGTAGCCAGGAGATACCACCGGATCAGCCAGCTCCCATATTTTGCACTGGGGGTCCTTGAAGGCTCCGTCACCATATACCATTACCTCAACCTGCTTGCCCGTCTTTTTCAATATGGCCCTCCGGACTTCATCCACAACTGTTTTGCAGTCCCGGGGAAAGAGCTTTACCTTGTGTTCGGTGGCTTTGTTGGAACCCAGCAGCCCGAATTCCGGGTTGTAGCCGCTTCCGTTTACCGGTTTATTTAGAATATCGTCCAGGCCGTACACCCGCTCGGCTCCGGCCGCTTTTAATTCTCTCTTAGTCCTGTGCCTGTCGTGAACGTCGGCTGTCAGTATTTCACTGGTATAGTTCAAAGCCGCTGTTGGGTTATTCGCAAGGTATATTTCAATGTTTCCCTTTTCGGCAATTTCTTTGTAATAGCTGACATAATCAATACCGGTAAAGGGATGGGGCACATTATATCCAAATATTTCCCTGTACTGTGCTTCACTCAGTACATCTGTGTAAGGGTTTATTTTAGCCTGGGCCATCTTTTCAATGTCCATCAGGGGATTTCCCATCTCGTCGGAGGGGTATTTCAAAAACAGGTACACCTTCCGGGCCCCCATACATATTCCCCTGAGTATCATGGAAAACCTGTTTCTGCTGATAATAGGGAACAAAACGGCTATATCTCCCGTGTATTTGCCTCTTATGTCAAGGGCAATGTGTTCCAATGTGGCATAGTTACCCTGGGCACGGGCTACAAGGGATTCGGTTATTCCTATGACATCCCTGTCCCTCAGCTTAAAGCTTTCAGAAGCCATAGATTCAATAACAGAATCAACCACTATTTTTACAGGATCATCCCCCTCATTGATAATAGGAGCCCTGATGCCTCTGACTGTCGTACCTATTGTTCTAACCATATTTTTCCCTCCCTGTATAGAAAGCTCCATCTCTTCAACAGTTGTCTGCCAAAGGGTAGGTTTAGTCTTCCACCAGTAAATAGTATATCAGCAATTATAATGTTTTCACAATAATAATTTATCCGTAAGCCGGCAGGTTAAACTCTACAGCTCAAAAAACACCCGCCTGGCAGCCGTCACGGCCCTTGCACCCTGCCAAAAAAAAACGTCCGAAGGAGCAGATTCCCACTGAACGTTTATTTATATTTATATACGGTTTAATCGCTGCCGAAAAAGCTTCCAATACCGGTATTCCCAATTATACTGCCTTCGCCGGCTTTACTTGCGGCGTAAATCCTGTCGGCAAGACCCTCTCCCCCGAACAGGCCAACACCATTTTTTTCTGCCTGTTGCCTATATGCTTCCATATACATTTTTCCTGTACTTGTCGACCTCGTCTGTAAGCTTGAAATTATCCTTTTCCAACACTTCAATATATTCCCGGATAGTATCAAGATACCCGCTGTCCTGACCGCTACCTACTGCCTGTTTATAGACTGCTTTTGCATCATCTTTCATGGTATTGGTATCATATTCAAAAAGAGGGGTATTGTTCAGGCCGAATAATGTGAAGCTGACATATTTTTTATATAGCCGTCTTATCTGGTCTGCCTTAATTGAATCCGGATACTGCCCTAAAAATCTCTCCTGACGCAAAGCCCTTTCCAATATTGCGTCCCAGCTAATAACCAGTGCGGCGTCCTTGGCAGGCACCTCATCGGATTCAACTGCCATAATGTCGATGTATTCATTCATATCGGCCGTCACATAGTAACTGTATTTTTCATAAAATTTATAGTCTATTATAGGGAAGTACATGCCTTCGGCTGTTTCTACCCTATATCCGGTATTCCCTGCCTCTGCCAACAGGTCCTTCAACCTGCCGTCTTCCATTTGGTCAACGGTATTCATATCAAACCCCGGCCCATATATCTTGTTAATACCGCTTTGTATAGTCTGGTCACTGTAAAACTTTTCATCCAGTACGGGCAGGTTCTTTTCTTGCAGCCCTTCAAGCCGGTCAAGCATAATCGAAGCATGCTCTTCCGACAGCTGCGCAATACTGTCATCGATAAATCCGATAATCTCATCCAAGCCAGCCTCGGAATCAACCAACCGGTCAAATTCCTCCATTATTTCCCTTTGTACGTCATGCTGCGCGTTGTCTTCCATATCCTCCCCATTGTCCTGTACCTGTGCTGTGCACCCTATCTGTAAAGCCAATGTAATTATTATCAGTACACCAATAAATATTTTTTTGCTGCGCATTTTAATAGTCCTCCTTTAGCCCACCCGGCTTCCCTGCTGCGGTATGCCCTCAATAATGTTTTGACGGCACAATTATTTTTTGGTTCCGTTTAACCTATTCGTTGTCTGAAGGGTCATACCCAATCACAGTCCATATACCTGTGGAATCCTGCCTTATAAGCCGCTTCAGATACACTCTCCTTATAGGAGTTTTGTCCCCGCTTACCTCGACCACTGCGTCTTTACCGTTATTTCGGATAACTTCCAGTTCCTCATATCCGACAGGATACTCTCCGGTAATACCTCCTGGTGACATCTCAAGGCTTACAAACACCTGGGCAACAAAGGCAGGGTCAAGTCTCCATGGGGAGCTTCCCGCGTCAACGCCTTTCTGGCTGCTTTGCTCCACTTCCAGGTCAACCGGGACCTCTATCCTTGGAGCGTCCGAAGTCTGGTCATCAGCAGACGGCATTTCAAAGCTGCCACCGGTAAGGCTGTGTACAAATACAGCCAATTTCTCCAGCGGAGCACTGCCGACAACGGCGTATTCATATCCATCCTGCCGCCAGCGGATAGAGCTTATATCGGTTATGCCCGCATACAGCGCTCCACCTCCGAGAATACCTAAATCCTCATAGACCGGTGACTGGATTTCTGCTATATTGTTATCAGCCTTTCCCAGGACTGCTGTTGGAGCTGCGTTAAACTCACCAACGGGTCTGCCCTGCACAACTATAACCCTGTCACCCTTATCCTGCTCAAGGTAATATAGTTTGGACAGGCCGGCACCGGGTGCTACCGCTATTCCGTCCTGGTCAAAACCTGCCGGTATGCTTTCGGGTGGTCTGGGATTAAACCCGATAATTTCCCGGACCTCTTCCACACTGTTTACCAACTGTTCCGGGTTTGTGTCAATTTCCTTATACCCATAGGGTACACTGTATGCAATAAACTCATCGGGTATTGAGCCGCTAAAATCAATCTGTGTATAGGTTATGGTATACTGCAGCGCATTTTGCATCGCAGATTGCTTTTGCAGCGGCAGCTTTGTTTCTTTGTCAACCCATATCCGGTAAGCCCTTCCGTTATGGGGAGATATTTCCAGTATATCAGCCTTTCTGCCGGCTACCGTGTCTTCTCCGACTACTTTGGCCGACAGCGCATTTTTCACCTGTTGGATCTCTTTTCCCAGTTCAAAAGTAAAACGATAGGCGTCAGGGAAGGCAGGGAAAACATGGACTTCCTCCCGGTCTGGCCGGACCTGCCACTTACGCTGGCCGTTGTTTGCGGTAACTATACCCTTCTGCCAACCCTCCAACCCCTTTATATAGTAATACCCCTCTTTATTGGCCCATACCTCCAGTTCTGCCTGCAGGCTTTGCTCCCCCTTGGCATTGGTCTGCACAATTTCAAGAGTACCGTGGTAAGCCTTAACCTCCCGGAAGGCCTCTTCCATAGCGTGTACAATACTGGCTCCGCCAAAGGGAAGGATTGAATTCAGCATAACGGCCATGACCAGTATTGCAGCAACACCGGCCATACCGGTCAGCCAAATACGTTTCTTATTATTTTCAGGGTTGTTCCGAATTAATCCTTTATTAACTGATGCCGCCAGTCTCGCAGGATAATCGCCTGCCGGCATGTCAGGCTCCTTTAAACTGCGGACCTTCCTTACCGTTTCACAGAGCTTCTCTAATTCAGACTTATCAGTTGGCTTCCCATGCTGTTCAGGTTTTTGTCCGGCATTAAGTTTGTCGATATATTCGGATAGTTTGCGCTCTTTGTTTTTCATTGATTGGCGCCTCCTTTTACTAATCGTTCTCTTCAAGGATATTTGCAAGGGTCTGTAACGCCCGGTACTGCAATACACGGATAGCGGATGCTGTTTTGTCCATCATTCCGGCTGTCTGGGCCACCGAAAATCCCTTAATAATCCTTAACTCTATTACCCTGCGCTGATCCTGTCCAAGCCTTTTAAGTGAATTTTCAATAAGTATTCTCCTGCTGCTTTCTTCGGAGAGGTCCTCCACTGCCGCTTCCAATGGGTTTATCGTTTCCAGATCCACTTCGGTTCCCCGGCGTTTGTCTTTGCGCCACCGGTCCCGTATTACGTTTAGTGCCGTGGTTTTTAGATAGGCAATGAAGTTTTCAGGCCGGGAAGCCCCTTTATGCGAATAGGAGAGCACTCTGACATATGCCTCCTGGGTAATATCCTCCGCTTCCTGGCGGTTTTGAACTTTGAAATATACATACCGGTATAATGGCTCCCACGTTGCACTGCATATTTCCTCTATGGACTTTACGTCATATTGTTGCGTTTTTTTTGGTTTATCCATTCCAAACATAATTTTGTTCCCTTCTCCCCCGGCCAGATTTCTTCCATCATCGGGGACATTCCGCAGCTGGAATTCTAATGGGGACATTCCTTGGCTATAAAGGAATACCAGCTATGAAGGTGTGTCCCCTGACCTTATTGAAAGCGGTGTGTCCCTGACCCATAAGCTTATCAATCGGGGACATTCCGCAGCTGGAAATCTAATGGGGACATTCCTTGGCCATAAAGGAATACCAGCTATGAAGGTGTGTCCCCTGACCTTATTGAAAGCGGTGTGTCCCTGACCCATAAGCTTATCAATCGGGGACATTCCGCAGCTGGAAATCTAATGGGGACATTCCTTGGCCATAAAGGAATACCAGCTATGAAGGTGTGTCCCCTGACCTTATTGAAAGCGGTGTGTCCCCATTCATCTATTCTAACGTTTAAACACCCCAAAACGTTACATGAAAAAATTGGAGACAGTTTTATTGATAACCTCAACAAAACCATCCCCAATTATGCATTCCTGATACTTATCGGATATTACCGGCCCGGTTCCTTTACATTCTTTAGAATTAAGCCTGCACAAAAAATTGACATCAACGCAATTATCGGAATTATCACTAGCGGAGGCCCTACGTTCACCCCCACCATGGACATCCCGATCATCTTTGCCACAAGGGCTGTCATCAGTATGCTAAGAAAGACCATATATACCGGCGCAAGCATATACCCAAAGGGCCTTCTCTTTATAAGCAGCACTCCGGATACAAAGGCTGCGGGAAGCAAGATACTCAAATCCATCCCCTGAACAACCAAAGTGGTATAGTGCTCCACCTCCACCGGAATGGTACCCTTAAGCAGCGGCGGCACAACAACGCCAAGCCACAGCGCAGCTATTGCCAGTGAGTTGAACAAAAGAAAACCGCCTAAAAACCGCACGGGCAGTCTATCACTAAAATATGAACTTACACTATTTATGTTCAGTGAAAATACCACCGGCAAAAATGCAAAGAAGCATAATGAGGTAAGTGCTGCATATACCAGGAAGAATTCATTATACATCCCCATAATCATATAGAAAAGGTATGTAACCAGGAAATATCCAAGGGTACCCGCAAGCAGTATCCTGCCCTTAAAGAGACCCTTTCCGGACAGATATAGTGAGATTACAAGTATTGGGATGCCAATACCCAGTGTCACCACATCCTGGGCTATACCCTGGGGCGCTACATCCATCGACATGTGCCTGTATATTCCTTTACCGTATATCACAACAGTGCGGCCGCGAACCGTTTCGTGTTCAAAGGGCCCGGGGCCTTGGTTAGAGAATATCCCGGCAGTTGTGGCCGCCAGCGATAATACAACTATGAATAAAACCAAAATACTTATTGTTCTTTTGTGCTCCATGATATTGATTTACCCCGTTTCTGAATTGAAAATATTGTATTGGCGGCTTATGCATTATTAATAAGCCCTGCAAAAGTGCTTATATTCTCCTCCAGTATATTGGATACATCCCTGTCGGTTTTGGCCGCCTTTTTCACTATCAACCGGTACATGGGGTTCATTTTCTTGAATATAAATTCCCCTCCGAAATACTCCTTCGCAACGGCAACCTTTAACAGTTCCTGGGGATAAGCACCGTCCAGCTCGTTTTTTGCATCTTCCCCCTCAGCCATACAGCATATAAAGAGGCCTATCCTTTTGTCCATAAGCTGATTGAGATTCTTGGAACAGAAACTGCTGACCTGTTTTTGAATCTTGCCCATGTATATTGACCCCCCGATAACAACCCTGTCGTATTGGTTAAGGTCCACCGACCTGCCCCCTTTCAGATTAAATAAATCAGTCTCCCCTGACAGTTTCTCCGAAAGAGCTGTGGCGCACTTTTCCGTACAGCCGTACTTACTGGAATACGCTATTAACGTTTTCATTTTTCTACCCCCATTTTTCATTTTACATGACCTCCTTCCTGCTCATAATTCCATTGAACATAACTTTAAGCTGACTGTCAATAAGCGGCTCTATTTGCTCCTGAAGCATATCCTGTTCAACCATCAGCTTTATTATAAGCCCGAATACCGATATTCACATTATCTGTGCTTTTAATCATAGGCTATACCCAGATATCCGGCTTCATCATGGAGCATTTCATCACCTGATTGGCCATACGGTTTTATCATACCAAAGGGGCGGATCTCACCGCAAAGACTTTGGCTTTGGTTTGCGGGCAATCTCACTATATATTCTTTTGCCGGCAGAAGCTTTGCAATTAGTGCCACCGACCTGTAGACAAAACTTTCGGGCATAAGCAATTCCTTGATAAGCACTCTGCCGGCGTTTATCCTTTCTGCCGCCGCACAGCCACAGGTTCCGTCAATTTCTATTGTGTAGATATCGGCTCCCGTCCTTTTTGACAGCTTTTTCTGGTAGGCAATCTCCCCGTCGCCATAGGCAACATAAAGGCCACCATTTTGCCGCTCGTCCCGTCTGCGGTTATAACCTTTTGGTGAGGCGGGCGTAATAAATGACCGGAAGGCTGCATCTTCCCTAATATCCTTAAAAGCATCATCGGTTATGGTAACCTCCTTTATAAAAAAACCGTTTATATATCCCCGTCTGCCATAAAAGTCGAAAAGTCTGTCGGACGCCGGAACAAGAAGCGACAACCGGTTATTGTTATCCATAAGGTATCTGTCGCTAAAATCCATTATCCGGGTTGCCAATCCCCTTCCCTGGTACTTTGGATGGGTTGCTATGGCATACAGCATGGCAGAGGGAAGGCTCCGGCCATCGCTTGTTATCACCCGCACCGGGATCATGGTTAGCATGGAAGTAATATTACCATTCCAAAGCAGCAGCAGGGTTTCATTCTCCCTGTATCTGTTGGCAAAGTAAAAGTCTATATACTCATTACTATCTCCAAAGCAAGCTTTCCATATTTCCTTTTGACGCTGTGTATCGCTCTTTTTCGCCGTTCTGATTTCAAACATATTAACCCCCGCTGCCGGTTATTTTCCTATATATCCGGCGGTATACTTTTCTACCATCCTGTCGGGATAATAGGACAGCTTTGCCCTTCTCAATCCTTTGCTTCCCATATCGTCCTCACGGTTTACATAAAGCATATGGGGATGCCTATGCTTTATATAATAAGCAAATTCGCGGTTTATCATCTGATAGGCTCCCCTAATACCGCCAAAGGCCTTTTCTATGTGTATGACATAGGTATCTGAATTCAGTATTTCCCCCATGGTATAGGCAATGATTTTGCCGTCCGAACGAAGTATCCCGCCTTCTAATCCCAGCACAGAGAAATTATCAAAACACCGGTCAACTGCGTATCGCTCGTCAATAAGCCCCTTGTTATCCCTATACCCCTTCTTAACATACCACTCATCATTCATCCTCCTGCATTCGGGCAGATTTTGAGGGGTAATATGCTCAAACCTCCAGTCTCTGTTCCCCTTAAAATAATTGATATGGTTTCGTTTGGCGTGGAGTTTTCTTCCCGGCAGAGATACTAATTTCTCCAAAAGATAAATATAGTCAAAGCCGTCCCGCCTCTTCCTGAATTCAAAATTGCCCGGGAACAGCATATCAAGCTCTGTGACATTTTCCGTCAGCAGACCCATGAGCATAAACCCGTGCCCGCAGTCGGCTGCATCCTGCTTCATGGCAGTTATTACGGGCTTGATGTCACCGGTACCTGCGGGATACAGATATCTCTGAATATCGCCGGTTTTACCGCCTTTAACCACAAGATAATCGTTTATTCGTGCCACACGATGATTAAAAGTATCTGACCATATAAAAAGGTTTGTGAAATTGTGGTTGCAGCTCCTTATGCCGGCCGGTGCAAGCAGCCCGTCTATCCATTGTTTGTCCTCCGGTTCAATCTTTTTAAAATCAATCATACTATGACCTCGCCTCTATATTATTATAGTAGCTCCACAGGTTGACGACAAGATACTATACTTTTTCCCTTTTTCCCGCCAGCAAAGCATATTTTTTGCTTTTCCTATCTGTACTTTCCGCGGTAAAGCCGGATAAGGACATCGGCAAAACGGTTGTCCTTTCTTAATTCAACCGCTTTATGCAGGCAGAGTTCATGACAGCACATACATTCTATACAAGTATTATAGTCTATCATTTTGGTCTCTCTGTTAATAGCCCCCACCGGACAGCTTTCAACACACATGTCGCAGTGTTTGCACACTCCGGTGTTAATTCTTGGCCTTGTCTTTAAAAAATCTATTAATTTCACCAGAGCGGTATAATTACCCCGCCTGAAGTTTTTGTATCTTTTGGGAAGCCTAAAACCCTGAAGACCAGGCGGTGTATTGTAGTCCCCGGCAATCTGGATTTTTTTCATATCGGATTCTCCTATCCCTTTTTCCCGGGCACTTACCAAAATCGGAATGTCCGTAATATCCAAACCAAGCATTGCAGCTGCTGTTACATCCAGCGCAAGGGGATCTGTACTTATAAGGATTTTTTCCGCATGATAGACCTGTCCTGCTGTCGGCCCTTCTCCATGCATGGCGTCAATTCCATCCATAATATTCAGCTCAACCTTAACAGCCCGGTGAATATCAGCAATCACCAGTCCCAGATCTTTTGGGTTTGGAGCCATACGGTGGTAACCGGCTTTTTTGAGGCCGGGTATGCAGCCAAAAAGGTTCTTGACGGCACCGGTATATATTCCCGCCGAATGGGTCTTAAGTTTGGGCAGGTTTATCACCAGGTCGGCCTCAAACATAGGCTTTGCTATATACATTTTTCCTGTATTGTCCGCAGTAGTCTCTGCCTGGACTACCCCTTCCCTGTCAAAATTCTTTATGACCGCCCCTTCCTCTTTTGCCGTCTTCCCAAGGCCTGAAACGTCAAAACTCCGGGCGGTAGGGGCCATACCCGCGATAGCTCCTCCCGAGCTATCGCCTATCCAGACAGTGCATCCGCGTTCCTTCAAAATCTTTATAACAGCCCTCACAAATTCCGAATGTGTAATAGCGGCCGAATCGGAGGTTTTAGGACCAATCAGGTTAACCTTCAGCAGCACTTTCATCCCTGATTGCACGAATTTTTCCCAGCCTCCCAGAGGCTCCATTCCGGCATCAATCCGGCTCTTTATCAAGTCCGGACGGTAATCCCCGCAATCCTTAATAACAACTTTAGCCACCTTTCGTGCCCTCCTTTTTTATAACCCGGTATGCTATGTATACTAGTATAACCTAAATTTGATTATGTCAGAAGATGCAAAAAGCATATAGTAATAAAATGTGGTTCCCTGATTTTGTATGGAATAATTAAAGAAGGAGAATCATACACTGCAACGAATTACTTAAAGATATATTTGTCTTATGAGACATCAATTATGGAGGATACATACTATGATTACCAAACAAACCGTTTTACGCGGGTGGAACAAAGCAGTAAAATTAGTTTTAAGTCTGTTAAAGTACATTATACCTTCAATCTTTTTTATGAAGATACTTGAGCACTCGGGGTGGCTTGTCAGGATTGCGGATTTCTTTGCCCCCTATATGGCTTATATTGGCTTGCCGGGGGAAGGAGCCCTTGTATTGCTGTTCGGACAGGTTACAGTCTATAGTGGCATTGCTGCAATGGTAATACTGGATTTGACAGCAAAGCAGCTTACTATTATGAGCACTGTCCTATGCATCAGCCATGTCCTGGTATTGGAAACTGCAATCGTTGCCAAGAGCGGTGCCAACGGCCTTTTAAATGCAGGTTCCAGGGTTGCTGCTGCAGTACTTGCAGGTTTTATTCTGAACTTTGTTATTCCGGGGGTATGATTATGGATTGGTCAAAGGTTTTACTCGAAACCCTCAGCTCGAGTTATTCAACCATATTAAGGATTGTATTAGTGATTATCCCTTTGCTTATAGCCATTGAATGTCTGAAGGATATAGGCTGGCTGGAGAAAATTGCAGATCATTCCCATAGCTTCACAAAATTCCTCGGACTGCCGGGGGAATCCGCCATTGGACTCATAATAGGAGTTTTCACCGGTATAGTACTTGGTTCAGGGGTTATAATGCAAATACAGGAAGATGCAAACATGACAAAAACCCAGATAAACGTGCTGTTTTTGTTTGTAGGAATATGTCATGGAGTTGTTGAGGAAACGATTGTTTTTACCGCCATTGGCGCCAACGGATTGGTGATTGTTGGAAGCCGTATTGCAGCGGCTTTGCTGTTTACCTTTTCATATATATGGATAACAAAAATAGTTGACCGCCATTCCGTTAAAGTTAAACCTGGAATGCATTAACACGGCAACATAAAAAGCTTGATAAACCGGGGGGAAAGATTAATGAACAAAAAAAAGATAATTGCCAGGGCCCTTGCGATACTGATTTGCGCAGCGCTTGTACTGCCCTATTTACTTAGCGCACTATTAAGGGGTATGTAACGGTAAAATCGCAATAATATTCAAAATGCGGCAGTTTGTCAACGGTCACCTGTCGCATTAGAAGGGACTGACGGGCATGAATAACAGAATTACTGCACTTTGTAAAACCCTTATTGGTAAGCTTTTATCCAGCCTTAAACGATTTCCCGAAGCAATACTGCTGGCCGCTTCGGTAGTGTCGGTTCTAATATACACAAACCATTTCGGCTTCGACCTGACCGCTGACGCAAGGGAAATGCTCAGGCGCATTGCGATGACTCTGGCTTTGGGCATACCGGTATCCCTGTGCATGAAAACCCTGTTTGAAAGAATGCCCGCTTTAAAAACAGCTGTTAAAGCGCTTGTATATGCCGGTGCCGCCGGAGGATTGCTCTTGTACTGCTTATTTTTGCTCAAGGACTTCGAAATGGTATCGGTCACCAGGTACACAGCCTTCAGCATAGCTTTGTATTTGGCATTTACATTCATCCCGTATTTCTTAAAAAAAGATAACTATGAACTCTATGTAATAAAGCTGCTTACAAATTTTTTCATTACCTATCTGTATTCGGCGGTATTGTTTCTAGGCCTTGCTGCCATGCTTTTCACGATAAATGCTCTCTTTTTGCTGGACATCTCCAGCAAACTGTACTTCGATATCTGGCTGATTGTTGCAGGGGTATTCGCCCCGGCATATTTTCTTGCTGATATACCCGGTCACAAGGAAAAGGTACACCAGGAAAGTTTCCCTGTGGTGTTTAAGGTACTGCTTCTTTATATTGTAATGCCGCTGCTGATTGCGTATTCCACCATACTGTACGTTTACTTTGCCAAGATAGTATTCACCCGCCAGTGGCCCGACGGGCTGGTCTCACACCTTGTACTGTGGTATTCCTTCGCCGGCATCCTTGTCCTGTTCTTTGTGTTCCCGCTGCGCAAAATAAACAGGTGGGTTAATACCTTTGTTTCGTTTTACCCGAAACTAATTATACCCCTTCTGGCAATGATGTTTGTTTCCATGGGTATCAGGATTAATGCCTACGGTATAACCGAAAACAGGTATTTTGTCATGGCTGCGGGTCTGTGGGTGGCGGGAAGTTTTATATATTACATTGTCAAAAAGGATGTGCGCAATATACTCCTCCCCGTTTCGCTGGCCCTTGTGGCAGTTCTGACGGTAACAGGCCCGTGGAGCGCCTATGGGATTTCACGGTTGAGCCAAAACATGAGGTTTGAGAACATATTAGAAAGACATGAAATGATTCGAGACGGTAATATTGCCCTGCCCTCAGAGGACTTATCTATGGAGGATAAACGGGAAATCAGTGCCATCATCAGATATTTTGGCAGATACCACGATTTGAATGACCTCAAATACCTGCCTGACGGTTTCACCACAGATCAGACGGAAGAGTTGTTTGGATTTGAATATAATTATGACCTCAGAGGCTCAAATACAAAAGAATATTTTCGTTATTACCTGACAGAGGATAACATGCCAATTGAAATTGGAGACTACGACTACTTTGCAAACTTCACAATTTCTAAACATGCCGGTATGGACAGCGCCGTCGGACCTGTTTCCGTTTCCTATTCTGCCGATACCAAAGAGCTTCAGATTATGGAAGAAGGGCAGAGAGTTTACAGTGCAAATCTGTCGGAATTAATATCCCGACTGTATCAAAACCTGGATGATAACAAACCTATGAATACCGGCCAAATGTCATATAAAGACCAAACCCAAAACGTTAAGGTGCTTTATGTGTTCAAGAGTATAAACGGTTGGAAGGACAGGTTGAACGACCAGTTAGAAGTCGAATCCGTGGACTTCTATATATTTGTGAAAATCAAGTAACGGGCCGGAGGGACAAACCCCTTGTCCCGGAAAGCGTGAAACGGCAAAACCGTGCCACCTCCGGCGTCATCACTAATCCACTCCCAGACTATTTTGCATTATTGATAATTTAAGGTGTTTATTAATATTGATTTACAATATTAATAAACACCTTGGATATATTATAGTCTTTGGGAAAAGTCCCTTTTATTTACCCTGGAAGCCCGGTTTCCTTTTCTCGAGAAACGCGGCCACCCCTTCCTTTTTATCCTGGGTGGCACAGGTATAGGCATGAAGATAGGACTCGTGGGCTAATCCTTCATAAAGCCCAACTTCCATCGAGCGGTTGAGCGCCTCCTTGGCACACTGTATGGCCAACGGAGCCTTGGAGGCAATCTTAGACGCCAGCTTTTTGGCGGCCTCCATCAATTCCTCCCGGTCAACCACTTTGTTAACAAGGCCAATACTATAGGCCTGCCCGGCATCGACAAAATCCCCCGTCAAAACCATTTCCATAGCTCTTCCGAAACCTATCAGCCTTGGAAGACGCTGCGTACCGCCATCCCCCGGTATTATACCAAGGTTGACTTCCGGAGCGCCGAAGCGCGCTTCCTGGCAGGCCACCCTCAGGGTACAGGCGATAGCCAGTTCCAACCCGGCCCCCAGTGCAAAACCATTTACGGCGGCAATGACAGGAATGTTCATCTCGACAATCCTGTTGAAAACCTGCTGACGCCGCCTTGTTTGCTGTCGGCCCAGTACAAAATCCCGGTCGTTGAGTTCATTTATATCGGCCCCTGCCATAAAAGCCTTTTCACCGGCACCGGTAATAATAAGCGCCCTTATCTCATCGTCCTGTTCCACCAGGTCAAAGGCTTTGTCAAATTCTTCAACCAGAGCATTCGAAAGGGCGTTCATCGCCTGGGGACGGTTTATGGTAATAAAGGCAAGGGGTGCCTCCTTTTTATAGATAAGCAGTTCAAACAACGCACACACCTCCTAATTATACAAATGCCTGCACACCAAGCTCAAAGTTGCCGATGATAAGCTGTTGTATCTGGGAAGTTCCTTCATACAACGTGTTGATACGGGCATCCCTGTATATCCTTTCCACCGGGTATTCGCCCGAAAATCCGTATCCTCCGAATACCTGTATTGCTTTATAGGCTACCCTGTTCACCATCTCACTGCAGTAGTACTTGGCCATACAAACTTCCTTAGTGGACCTTTGGCCTTTGTTCTTGACATGTCCCGCCTTGTAGACCAGCAGCCTGCCGCACTCGATGTCCACCGCCATATCGGTGATTAATTGTTGTACCAGTTGATGCGCTGCTATGGGCTTGCCAAATTGAATCCTTTCCTTCGCATATTTCTTCGCATGCTCCATGGCCGCCTGGGCGCTTCCCACACAGCCGGCAGCAACGGTATACCGGCCATTGTCAAGGGTTGCCATGGCGATACCAAAGCCCTTGCCCACCGTGCCCAGAACGCCCGACTTGGGCACCCTTACATTGTCAAGGATAATCTCGGCGGTATTGGAAGCCTTAAGCCCCATCTTTTCATGTATATCCTTGGTAGAAAAACCAGGGGTATCCTTGTCTACCAAAAAAGCTGTTATACCTCTTGCGCCTGCATTCTTGTCGGTTTTGGCAAAGATAAGCGCAACATCGGCAACCCCGGCGTTGGTAATCCACATTTTGCCGCCGTTTAGTATATAATGGCCGCCGTCTTCAACGGCAGTAGTGGACATTGACGCAGCGTCGCTGCCCGAATTTGGCTCTGTCAGGCCAAAACAGCCCAATATGCTGCCGGCAGCCATACCGGGCAGGTATTTTTTCTTTTGCTCCTCCGTGCCATATGCCGCTATGGTTTTGGCCACTAAAGAAATCTGCACCGAATAGATCCCCCTTATGGACGAGCAGCCCTTTCCCAGTTCCTCCGCTACTATGGCATGGCAGATGGCGTCCAGGCCGCTGCCGCCGTACTCCTCCGGAAGGGCTGTGCCGAATATGCCCAGACCACCCATTTTTTTGACCGCATCCCACGGGAATGTCTCTTCCTTGTCCCATTGGGCAGCGTAGGGGGTTATTTCCTTTGCGGTAAATTCCTCCATCATGCCCTTTACCGCTTGTTGTTCAGGTGTATAATCAAAGTTCATCTATCCATCCCTCCATCAATTTGGTTTAATTAGAGCCTGGTCGGAACCGCAGGGTTCTGGCCGTAGTCATAAAACCCTTTGCCTGTTTTACGTCCCAGGTATCCTGCAGCCGCCATTTTTCTTAACAGATAGCAGGGGCGGTATCTGGCATCCCCCAGTTTGCTGTATAGGGTCTCTGTTTTGGCCAGATGTATGTCTATACCAATGAGGTCGATTAGCTCCAGCGGTCCCATCGGTTGGTTTGCTCCCAGTTTCATTGCCCTGTCTATGTCCTCCGCCGTACCTATACCCTCTTCCAGAACCCAGACCGCTTCATTCAAAAGCGCCGCAAGCACCCTTGAAGCAATACCGGCTATCCCTTCTTTAACGGTGACAATCGGTTCCTTCCCCAGGAATTCCGCAAAAGCGCGGGTTTTATCAACCGTTTCGGGCAGGGTCTGCAATGCCGGCATAATCTCCACCAGCTTCATGACCACCGGAGGATTAAAAAAATGCATGCCAATAACCCTTCCGGGATTTTTGGCAGCCGAAGCAATCTCGGAAATGGAGCATGCAGTTGTGTTGGTTGCAAGGATGACATCTTCCCTGGTGAGCTTATCCAGCTTGGAAAATACCTCCTTCTTGAGCTTTACGTCTTCGAGCACCGCTTCAATTACAAAATCGCAGCCTGCGGCAGCCTCAATATCGGTGGAAGCGGTAATTCTTGACATTATATCTCTAACCTGCTCCCGGGTCATCTTGCCCTTTTCTACCCTTCTCATCATCCCATTTTCAACTTTGTTTAATGCTCCCTGTACAATCTCCTGCTTAACGTCTACAAGTACGGCATCAATACCGTTCTGGGCCATAACCTGGGCAATTCCGCTGCCCATGGTCCCGGCACCCAGAACTAATCCCTTTTTAATATCCATTTACCATCCTCCTCATTAACAATTATCAGTTGCTAGCTGTCTTACAAAAGGCATCTAATCATCTGAAACGGAGTATTGACACGCAAAGTTAAAAGGAACGCAGATGGCGAAGGAGTAGAATTTCCAAGTGTCTGAGCCGTTAGGCGAGTTTTCGGAGTTCCCGGAGCCATCGAGTTCAATTAGCGGAAAGGGGACACACCGCTTTCAATAAGGTCAGGGGACATACCTTCATAGTTGGTATTCCTTTATGGCCAAGGAATGTCCCCATTAGAATTCCTTGCTGCGGAATGTCCCCGATTGATATCCTTACGGGTCGGCGTGCTTTACGCAGTGCAGATGATGGATGCCGCTATACCAACTACCAACTGCCAACTAATTAACTCTTTCCACGATAATGGCTACACCCTGGCCACCGCCAACGCACAGGGTGGCCATACCCACCTGCTTGTCATAGGTCTTAAGCGCATAGAGAAGCGTAGTTAGTATTTTGGCTCCTGTTGCTCCAACGGGATGACCAAGGGCGATAGCGCCACCATGAACATTCACCTTACTCCTATCCCATTTCAGCTCCCGCTCCACCGCCAGATATTGTGCGGCGAAGGCTTCATTAAGCTCTATGAGGTCGATGTCCTTAAGGGTCATCCCTGCCTTTTTCAAAGCCATCGGGACAGCCTCCACCGGAGCTATACCCATATATTTGGGATCAACACCCGCCGTTGCGTATGAGCGAATGGCTGCCATAGGTTTAATACCCAGCTCTCCGGCCTTTTCCTGCGACATCATTACCATAGCCGATGCCGCATCGCACATTGCGCAGCTGTTGCCCGCCGTAATAGTTCCATCCTTTTTGAAGACCGGCGGGAGTTTGGCCATTTTTTCCAAAGAAATGTTGCTTCTGGGTATCTCCTCCTGATCAAATATCTCGGTTGTCTTTCCAGCCTTTACTTCAACCGGCATAGCCTCCTCCTTGAATTTGCCTTCCCCCATAGCCTTAAGGGCTTTGAGGTGACTATCCACCGCAAAGGCATCCTGCTCCTCTCTGGATATTTGGTATTTATCCACCAGCAGCTCGGCGGTATTCCCCATCAGCATCCCGGCCAGCGGACACATAAAACCATCTTTGTGAAGTACGTCATAAACCTGCTTATCCCCCATCCTTTGCCCCCAGCGGGCATCCTTAAGGACATAGGGAACGTTGGAAGATGATTCCGTCCCGCCTACAACCAAGACATCCGCATCTCCGCTTATGATTGCAGATGCTCCGATAATTGCTGCCTTAAGGCTGGAGCCGCACCTTAAGTTGACTGTATAGGCGGTTGTTCCATGGGGCAGTCCTCCGTTTACACTGGATATCCTGGCCACATTGGCACCAATCCCGGCCTGCCATCCGCAGCCGAAGATAAGCTCATCAACTGCCTCCGCCGGTATTCCAGCCCTTTTTACCGCTTCATTTACAACCAGTGCACCCAGTTTCGGCGCTTCCAGACCTGCCATTTTTCCTCCGAATTTACCTCCCGGTGTCCTGACAGCACTGACGATTACAGACTTTTTCATAATTTCCCCGGATTATCCGGGCACCTCCTTTCTAAAATGTCCCCGATTGATAAGCTCTCGGGTCAGGACGTCTTCTCTTCTGACCACTCATCGCTGTTACAGCAGCGCGGCAATCTAAAACCGTCCCTCTGTCGCATTGCCGGGGTGTTCCCGGTTTAGCCCAGCAGCTCCTTAAAGCGTTCCTTCAGGTAAGGCAGAGCCTGATGAAGATCAGCGCAAATCCCTATATTCGCCACCTTAAAAATCGGGGCCTCCGGGTCCTTGTTAATAGCCACGATAAAATCCGAGGTCTGCATTCCTGCAAGGTGCTGGATTGCCCCCGAAATCCCGCAGGCTATGTATAGCTTGGGGGCTACTGTTTTTCCGGTTTGGCCAACCTGCCTGTAATGAGGCACCCATCCGGCGTCCACCACCGCTCGGGATGCGCCGGCGGCACCGCCCAGAATCTCGGCCAATTCCTCTATAAGATGGTAATGTTCGGGACCGCCAATCCCCCTGCCTCCCGAAACTATTATGTCTGCCTCTTCAAGGTTCACCGTCTTTGCGGTATGCTCCACCACTTCCTTGATTTGGTAAAAAATATCCTTCCGGGTGATTTCAGCGTCAAATTTTATTATTTCGCCGGTCCTGCCATAGTCCGGCTCTGGTTTCTTCATTACATTAGGTCTTACGGTAGCCATCTGCGGCCTGTGCTCTGGTGTCAGAATAGTTGCCATGACATTACCGCCAAAGGCCGGCCGGGTTTGATTGAGCAGTCCGGTCTCGGGGTCTATGGTTAGCTCTGTGCAGTCGGCGGTAAGACCTGTATAAATTCTGACTGCAATCCTGGCGGCAAAATCCCTTCCGTCATGGGTAGCACCAAACAGCACAATGTTAGGCTTATATTTCTTGATCAGCTGTGAAAAGGCTGCTGTATAGGGTCCGGTCGAATAGTGTCCGTATACCGCCCCATCCACATGGTAAACCTTATCGCCTCCATAGGCGAAGCATTCCCTTACCAGGTCTTCCACGTTGTCTCCTATCAGAACGCCTGACAGCTGCTGCCCCAATTGGTCTGCCAGTTTTTTGCCTTCGCCCAGCAGTTCCAACGTGACATTTGCAATCCTGTCCTTCCTGTGTTCAACAAATACCCATACGCCTTTATACTGCTCCAGGTCAATTCCTGTTTCTCTTTTTCCCTCTTCAAACTCTATGGCTCCGGCATTGCAGGAATCAACACATGCGCCGCATTCAACGCATTTATCCGTAATAACGGCGATGCCCTCCAGAATTTCAACCGCACCGGGATAGGGGCAGGAGTCAAGGCAAAGCCCACAACCTATACAGTCGTCTTTATTGATACTAATAGCCATATCCTAATCCTCCCCTAAACGATTTTTTCTTCTCTGAGTATTTTAACAAGCTCATTCAATACCTCTTCCATCTCACCCTGCAGCATCCTGCCGCCTTTTCTCGGTTGGGGTGTAAAGGTACGCTTGACCCGGGTAGGGGAACCCTCCATACCGAACAGGCCTTCCTTAACACCGATATCCCCTGCAGCCAGCGTCGGTATCTCCTTTTTCAGTGCTTTCATGGTCCCCATCATGGAAGGCAGCCGGGGCTCATTGGCAGACTTGTCTATTGTTAAAACAGCGGGCAACGGGGTTTCAATCAGCTCATATCCCGCCTCAACACCCCTTTCAACCTCTATCGCATCCTGGTGTACATTCAATACCTTCTGTACATAGGTTACCTGGGATATTTTTAAATGCTCGGCAATCCCCGGACCCACCTGGGCGGTATCGCCGTCAATGGCTTGCTTGCCGCAAAGTACCAAATCGAATTTGCCCAGGGCTTTAATGGCACCGGCGAGGGTATAGGAGGTACTCCATGTATCCGAACCGGCGAAGGCCTTATCGCTTACCAGTACTGCCTGGTCCGCCCCCATGGCAACACACTTCCTCAAGGCTTCAACCGCCTGGGACGGCCCCATGGTAATGACTGTAACCCTGCCCCCCATTTCCTCTTTGATCCTCAATGCCGCTTCCACCGCATACTCGTCAAAGGGATTGACAATACTGGGGATTCCTTCCCTTATCAATGTCCCCTTTTCAGGGTCAATCCTTACTTCGGTGGTATCGGGCACCTGCTTGATACATACAATTATCTCCATTTTGCCTCTCCTTCCCTCAAATATGTTTCGCAGTTAATGTAAAACACAATAAACAGATCCTTGCAGATCCGGTTTGTACTGTAATTTCAGTTTGGGGAATGTACTATACAGTCACGCAATTTATATGCCATAAATCCCGTGTTCTCCCTCTATAACTAAAAATATTCCTTTCCCACGTGGGTCAAGGGCTTTGCGGTTTTACCCGTCCATTAACGGCGGTTTATGTACAGGTTTTTTATTCCTTTTATTCACATTGTAAACATTTACTGACGTTCATGTTCATATAGTGAAAAGTGCCGGGGGCAGGCTCTTAACATGCTTGCAAAACAGTCTTGGAACTTATAGAATTAAACTGTGAATACAGCTTAATTTGCCGTGCGGAAGGCAGGAACACAAGTGGGATTCTAATACAATGAAAGAAGGCGAGGGCTTTTGAACATTCTTATCGGAAAATTTAAAGAAGTTCTATATTCGGTACTTCCAATAACAATAATAGTATTGGTATTAAATTTTACAATTGCCCCCCTCGCAACCCATTTATTAATAAGATTTCTATTAGGCGCAATACTAATCACACTCGGACTTTCGGTATTTCTGTTTGGCGCGGATATCGGTGTAGGGCCTATAGGTGCCCTGATGGGAGCATCCCTCACCAAAAGCAACAAGGTATGGATAATAGGTATAGCCGGCCTTATACTTGGTTTTTTTATCTCGATTGCCGAACCTGATTTGCATATATTGGCCGGACAGGTTGGTAATGTAACGGGCGGTATGGCATCTAAACATAGCATAGTAATTGTTGTATCGATAGGGATTGCAGTAATGTTATCCCTGGGTTTATTGAGAATTGTGTACAATATATCCCTGCGCAAGGTTCTGACAATAGTATATTTGCTAATTTTCGCTGCAGCTTTTTTCACATCCCCCGAGTTTTTAGCCATATCCTTTGATGCCTCGGGCGCCACCACCGGTGCCATGACGGTACCCTTTATACTGGCTCTGGGCCTGGGAGTATCTTCTTTAAAAGGCGGGGTTGCATCCGAGGAAGACAGCTTTGGACTGGTTGCCATAGCCTCATCGGGAGCCATTTTATCAGTTATTATTATGAGTATTCTGTCAAAACCGGACAGAATCACCGGCAGCACAGAGATGGACGCGGCCTATTCAGTTTCGGTTATCGGGCCATTTTTCGAAAAATTACCAACTGTTATTCCGGAGGTTTTCTTGGCTCTGCTGCCTTTACTAATGCTATTCATTATTCTTCAGATTATATATTTAAAGCTCTCAAATAAAGCACTGTTCAGAATACTAAAGGGGCTTTTATATGCCTTTGTCGGTTTGGTATTATTCCTTACCGGAGTTAATGCAGGGTTTATGGAGGTTGGCAGCGCAGTGGGCTACGGCATTGCATCCCTTGGAAGCAAATGGGTAATTGTCCCGGTAGGGTTTATGCTTGGCTTGGTTGTAATTCTGGCAGAGCCGGCGCTGTATGTACTGACAAATCAAATAGAAGAGGTCACCAGCGGCTTCATAAGAAGGAAAATAATAATATCTGCCCTGGCCATAGGCGTTGCATTTGCGGTAGCCCTGTCCATGTTAAGAATAATAATACCCGGGATACAGCTATGGCATTATTTACTGCCCGGATATACAGCAGCAATTGCCCTGACCTTTTTTGTTCCAAAGCTATTCGTAGGAATAGCCTTTGACTCGGGAGGGGTGGCCTCGGGACCTATGACTGCAACCTTTGTATTAGCATTTGCCCAGGGCGCTGCCAGAGCCATTGAAGGGGCAGACGTATTGATTGACGGGTTTGGTGTAATTGCAATGGTAGCGTTAACTCCATTGATTGCCCTGCAAATTCTGGGACTCGTTTTTAAGAGGCAAACAGTAAAGGAAGGAGAGTAACACTATGGAAAATAATATCAATATGCCAAAGTACGAGCTCATCTTTGTCATAGTTGACTGCGGCTTGGGAAGCAAAGTTTTGAAAACAGCAAAAAAAAGTGGGGTGCCCGGCGGTACGATACTATTAGCAAAAGGGACAGTCAGAAACCACCTGTTAGAAATTCTTGGCGTCAATAATATTAAAAGAGAGATAGTATTGATGATAGCGGAGGAGAAAACCGCCATGAAAGCCCTTGAAGGACTAAATGAAAGGTTTGATTTTAAAAAGCCAGATAGTGGAATAGCCTTTTCTACTACTGTTATGAGTTTCCTGGGAGCCGGCAATTGTGAATATAATAAAACCTATGAAGGAAGAGGTGTGAAAAATATAATGTATAATGCAGTTTTTACGATTGTGGATAGGGGCAAAGCCGAAGCTGTTGTAGATGCAGCGATTTCGGCCGGGTCTAAAGGAGCTACCATAATCAATGCAAGGGGTTCGGGAATCGATGAAAAGAGCGTTTTGTTCTCTATAGTTGTGGAGCCGGAAAAGGAAATTGTAATGATACTAACCGAAAAAGACCTGACCGATACTATTGTATCCTCCGTCAGAGAGACCATGAAAATTGATGAACCCGGAAAGGGGATAATGTTTGTACTTAATATTAACAAAATCTACGGATTGTACTCGGGGAAGGAGTAATGTCAAAGGGATAAACAAGGTGCCTGTCCCTGTGTTTGTCCCTGTGTTTTATCAAGTAACATTTCCTCTGATCTTTAAAGTTTTCATTAACCATCTCTTAATGCTTTTATGCCTTCGGGGGCTAATTAAGTATATTCCGGCAAAGATGAAAACCCAGCCGGGAAGTATTGGAAGTACAATACCGCTTAGACCCAGTAGTATCAACATCGATCCCAGTATTCTCTTAATGAAGACGCTCACTCTTATCCCCCCGTTTATGCCTGTCCTGTTTATACCAGCAATTTTTTAGCTCGTCTTTCTTAATATAACACAGCATGGGTTTTAATTAAAGCGTATGTTTTTCGCAAGTTTCCTGACTTTCTTTTCTATCTGGACAATTACAGCTTTGAATTCCTCATCATTTTTTCCCGTTGGATCGTCAAGTCCCCAATCCTCCCGATGCTTACAAGGCAGGAAAGGACAGCTCACATTACATCCCATGGTGATGACTATATCCACGGTTGGAATGTCCGTCAAAAGCTTTGGATACTGCGTTTTTTCCATATCTATTGAATATATCTCCTTAACCAGCCTTACCGCATCCTGGTTTATCTGCGGTCTGATTTCGGTGCCTGCCGAATAGCTGTCAAAAACATCACCGGCAAAATGTTTTCCCAGCGCCTCGGCTATTTGACTGCGGCATGAATTGTGGACACAAATAAAAGCTGCCTTCGGCTTGGCATTTACCATAATAGCGCCTCCAATACTGCGTATTCTTATCATATATTATCCTGTCATACATATATCAATTATATTATTATACATAGATTGACGTCAATATATAGCCATGTCCCGGGAATCAGCACAATAAACGGAGTTTTAAAACACCCTTCTCTGTCAGCGGAGAGTGTGAATAAACAAGCTCATCGATGGAAAGTCTAAAGAAGAAAATTCTGCAGGAAAAGGGGTAATAACATGGATTTTAAAGGCAAGGTTGTATTTATAACCGGTGCTACAGGCGGTATAGGGGGCGCTTCCGCTGCATTGTTTGCAAGACAAGGTGCCAAACTGGCCCTTGTTACCTCCCGCCAAAGCAACCTGGAAAAACTTAATTGTCTGGCTGAAAGTTTGGGGCTGCCTGAAGAAGACTACATAAATATGGCAGTGGACGTCAGGCAGGAAGAAGAAGTAAAGGCCGGCACACAAGAAACTGTATCCAGATTTGGCAGGATAGATATTTTTGTAAATAATGCAGGCACCGAAGGTAAGGTTGCTCCCATACCATCAATCCGGCAGGAAGACCTTCAGTGGGTGTTGGATGTAAATATAAAGGGAGTATTATTCGGTTTAAAATATGTAATACCGGTCATGGAATCGCAAAAATCCGGCTCTATCATAAATGTATCCTCTGTTGCAGGTTTTATTGGTTCACCCGGCATGGCTCCCTATATAGCATCAAAACATGCAGTGAACGGCATTACAAAAACCGCTGCATTAGAATGCGCTGATATGGGAATACGCATAAATGCCGTGTGCCCCGGACCGGTAAATAACCGTATGATGAGGTCTATTGAAGCAGGGGCCTCACCGGAGCATCCGGAAACGGTTCAGTCTGCATTTACCGAGGCTATTCCCCTGAAAAGGTATGCAGAATCGGAGGAGGTAGCTAATCTAATTCTTTTTCTGGCTTCGGATCATGCAAAATATCTTACAGGAAATATGTATAGAATCGATGGTGGCATGGCCGCCAAATAGGCAGGCTGTGCTGCTAATAATAGCAAATACCATAATAAGTATAGGTACGCCTGATTTGCCTGCTATTCATGTTTAAGTATATCAATAAAAATATCAACAATATCGGAATCAAACTGGGAACCGGCATTGTTCAGGATTTCCATAATGACATCTTCTTTACCCATTGCTTTTCGGTATGGCCTGTCCTCCGTCATAGCATCATACGCATCGACAACTGCAAGGATACGTGAAATCAATGGAACCTCTTCGCCTTTCAGGCCCTGGGGATATCCTTTGCCATCCCACCTTTCATGATGACACAGAATATATTCTGCAATGGACACAAGGTCCGGGGACGACATTGCAATCCTGTACCCGATTTCCGGATGCTTTTTCATCTCGACCCATTCTTCTTCGTTTAGCTTTCCTGGCTTGTTCAATATTCTGTCATCAATGCCTACCTTCCCGATATCGTGCAGTGTAGCCAATAATTCCAGCTCATCAAGCTCTATCTGGGAAAGGCCAAGGTGTGCGCCAACTTTTTTTGTCAGCTTAATCAGCCTCTCCGCGTGCTCTTCGGTTTCCTGACTTCTCTCAAGCATGGTCGCCCTTATTGATGCTAAAATAGCACTGTGCGAACTCTTGTGCTCTAAAAGCTTGCGCTTGTACATATAATCTTCCGCCGCTTTTATTGCCTTATCGACATCCTCACCCATAGAATCCCTTGTGCTGTATCCCAAAGACATGTTAAGGCGGAATATATCATTCGAAATACTGCTGTTATAATCCTCACATGCTGCTTTTATGTTTTCCATTATTTCAAAGGCGGTTTCGGAATCTGTTTTAGGCAATAGTATGCTGAATTCATCTCCTCCGGTTCTGGCCAGTATATCTCCCTCCCGGCAGCAGCCCCTTATAATCTTTGCAGTTTTAGCAATGAGGTCGTCTCCTGCCCCATGACCAAAAGCGTCATTGATAAGCTTGACACCGTTAATATCTCCGATAATTATTGATAACGGCAGGAAGCTTTGATCATCAAACCGTTTCTTTGCCTCTTCAAAAAATCTGTGATTATACAGGTCTGTCAGAAAATCATGATAACTCAAATATTGGATTTCTTCTTCCTTTGCTTTACGATCCGTTATATCGATAATCAGTCCCTCAAGGGCTTTAACCTCCCCAGCTTCGTCATAAATGCCCTGCCCCTGCTCGAATACCCATTTTAGTTCTCCTGAGGCAGTTATTATAGGATACTCGAATTTAAAAACCTTTTTTGAGGCAAGTATCATAGCCCATTTATCCCATATAACATCCCTGTATTCCGGTTCAATCAATGAATTAAAGGAAATTTCCCTGTTATGCAGCAAGCTTTCCGGATGATAGCCTGTAAGCTCAAAACACCCGTCCGAAACAAACTGCATTGTCCAATCCCTGTCATAATTGCATCTATAGGCCATTCCGGGTAAATTGGACAGCAGCACAGCCTTGCTGCGTTCGCTTTCCCGTAGCTCGTGCTCCGCCTTTTTTCGATCGGTGATATCAACGAACGTTACTACCGCGCCTATAATGACGCCATCACGATACTGTGGATATGAAAAGTATTCGACCGGAAAGCATGTGCCGTCCGACCTCCAGAACACTTCATCATCCACATTGGTTCCCTTTCCCCTTTTAAATGCCTGATATATTCTGCACTCATCCTCCGGATAATGCGTACCATCCCGGTGTTTTTTATGTATCATCTCATGCATGTTTTTTCCTAGCAGTTCATGTTCGTATTGATATCCCAGTAAAGTCAAACAGCTGGCATTGCACAGGGTACATTTCCCTTCGGTGTCAATACCGTATATCCCTTCAGCAGTGGAGTCCAAAATGTGGCGAAGATGTTCTCCGCTCCTTTTTAATGCCTTCAATTCCTGCCTTTGTTCTGATTTGCCAATCTCAATGAAAAAGGTCACAAAATAGAATTCTCGGGGAGAAAATGCCGTTATCCTGTAATATCCCTCTAAGAGATATGAATACTGTTCAAACTCTTTGATTCCGCCATTAATGGCAATCTCGCCAAACATTTCTATCCAGTCTGATTCCCCGTCTCTGATGCGGGGAAAAATCTCCGCAGCCCTTTTGCCGATAATATCACATGCCTTAAGTCCGGTGAAATTTTCGTAGGCAGCATTCGCATCCAAAAATTCATAATCACAGGGGTCTCCGTTTTCATTACATATGAGCTTGTGATAAGCATAGGCAATCGGGCTCATTTCAATGATTGACCTTGAAAAATCCTTTGACATTGTTTGACCAGCCCCTTCGTGCCATAGCACAGAACGCAGGCACTCAATAATCTAACTTTAAGTATCTTACCTGTTAAGAGCACATTCGACTTTATACCAGACCGCATTTTTATATGTTCGTCCCTGTGATGTTGAAGGAGGTCTTCGTGATTGTGACTGTTCCGCAAGCCTTTAGATCAGATGGTTATAGCTGTGTTTTAATTAATAAACAGTCTTTTTAGATAATGTTGCTCCATTAATACCCGGCAATAATTATTATAAACATATTCTGACAAAATGCATAGTTTAAATAAAGCCATTATATAACAAAAAATTCCCAATTTCAATCAAAACTGTGGATAAAGCCGTTAATCATGACGGTTTTTGTATATCATTGCGGATATATAAGGTCAATACTTTTATTGAACCCTGATTTAAATAATTCATACTGCTTCCTTACATCAGGATTTTCAGACAGGAACCTATTGAGAACATATATGCTCTGCAGTGTGTTAAGACTTACATCGTGTTCTATCATTTCGGTATCTTTAAGCCGGGTTTCTTCTATTCCAAGATTTTCCAAAAACTCTTCAATTATCTCATGTCTTTGCAAAAGGAAATCCCCTATGGCCTTGCCCTCCTCTGTCAACTGGATAATCCCGTATTTGTGATAATCCACCAGCCCCAGTTCCCTTAATTTCTGGATCACCTTAGTCGTTGATGACGGACGGACATTTAATTTTTCCGCCAATTGGTTAATACGTGCATAACCTTTTTTTATACAGGTCCTATATATCATTTCGAGATAATCCTCCATACTTGAAGTTAACATCCTACTACCTGCATTTAATATTTGATACCCCCGGACGGTGCGAAATTCCCTTTCCTTTTTCAAATACCTCACCCCACCTTTTTGCCTTTTTACATGTAACAAGAAATAATAACGGTTCATATCCTAGTTATTAGGTTTGGCAAATAAAGTTTCCTACGACTAACTTATGACATAACCTGTTGAAAAGTTAATAAAAGGGGGTTTTTTTATATGAATTCAAATTTAATTCCACTGGACCAATTGCCGGTGGGCGGTTTTGGTAAAGTTAAAAAACTTACTGCCCGGGGAAACACCCGAAGGAGGATGCTGGACCTGGGAATGATATACGATACAACCATAGAATCATTAAGAAAAAGTCCCGCCGGGGACCCTGTGGCATACCAGATAAGGGGAGCCGTGATAGCTTTACGCTCGGAAGAAGCATCAAAGATTCTTATTGAAATCAACTGAACAGCAGAAATATTGGGGGGTTATTTAATGGGTTTAACAAAGCAGGCTACATGCCTTGGTGCATTAAAGGACATGTACCAGGTAGAATTGAAATCACCCGATGATATTGTCATCGCACTGGCGGGCAACCCTAATACCGGTAAGAGCACACTGTTTAACGTTCTTACAGGCCTTAATCAACACACCGGAAACTGGCCCGGCAAGACCGTTACATGCGCCCAGGGTAAATACACACACAAAGACAGAAAATATATATTGGTGGATCTGCCGGGCGCCTATTCGCTGCTGGCTAATTCTGTGGACGAACAGGTAGCCAGGGATTTTGTATGCTTTGGAAGCCCCCATGCAACGGTGGTTGTATCCGATGCAACATGCCTGGAAAGAAACTTAAATCTGGTTCTTCAGATAATGGAGATTACCGATAAAGTTGTAGTATGTGTAAATCTTATGGATGAAGCGAAGAGAAAGAAGATTAACATTAATCTTAATAAACTGTCCGGACTGTTGGGAGTACCGGTGGTAGGCACCTCTGCAAGGAACGGGAAGGGGTTAGAAGAATTAAAGGACACGGTTGAAAGGGTTGCCCGCGGAGAAATCAAGGTTGCCCCTGCCAAAGTCAATTACGGTCAAACCCTTGAAAAAGCCATTGATGAATTAAAGCCTTACATTAATAATTTGGCAGGCGATAAGATTAACAGCAGATGGACAGCCCTTCGCCTTATTGACCGAGACATTCCTCTTTTGGAAGCAATGGACAATTACCTGAATCTCGGTTTGTCGGGAAACAAACCACTGCAAAAAAAAGCGGAGGATATTCGTGCGGGATTGCAGGAGGAATATCTTTTACCGGAAGATTTACGGGACCGGATTGTTTCATGCATTGTCAAAGCCGCTGAAAATATAAGCTTGGAAGTTGTTTCTTCGGAAAACAAAACCCATAACGGCCTGGACTATAGAATTGACAGCGTATTAACCTCAAAAACCTTTGGCATTCCAATTATGATTGCCCTTTTGGGAATTGTTTTCTGGATTACCATCCAAGGAGCCAATATTCCCTCAGCCATGCTGGCGGACGGCCTGTTTCGGATTGAAGGACAACTCACCGTTTTTTTTGGCTGGCTTGGCACACCCCAGTGGGTTCATGATATTCTAATATACGGCATGTACCGTACATTGGCATGGGTTGTATCGGTAATGCTTCCACCAATGGCGATTTTTTTTCCATTATTCACTCTTCTGGAGGACTTAGGCTATTTGCCGAGGGTTGCATTTAACCTGGACCATTATTTCAAGAAGGCCTGTGCCCATGGAAAGCAGGCATTAACCATGTGCATGGGGTTTGGCTGCAATGCCGCCGGAGTTATTGCCTGCAGAATTATTGATTCTCCAAGGGAACGGTTAATCGCAACCATTACCAATAATTTTGTACCCTGCAACGGACGGTTCCCCACATTGATTGCCCTTGCAAGTATTTTCATCGCCGGTACCGCAGGCTCTTTCAATTCCCTTGCCGCTGCGTTATCGGTACTATCTGCCATTGTATTGGGCGTTGCTATTACACTCTTTATATCCAGACTGTTGTCAAAAACGATTTTGAAAGGACTGCCCTCCTCCTTTACTTTGGAACTGCCGCCCTACAGGAAACCTCAGGTGGGAAGAATTATCCTCCGTTCCATTTTTGACCGTACTTTATTCGTATTGGGCCGTGCAGTTGTAATTGCTGCACCCGCCGGTCTGCTTATATGGGTTATGGCTAACACTGTAATTTCCGGTGCAAGCCTGCTTGCGCACGGCGCGCAGCTTTTAGACCCATTTGCCCGTCTGTTGGGATTGGACGGATATATTTTAATGGCATTCATTTTGGGCCTGCCTGCCAATGAAATAGTCATCCCAATTTTGATAATGAGTTATATGTCCAAGGGGTCTATGTTGGAGTTGGGCAGCCTGGATGAAATGAGGCAACTATTTGTGGACAACGGCTGGACCTGGCTGACAGCGGTTTGCATGATGCTCTTTTCATTAAACCACTGGCCCTGCGGTACCACCCTTTGGACCATCCGCAAAGAAACGCAGAGTTGGAAATGGACCTGGTTTTCCCTGCTGGTCCCTTCCATAACCGGTATCGCCGTATGCTTTATTGTTGCCCAGGGAGCAAGGCTGCTCGGGCTGGTATAGCAAAAGGTAAAAGGGGAAACCTGCCACCTATGTGTTTTTTGTGGAGGACAGGCCGAAAAGGCTTCCAAGGATTCCAAGAACCACACTGACAGCCACAATGAGTATAATAATACCGGAAACCAATTCACCCACGGGCGGCAGCGGGATAAAGGGCATCAAACCGCTGATATATCCATACCCCCGGTTTATCAGGAGCACTATAAGAGCGCTCGCCAGTACGCCTCCTCCCAGGGTCAGCAGCAACCCCACCAACACAAAGGGGAATCCGATAAAACTGCCGGGGGCCCCCAGAAGCCTCAGGGTGTCTATTTGAACCCTGTTATTATATATTCCCTGACGTATCATATGGGATATTATGACCATGGTACTGATGCCCACCGCAGCCATAACCAGATATCCTAGATTCTTTAACCCTTCCGTAATGCTTTGAATGCGCCCCAAAACCTCTCTGTTCTCCTTTATATGCCCGATGCCTTTGAGGCTTCCCACCTTTTCCAGAGCCGGTTCCAGTTCATCCGGGTGTATCCTCACCTCAATAAATGCTTCAAAGGGGTTTTCCTCAAAAAGCTCTAAAACGCGGGCTTCTTCCCCCAGGATTTCCTCCATCCTTCCATAGGCCTCAGTTTGGTCAACCAACCGGACATCCCATACCCCGTCTATGCCTTTTATGGTTTCAACCAATCCGGCTGCTTGCTGAATGTCGGTATTCCCGTCAAGGTATGCGCTTATTTCCGCCTCATCCTGAAGCATTTCAACTAATAGATTACTGACACCCCAACCGAAAACAACCATTGCCAAAATGAACAGAATGAGGCCTGTACTTATAAAGGAAAAAATGTTGGAAAGCCAGTTCAACCGGATAATATTCTTTGCCTCTTTCAGGAAATAACCTGTATTATACAAGGCATTCTTCATTCGCTTTTCCCCGCCGTTCTATAGTAATATTTCCTCCATCCATTCGTATAAAGGTAGCATTGTTTTGCTTTTCAATCAAATGGGTTGCATGGGTAGTTATAATGACAGCTGTGTTTTTGTCCCTGAAGGAAGTCAATAGCTCCAATATGTTCAATGCATTGGCATGGTCCAAATTGCCTGTGGGTTCATCCGCCAAAATGATTACAGGCTTCCTGGCCACCGCCCGGGCGATGGCTGCCCTTTGGGCCTCGCCCCAGGACAGGTTTTCCACCGATGAATGGGTCTTATGCGCCAGGCCCAGCCTGGCAATTGCACTTCCGGCATTTTCCTTCATCTGCCGGGGTGAAACCTCTAAAAACCGCATACCCATCATGACATTTTCCAATACGGTTCTGCCGCGAATAAGCTTAAACTCCTGAAAGACAGGGCCGATTCTCCTCCGCATTTGGTTAATTCTCCCGGTTTGTCCTTTGGTAACGGGCTGCCACAGTACCTTTAGAGAACCGGATGTGGGATATTCCATTGCCATAATAACCTTTAAAAGGCTGGTCTTTCCTGAACCGCTGGGCCCCGTAATATACACCAGCTCGCCAGGCTTCACCTCCAGGTCAATACCTTTTAACGCCAGCGTTCCGTCCGGGTATCTTAAAGAAACCCCCTTTGCCTCAATCATATTTTGCCCCCTCATAACAGTTTTCTAAAAGCCGGGTTTTACCACAAACTCCATATAACCTTCATAAACCTTTACCGATTGCAAGGTAATATCTCCCATTAACCCGCTAAAGTCAATCAATAAATACCCGTCCCGGAACAGTTCTTCAATGGATGCCGGTCCCAGCTCCATACCGTAGAAGCTGCCCTCCTCCGCCTCGAATTTCAAAGCGCTTCCCTTCTCAACGGAAAATGTTCCCGTCAGGATAAGATGCTTCTCCGGAACTTCTATTTCAGTTTTTCCGGGATAAAAGTGGAATATCATCTCCGGAAGACTTGAGTGCTCTTTCAGCATATCATTTAGTGTTTTCTCATGAATGGTTCCCTTTACAGTAAGAAAGCCAAAGCTTAAATTCAAATCCTGCACAGGGAATTTACCATCCCCGATAATTTTGGTAAACTCTCCCACAATCTCCGAAAATAAAATCTTTATATCATCCCACATGCTTTGTAAATCGCCCAGCAATCCCCGGTAATACTCTCTTTCTCCCTCCAAAGATTCCAGGTATGCCTCCTGCTCTTCCTTTAACTGCAGCTTTTTGGCCAAAGCTTCTCCAAACTCTTCCCTTTTAGCTTCCAGCAACGCCATACTATTCGCCAGGCTTTTCTTTTCTGCCGTCAATTTCTTTTTACCTTCCTCCAGCGAAGCCAAAAGTCCACCTGTGTTCCGGGTAAGGTCCCTTATAATATTAATGCTGCGCAGAAAAGAAGTCAGGTCCTCTGCGCTTAATAGAATTTTCAGATAAGAGGCAGGCCCCTGTCTTTGATAGCTTACAAGAACCTGTTTTAAAATGTCCAATTGATTATCATAATCCCTTTCCCTGTGCTCAATCCTCCTTTGAACGTCTTGGATTTGCACCTGCATGGCTTGTATTTCCGGTTCAATCTCCGCCTGCTCCCTATCCATCTCTTCAATCTCCTGCAAAAGGATAAAGAGACCTTCAAGAGCAGACTTTTCGTTTTCGGAAATCCCCTTAAGCTTCTGCTGAGCCTCTGCAACAGGCCGGGCCTGTCCGGAAATCCGGTTAGGAAGAACAGATGCCAGCGTAATCGCAACAATCAGTGAAAAAATAAAAAACAGACCCGGTTTTTGAAGTTTAACCACGCTTCCACCTCTTTCTCCCTTTTAAGGTATTATACTATTATTAATCAATTCTTACTAGTCTGCCTGTTGCTTTGTATTACATATTTTGCTGTGATAAAATATAGAAGTGAGCGGTTGCCGGCATACTCAGTGCAGTTTATAAATTATATCAAAAAGAGAGGAATTATCAGTATGGAAAAACCATCCTACAAAGAGATTTCAATAGAACTGGATGAAACATCAAATGTCTTAAATATACAAAGTATTGTTGATGATATAAATTCAAAATACCTAAAAAAAGATATTTATGCAGAGATTTCGGATAACAAAGTGTTGATTCATCTGAAGCAGCTGGATGTTGAAGCATTTTCGGATTATATGAAAACGGTTGGTTCTGAAGAGCCGGTATTTTCACAGGAATTAATCCAACGCATAAAAAACATCGGCAGCTATGGGGTAAAGGGCAAAAAAAGAGTGTTTGTTGGTTTTAACAGGGAGCGAAAAGTAACAAACAGAAAGGAAAAGGAGAAACAGCGCATTAATAATGCCAATCCAAATATATTTTCAAATGAGAATACCGCTGTTCCGGCAGAATATCTGAACGAAATCCTTTGTGAAGACAGTGAAGAGTTTTTGAAAAAGCTGCCCGATAACTGTATTGACATAGTTATCACTTCACCCCCGTACAATTTCGGTTTGTCCTATGATAATCATCATGATGCAAAACACTGGGATACATACTTTAAGAAACTGTTTGACATTTTTAATGAATGCATCCGTGTTCTGAAATATGGCGGCAGGGTTATAGTAAACGTACAGCCTTTGTTTTCGGATTATATACCAACACATCATATTATAAGCAATTTTTTCCTTCAAAAGGGAATGCTCTGGAAGGGCGAAATCCTTTGGGAAAAGAACAACTATAACTGCAAGTATACCGCATGGGGCAGCTGGAAAAGCCCTTCAAGTCCATATCTGAAATATACCTGGGAATTTATCGAGATTTTCTGCAAGGGTGACCTGAAAAAAAAGGGAGATACCGGCAAAATCGACATATCCGCCGAGGAATTCAAACAATGGGTTGTTGCCAAATGGAGCATTGCGCCCGAAAGACGAATGAAAGAATACGGGCACCCGGCAATGTTTCCCGAGCAATTGGTTGAAAGGGCACTGAAGCTATTCAGCTATAAGGGAGACGTTGTTTTAGACCCGTTTAACGGGGTGGGTACGGCTACAGCAGTGGCCCACAGGCTGGACAGAAATTATATAGGAATTGACATCTCTGAGGAATACTGCAAAACGGCGGAGCAGCGGCTTTTAAACATTTCCAAACAAATTTCCATTTTTGAATAGGAAAAAAACTGCCGGGGTCGAAACTCCGGCAGTCGTAACCTTCTATCCTTATTTTATATAGTATTTAAGAGCGTCAGAAAAGACATTGACGGCATAATTCAGGCTTTCCACGGTTAACGGCTTGTAATATTCGGCTTTATGGATCGGTCTGTCAACTTTTCGCTCCCCTTCAAGCAAGGTTATTATTTCCAAATCCACATTAACATGTGACATAAGCACATGGGTTGACGCGCTCCCATAAGTAATACCATTATGTTTACTATAGTCTCCTCCAAGCTGGCTTTCAAGCTGGAGCAAAAAATACTTGTTAATTCCCTTGGCTTCTTTCATCAGCACAGCATCAAACAATATTCTTTTTAGCATGGCGTTTTCGGTATACGCTTTACATTCAATGGGCAATACCAGTTTGTCATCAATATAGACATGAACATCTGTACCAAATCTATAAAACAGCTTATCTCTGTTTAAGTTAATGTATTCCCTTACCGCATTATTTTTTATTTTATTTTCATAACCTTCTTTAATGCCTATTTTCATCTTGTTCTTATCCGTACGCAGGCGATTAGGGTCCTGTTTAAGCACCGTAATCCATGCTATCTCCACCAAAGCCTGTGTGATACTTTCTACAAGTTTACCCTTCCCTGCACGGATTATTCCGCCATAGGCACGGTCCTCATTATTAATAGCCTCTTGATTAATACCCTTTACCAGTTTCTCATAGTCTTTAATTATTGTATCAAGCCTTTGTGGTGACATTTTATCTCTCCTTTTTATTCCCGCTTGCAGTATATTTTTGCCGGGAACAGGTAAGCAACAGAACATAGGGTGCAATACTTAAAGGCTGTCCCTGGCCGCTCATTTAGCAGTCTCCCATAATCCTTATTTGGATTTTCCTAATTCTCGGCCCGTCAAACTCACAAAAATATATACCCTGCCATGTTCCAAGCATTAGTATCCCGTTCTCAATGGGTACTGTACAGGATGAACCCATCAACGAAGCCTTAATATGTGCATGGGAATTGCCTTCAGTATGCCTGTACCCCCCGTTTTCCGGGAAAACCTTTCCAAGCCCCGATAATATATCATACACTACATCGGGATCCGCGTTTTCATTAATAGTCACACCGGCTGTTGTGTGAGGAATGAAAACAACCGCAATCCCGTCTCTGATTCCGCTTTTTTCAACTTCCAGCCTTACAATACCTGTAATGTTTACAAACTCATCAGGCCTTGCAGTTTTTATTTCGTGCTCCATGCATGATGCACAACCCTTCCTGGCTATTTATGTGTACAATATTATAACATATTTAACCATTATTTTTGTGTTCGGATATATTTTTTGCTTTAGAAAATACTAATCATGGAGGTGTTAATTATGAATATAAATTTAACTTCAAAAGAAAGAACCCTGCTTGAGGACCAAAAAAGCCATGAGGAGATTTGTATCCAAAAGTATTCAAATTATGCCAATCAGGCATCCGACCAACAGTTAAGGGATATGTTCAATAACCATGCCAAAATTGAACAGGAGCACCTGAACTCAATCAATCAGCTTCTTAGCGGCCAGGTCCCGGCTCTGAACAGCCAACAGGGCGGAGGCAGCGGAAATCAGCAACAGCAGCAGTCCCAACAACCGCAAAATACCGCTGTAAACCTTCAGACTTCCGATAAGGACCTGTGCACCGATATACTGATGACGGAAAAATATGTTTCGGGAACCTACGACACAGCAATATTTGAATTCAGGGATACACAGGTCCGGGATGTGTTAAATCATATACAAAAGGAGGAGCAAAAACACGGGGAAGCGGTCTTTAAATACATGGAAAGCAAGGGAATGTACTCCCCTCAATAAAAAGTGGCACATGCCACTTTTTATTAGTTAGAACTGCCCCAAGCTGCCACAATCTAAAACAATCCGCTTAAATCTTCAATCACATTGGCGATCCTTTTTTCGCGTCCCTTACCCATCCAGTTCACTATTCCTGTACCACAGACTTCCCCGCCTTTGGACTGGCAGATATTTTTCATCTGTGCGACTGCACGGTTTCCGCCCATCCACGGGTAGGGAAAGGCTTCGGTGACCAAACAGGCTACCTTTTTATTCTTTAATGATGTAACCTGTGCCAGGCAGGCGGCTAACACAGGGGAAATAGAAGCTCCGCGGACCGGGCCACAAAATATCAGCGCATCGTATCTACATAAATCCGGATGTGTTATCAATTGAATTTTTGTTGTATCCCTTTCATTGGTCTTCTCACCACCGACAGGAGCTATCTGCTCTATCCTCACCGAATGTCCGGCCATTAACAGCTTCTCCTCGAGCTTCCGGGCAACCGAGTAGGTATTGCCGGTATGGGAATGAACTATCATACCTATCTTCATGACAGCCTCCTTAAACAAATTCTTATTTGCCGGCGCTTTCCAGCGCGTTTTCTATGGCCTTCAGGATTACCCTGCTGCTGTAAGTGGCACCGGAAACCATATCGACATCCAGGGTTTGAGCTTTTACAACTCTTTCGGGTATCACCTCTGCCGGGGCTCCCTGGCCGTTATTATGTTTTACCAGCTCAATTCCGGTTATTTTGTGGTTGTTTACATTGACCGTGACTTCGGCGGCAACCGGAAACGCTTTATAACTGCCGGTATAAACACCATCCTCCATCCCGGCAAGGTCTACGTCTGAAATGGTTGTATGCGCAAGTTGTTCCAGCCCTTTTTTCGCAAATGTCATAATTCCCGCCGCAGCAATGACAAATCCTATAACAATTATCAAGATAGTTAACAATACTACCCGCCTTCTTTTCATAATTAACTCCTTCCTTCCCCACAACCGGTAAAAATTATAATTGTTTTTGCATAAAACGGCGACTGCAGGATATCCTTATATGCAATATGCCTTTTCTATCTATACTTTTCCAGTGCTTTCTTCATGTCCCTTATAAAAGCAGACACCGCTTCCTCTTTTGTCGCCCATGAGGTTACCAGGCGGATTGCAGAGCTGTCCGCATCCATCTTCGCCCAGACATAAAAAGCATAGTTTTCCTGGAGCTCGGCGACTACACGGTCGGGTAAAATTGGAAAAATCTGATTTGACGGTGAGTCTGTCACAAACCCGAAACCTGCTTTTTCTATTTCATCTCTTATTAAACCTGCCATTTTATTTGCGTGCTTTGCCAGTTCAAAATACAGGTTATCCCTGAAAAGCTCCAGAAACTGTATCCCCAGCAGTCTTCCTTTGGCAAGAAGCGCGCCTTTCTGTTTCATATGAAAACGGAAATCCTCTTTGAGTAAATCACAGCAAATTACCAGCGCTTCCCCAATGAGTGCTCCATTCTTGGTTCCCCCTATATAAAAAGCATCAACTAGTGTACTAATATCGGAAAGCTCCAGGTCATTCTCTTCACAGCTCAAAGCCGAGCCCAGCCTGGCGCCGTCCATGTATAAAAACAGATTGTTCTCCCTGCAGAACCTGCTTAACTGCTCCAATTCGGCTTTTTTATATATTGACCCGATTTCTGTCGAGTTGGATATATAAACCAGCTTTGGCTTTACCATATGCTCGTCGGTATGTGCATCGAGTGCAGCTTTGATGTGCGAAGGGGTTAGTTTTCCGTCGTCTGATTTCATCGAAATAATTTTGTGCCCTGTGGCTTCAACCGCCCCTGTCTCATGCACCAGTATATGGCCGGTATTGGCAGCAATTGCGGCTTGGTGGGGTCTTAAAAAGGCTGAAATAGCAGTAAGGTTTGTTTGAGTACCCCCCGGGATCAGGTGAATATCTATGTTATCACACCCTATCCTTTGCTTTAACATTTCAACCGCTTTTTGCGTATAGCTGTCTTCTCCATAGCCTTTGGCCTGCTCAAAGTTTGATTGGGTCAAAGCATTCAGTATTCTCGGATGTGCCCCTTCGCTGTAATCGTCCTTAAAACTGTACATTTATCGGCCTCCCTCTCGTTTTATTAATAATTTACAATTCTTTAAAATACCATATCTAAAACAATCATAATATATTTGAGGTTACAAAACAATATTACGCATACTATTCATCTATTATCATTCTGCACATAATTGTCCCGGTATCTACGGCAGCAAAAAAAGAAGCCTTTCAAATACTTTCTTTATCAGACCTTATTGAGTTTATTCGCAGATTATAAACCAATTATGCACGCCAATCCGTTAAGGGCAAGAAACCATTCCCCCCAAGATGCCAGCCCTGAACAAACTGGCCTGACACTACTTCATATGCCTCGGTGTACCATGAGGATCCCATCATTTCAATTATCGGATTATTTCCCATCGTCTCTATTCTGTTTTCTTTTTATGACACCTGTCACAGCCGCAATGATTAACCCTGTGGCTGCGGTAATAAATAGTATCGGCGCACTCATGTCATCAATCTGACCAGCGTTACTGAAACCTGCGTTTTTTAACAAGACTATGATAACCGCCGCAACAGAAACCGAACATAAAGCTGTAAGAACAGCTTTTAATACCGGCTTTTCATTTTTGGCAAAGGGTCCCACGAAAGCATTGCCAGATATCAAACGAACAACATATATACCCGAGCAAAGGGTCAGAATAATCATGACATTGGCGGGATAACTGATCCATCTAAATCCAAAACCGTAAAGCCCCGTATCGAGCAATAAAAGATATAAAAGCATCACGAAACCCTGGTTCCCAATTTTGTACTTCCTTTGAAGCTGCATTTCATCCAAGCCCTTTTTATTCATTGACATCATCCTCCCAGAAAATATCATTCAGCGTTTTGTCCAGTGCTTTGCAAATGGCGATACATAAGTTAATGGACGGGTTATAATCTCCATTTTCTATCGCATTTATGGTTTGTCTTGTCACTCCCACGGCATTGGCAACATCCTTTTGTGACATATCCTTGGCTGCCCGGGCCGATTTAAGCTTTAGATTTTTACTCAATATATCACCCCGTCTTTATCATTTGGTTCAGACACATAGTATCATATACTTGATACTATGTCAAATATATTTTACTTTTATACTATTTTACCCGACATATTAATAAATATCTATCTCCTTACCTACAACAATATCCGTATACTTATCCTTAAATTCATCCCTGAACTTTGTCAGAGACCAATCACAACTGTCGTGGGCCGATAATCCTACAAGCTTTAGGTCAAGCTTTTTTAATTCATCGATGCTTACTTGCACTTCGTCTCTTTTTATCCTCTGCCAGGGCAGTTTGCCGGTACCCAGCATTCTTTGCATATCAAACTTCATCCTTGAAGCCTGGACTGGATAGTGGAGCCCCCCTATCACCCCGTAAATCGGTATGTCAAGTATCTCCTGCGTTCTCTTGATAATTCTTTCTATTCTCTGATGACCGCATCCTACAATCAGTACAAGCCCTTTGCCTTCTACATTTACTGCCAGTGCCTGCTCTGTCGTAAGCCCCATCAGCCAGAGAGCTCTGTTTATAGTTCCAATGGTTGCAATACCCATGGCTATTTTCTTTGGCTTTTCCGTAACCTCTATTTCCGCAGTTAAATGAGACATTTTCCCCGGCACAAAGGCTTTCACGCCATTCAGGTCAATATCCTCCCCGGATATCAAAAAAGTATTATTTCTTACCGCCTTAATTCCGCCCACATGATCAACATGTTTGTGAGATATTACAATACCGTCAATGTCGGTCGTTTCTATGCCCAGCTTACCCATATTCCCCAAGAGCGGTGACGGGTGTTCATTTGCTGGATTATACCCCACATCAAAAAGAATCCTTTTATTATCCGCACTGATTAAATAGGCTACCCCCGGCTCACCTTCCAAGTCATCATTATCTGTGTAATAATCAATTAATGGTAGTATTCTCAGATCCTTAAAGCTACCCGGATTTTCAATTTTTTCGGGTTTGTTTTCTTTCCAGGATTTTTCTTCAAGTCTTTTGTCTCCTGCAAATTTTATCGTAACTAGAATAACAACCAGTGATGCTCCCAATAACAAAACTGAAGCAGCAGTCAACAATCAGTGCAATATAAAACGTTTAGTTATTACTTATTCTTCTACAAAACTAAATAGTTCTTCAATCGTTGTATTAAGCGCCTTTGCTATATCAAAAGCAAGCTTAAGGGAAGGATTATACCTTCCGTTTTCCAGGTGTACTATGGTTTCCCGTCTGACCCCGGCAATAGCCGCCAAATTCTCCTGCGTCATGTTGTTTTTGGCTCTGTACTCCTTTATTTTTGTTATCATTTTCATCAACCTGTCACCTATCTTTCATATATTGATAAAGATATGCTGAACACTAGAATTTGAACGGCAAAGTTTATTGCGAACCCAAAAGCGTAAGCTGCAGAAATGGAAGTAAATGCTCCTATAACCACAACTGCCGGGTACAATACTAATCCTGTAAAAAAAGCGTTTCTGGACGCTTTGTTGACATTAAGCCTGAACATTTCATCCGGCAAAACCTTCGCAAACCCGAAAAAACCAAAAAAACCAAAAAACCCGTAAAAGCCAGGATTTTGGGTTGTAAGCCCCAATAACCCCAGAAAACCAAACAACCCCAACAAACTAATTTTGTTCTTCAATTTAACCATCTCCCGTTATATATTTATAACTTTATGTTATAAATATATAACTTTCTATGCCGCATGTCAATAGACTAAGTCAAAAAGACAGCCGGTGACAATAAAATTCTTATGGTTAAGTACCGGGCACAGGGCCCCGGTATAACAATCAATATCAATTACATGCACCGCCATATAACAAAAAACCACACTATTTAGGGTGTGGTTTTGTAAAACGGTAGTCTTTGAAATCTTTGAAAACAGGCCAATGCGATACATATTACTTGCCTCACTTTCTCCGGATACATCAAGTCTACTCTCTCCCCTAACCGGAGAGTCAACCCTTCTTTTTAAGTTTTTAATCCGCTGGAATACTACGGCCTTTTTAATGGTCAAAATCAATCCCTAGACGCAAAGACTTTTTCGCCTGCTATGATTTCTAAACCCTTTGCGTGATTTGCCATAAATTCTGCACACTTATGCAGGGTTTCCTTTGAAGGGGGCTTCACATCCATCAGTTCATATTCTTTACCCATTTTCTTGTAAGTATTGATTCCGAGCCTGTGATAGGGCAGCAGTTCAATATCACGTAATTTTTTAAGGCCCTGACAAAATCCTGTAACCGCCAACAGGTTTTCCTCGCCATTATTAATCCCCGGAATAACAGGTATGCGCACATGGACTTCTGCAGGATAACACGATCGGTCCAGCCGGTGTATGTTTTCCAGGATTTTTGTATTGGAAACGCCGGTCCATGCCCTGTGGGCTTTATCGTCCATATGCTTTATATCCACATAGACAGCTTTCAGGTACGGCATTAGTTTTTCAATTCGTCCATAGTCTGAGTAGAAACTGGATTCAATCGCAGTATGAATTCCTCTTTTTAAACATTCTTTCAGTATTTCTGCTGCAAAATCCTCCTGGACCAATACTTCACCGCCGCTTATGGTCACGCCGCCGCCGGAATGGAAAAAGAATATTTCATCCTTGGAAATCTCCTCAACCACCTCTGATACAGTCATATCTGTTCCATATCCGAATTCGGCTTCGAAGTTTTGTGCCTCCGGCGTCGAGCACCATTTACACCTTAACGGACACCCCTTCAGGAATACAACCGTCCGAAGCCCCTGCCCGTCATATATTGAAGTTTTTTCTATCCGCAATACTCTGCCTGATATGTCCATTCTTTTCTCCTTACTTTTATTATTGTTTTCGGACAGCTGTAATGTTTTTCTATCCCGCCGAAATTCCCGATTGGACAGTCCTGCCGATAATCTCGTCCTGAACGTCCTTCCCGAGCTCTACAAAATATGCGGTGTATCCCGCAACCCGGATTAAAAGCCCCTTGTACTTTTCCGGATGCTTTTGCGCCTCAATCAATACATCGCGGTCAATTACGTTGAACTGGACATGAAAGATACCCAGGCTGCACATGCTCTTTAAAAGTGCCATCATCTGAATAATACCGTTTTCGCTTGCCAACAGCGCCGGCTCTATTTTCATATTCAGTAATGTTCCCTGTACAAAACGGTCATGGGGAATGTGGGCAACGGATTTAAGAACTGCTCCGGGCCCGTTGAAATCAGTACCGCCATTGGGACTTACCCCATCCGCCAGGGGTTTCCATGCGCGGCGTCCCGAAGGCAGTGCACCTACTTCCAGGCCAAAGGGCGTATTCCCCGAAACCGGCAGAATACCCGGTGTCATACGGCCAAATTTACTGTGATATTTTTCAATCTCGTCTGCAATAAAGGTAAAGATTTCACCGGCTATATCATCTGCCGTGTCGTCATCATTTCCGTATTTCGGTGCGTCCTTGCACAATTTATGGATTCGTTCATATCCTTCAAAGTCAGATTCTAATGCCGTAACAAGCTGTTCCATAGTTACCTGTTTGGTATCGTATACCATACTTTTTACGGCGGCTAAGCTGTTGATTAAATCGGCTACTCCAATCAGTATTATGCCGTTGCCGGTGTTATATTTGGCACCGCCGTGCGCATAATCCTTTGCCTTTTCCACACATTCCCTGAATGTAAGAGACAGTGCCGGAACGGGCCTATCCATACATACCTCATCTATAACGTGGCTTCCTTTAACAACTGCACGTACGGCATAGGAAAGCTGTTTTTTGACTGCGTCTTCAAACTCTTTATAGGTTTTAAACGTGACAGGATTGCCGGTTTGTTCAGAAATATATAATCCGCTCTTTTTGTTGCGGCCGTTTAGCATTACAAATTCAATGATACTTCCCAGATTAATATCCGCCAAAGCGGTATAGTGGCGCAGCCGCCCCTCCAGATTGGTTTCAACGCAGCCGCAGGGATTCCAATCGTAGGCTTCTTTTAACGGGATTCCTTTATTCATAACCATGCGGATTCCGATATCGTCGTTATGGAACGCCGGAAATCCTGTGCCTAACCTTATAAGCTCTATCACCTTTCTCAAAAACTTGTTCGGATTTTTTGAAAGACTGTACCTGACCGACAGGGACGGCTGGTATAGCCTTACATCCATCGTCGCCTGCAAAATCATATATGACAAATCGTTCACGGCATCTCTGCCGGTAGAATCCACCCCGCCCACGCATACGTTCTGGAACATGGGATATCCGGCGGCAAACTCCGCAGTTTGTGCATCCTGGAACAGGCACGGCTCGCTGAACTTGACCCACAGACAGTCAAGCAGCTCCTGGGCCTTATCCCGGGTAATCCTTCCTTCATCCAAATCGGCTTTGTAATATGGATACAGGTATTGGTCCATTCTTCCGGGGTTGTAGCTGGCGGCGTTTTGCTCCATAAAAATACATATTTGATATAGATATAGAGACTGAAGCGCTTCCCTGAAAGTTCTCGCAGGATACTTGGGCACGTGATAGCATGTTCTCGCGATTATCTCCAGCTCAGCTTTTCTGACCGGGTCTTCTTCAAGAACAGCCAGCCTTTCGGCTTCTTTTGCATACCGCTTCGCTAAAATTTCAATCCCCTCTGCCGAAATAAGCATAGCCTCCAAATAACAGTCCCTTTCATAATCCCCCGGCACTGTAAGGTCCAGCCCGGCTTTCCGCTTTTCAATGTTTTTGCGGATACCCACAACGCCTTCTTCAATGATTTGACTATAGCCGGCGGTTGTTTCGCCCCAGCCGCGTACCGCCTTGCGGTTTATATAAACCACACCGTTATCCCTTAGAACCTTCGTATCCTCAGGAATCTGTTTTTGCCAAGCTTCATAATTGGAACGTCCTTTCCAGAAGGGTTTAATTTCTTCTTGAAATGTTTTTCTGTCCTGGTCGGTTAAATAAAACGGATCATATTTCCTGGTGCTGATTGTATCAAGTTCATCGTCAAGTATCGACCAGCATGTATCGGCGCACAAAATCCCTGCCCGCATCTTACTTCCCGAACAGCCGACTATAAGCTCTTCTTCCCATATTTTAACCGTCTTTTCCTCGCACTGCCTGCGAAATGCCTTTGCCTTACGAACAGCCAGAGGCTCTCCTGCGGTTTCTATAAAGCTTTTTGTCAGGATCCTGGCATTCTCAAGGTCTATTTCGGGTCTGGTGTTTACTACCCGCCTTTTCAGGTATTCTATACGTTCCAAATAGTCTTTTCCCATTACAACGCCTCCTCAATGTCAATTTGAGGTTCAAAATTCATAAGCGATTTAAAGTATATATATCATACTACTTGTAAAACATCAAGACGTGATCCTTTATAGCTATGGGAAAACAGACATGAAAGAGCCTCCCGTTTGGGACGCCATTTTCAAACCATATATTCGGTTGGAATGCCTTTTAATCTTTGTCAAATCTGTTCTTATAAAAATTGCCTGCCCAGCCTTCCGCCTCAGTTTCTGCGTATCATTATACTTTAAATCTTTCGATTGTCGAGTGAAGCTCCCGGAACAACTCGGACAGACTTTCACTTGCGTTTGCGATTTTTTCAATGGAAGCTGTTTGTTCCTGTATAGATGCGGAAACCTGCTCGGTTGCTGCTGCGTTTTCTTCCGCTATTGATGAAAGCATTTGAATGGTATCCAGCACTCCATTCTTCTTTTGTTCCATTTGTATGCCGGTCTGGTTTATTGTTTGCACGGTTTCTTTTGACTTGTCCATTTCCTCAGCAATCTCCCTGTATTTGCTTTCGGTGGTACTAACACTCTCAAACTGCTCCTTAAGAATCTTTTCCACCCTTTTCATGATTTCCACCGCCTGGGCTGCGTCCTGACGCAAGTTCTTTATCATATCATCAATAACCTTTGTGGAATCCGTCGACTCTTCGGCAAGCTTCCTTATTTCTTCCGCCACCACAGCAAAACCCTTCCCGTGTTCCCCTGCCCGGGCTGCTTCAATAGCCGCATTTAATGCAAGCAGATTTGTCTGCTCTGCAATAGATGTGATAAGGCTGCTTGCTTCGCTTATTTTCTCAGAACTCTTATTGGTCTTCATTATGCTCTGATAGACACTGTTTGCCGCGCTGCTGCTTTCTTCAGTCGTCAATGTCAGTTTATCAATTATATTGAGCCCCTGGCTTACCAGTCCATTTATCCTGCTTGATAATTGCATAAATACTTCGATGTGTCTTTTGTTTTCTTCGATAAGTTCTCCAAGATGCATCAATTCTTCGGAACCTCCAACAGTATTTTCTGCCTGACTTGTTGCACCCTTGGCAATTTCGTCTATGGTCTGCGCCACTTCTTCTGCAGCCGCAGCCGAGTGATGAGAGTTATCCGTTAACTCTTCTGAAGCCCTGCTTACTTTTTCGGAAACTTCTTTGACCGTAGAAACAATTCTATGAATAGTGTCTGAGAAATTATTAAAATAAACTGCCATGCTTCCGATTTCATCCTTTGATTTAACGTCAACCCGTTTGGTTAAATCCCCTTCTCCTTCTGAAATATCCTTAAAGATTCCGGTCATCGTTTTTAAACGTTTTATTACAAGGTTTTGAATAATAAAGAAAGAGAGGATACTTATTAAAATAACAATACCGAAAAGGATTATAGATTTTTGATATAAATCATTAATACTCAAAACTATCATGCTGTTTCCATTGTTAAAAGCTTCATCCGCCTCATTCAAAAGAACACCGACACTATCTTCAATCCTTGCGGCATAGGGATCGAATATATCCATAAATATGTTGCCGGCATCGGTTCCCTCATCGATATATGTATTCGCCATTTCTATACCTGTCTGGTAGAATTCATCCAAATCATTAGAAATAGTATCTGCAAGTTCAGTTTCAACTCCCAGTTCCCTTAATACTTTAATTTTGTCTTTTGCACTATTATAGTAATCCGATGCCATATCAAACCCGTCGTCAAAGCCCGGCATTCCCCGGGTGGCCGATATATCCGTGAGCCACTGCTGTATCTGAATTATATCTTTTTGTAAAGATAACGAGGTAATCATTAAAGGCGTATTTCTGTCCCGGTGCTCACTTATAATACCGCTTATACTACTTAAGGAATTAATTGTAAAAATCATAAGAAATCCGGTTAGCAATACAATACTCAGCATGATGCCGCCAAACTTTGTTGATATTTTCATGGTATGCCCCCTTACAGATATCGTTTGAATGCAGTTTTAAATATTATCATTATTTTGGGAAATTATTCTTCACATAAGAACTTATATCCGTTATATACCTGTTATAAACATAAAAAAAGAATATCGGTACAAAAACAAATAACCGGCCGGGATGTGCAAAGACCATCCTGGCCGGTTATTTATATGCCCATATTACTATTCTTTTGTCCAATTTCAGTTGCAGCTTTGTGCTCATTACCTTCATCGTGTTTGCTTTTTTCTATAAATTTTTGTTTCTTCTTACTTAAAATATGCTATGCTGTATGTTTAAAACACTCACACACCTTTTATTTAAACGCTATCTATTCTCTTTTTAAGACGCGGTTATATCAAATTCGATTTCTGCAGCAGCCTTCTGACCATCACCGCAGTTTCCGCCCTGGTGATGTTATCTGTTGGGGCTATCAGATTGCCATTCCTGCCGGAAACAATTCCGGATTTAATGCATGAAGCAATACTGTTTTTCGCATAAGCTGCCGATTTGTCAGAATCCCTGAAGCCTGCAAGAAGCTTTTCGACCTCGCCGGATGGAAATTCAACTTTTTGTCTGGTAATGTTCATTGCTCTTGATATCATGGTAAAAGCCTGTTCGCGGGTTATCTTGTCGTTAGGGTCGAACCTTCCGTCTCCGTAACCGGTTATTATGCCATATTCATAGGCTGCTGAAACTGCATCGTGATACCATGCATTATTCGGAACATCGTTGAAGACATCCTCTCCGGTTTCATACTGCATAAGACCAAGTGCCCTGACTACAACTACTGTAAACTCTGCTCTTGTGATATTCCTGTCCGGCTCAAACCTGTCTTTACCAACTCCACTGATAACCAATCTTGAGCCCATATCGTTCACTGCATCTTTTGCCCAGTGATTTTCAACATCCTTGAATATCTTGGGATTATAGATGACAGAGTAGATGCTGTTAGTCAAGCTGTTGATTTTTGCATAGTATTTACCTTCGATTTCAACAATAGCTGTCGGAACATGGGAAAAGCTTCCGTCAGGATTCAACACTACGGCGGTGGTAATCTTTGAAGTATCAGCCCCTTCAGGGATGGCAATGGTGCGCTCCACATAGCTGTTAAATCTCGACACCTCCACAGCCCTGTCTCCATACCTACAGTTGATTTCAAACCCCACCGGCTCCGCCACAAGCATAAAGCCGCCGGCGTTTGACGTATCCTCAATAATTTCTACTGTTTCGTCGGGCGGAACGGATATTTCTATATTGACTAAAATGTCATCTAATGCAACCTCTCTGCCAATCTGTTCTGAAACCTTATCAATATTTATCTGCGATGCCGGAATCGTATAAGTCACGTTCCAGGTTTTTATTTCCAGTGCGCCCTCCTTCTCCTCCATATTTTTAACGGTCTGCGCATTTAGCTGTCCAATCACTATATCTGAAGTATTTTTGACAGGTATGGTCACCATAGCGTTATTGCCTTCATTTTGAAGCTTTTCTTCTACTATCCTGTCGTCTAATGCTACAGTCGTAACAGTTTTATCATCAACTGTTTTTGTACTGGAAGTAGCCGCAGCCTCTGTTTTTCCATTGATGAGTATTTCTGCCGAAGGCGTATTACTACTTCCTCTGCTTGACGGCCTATGACGCGTTACTATAGCCGGTTTCCATATTGCGTACAAGTTTACATTGTTTGCGCCCATACTAAATACATCATCAGCTTTATAGGAATATCCACTTCCATCACTTTTTGTATTCCATCCATCAAAACTATATCCTCTTTTTTCTAAACCGCCTATGTTACCAAGCACTGTAACACTTGCTTCTTGTGCATATTTATTATTGTCGGTTGGTACGCTTCCCCCTGTACTTTCGTTACTGTCATAGGTTACCTTATTAAGGCCAACTGTTACTTCTGATGCTAATGCGTTCGTACTTATTTTAAGCCTGCTGCCGTTTAATGTGATTGTACCTGTCCCTTCGCTATTCAGGTTACCATAAACCTCTGCAGTAACTGTTGTGCTTGTATTATCAACCGCTGATATATCCAGTCCTGCAAATACACCCCCAAGGGTTATGTCAGATGCATAAACTGTTCCTGCCACTGTATCATTATTGAGGGCTAGTTCAAATTCCTGGCTAAAGTTAATGCTGCCGGCAACTATGTCAGGGTTAACAGATATCCAGAGGCTTTCATTGGATATCCATCGTGCCCACAAAGTCTTGTCGCCGGTGCTGCCTTTCACTATATCTGATATCTTATTGCCATCTGTCTGTGCATCATACCACCCTAGAAATGTGTATCCGGTCCTGGTCGGTGTACACAGGGTTATTGTATCAGTTTCTATTGTATAGCTTGACGGATTGATTCCGTTATTTGCCCCACCATCAAGATTGTAGGTAATACTATAGTCAACTGTATCCCATTTCGCATATAGAGATATATCCTCTGCGGGAATTGTATCGCTCTCAAAATTCCACCGGTTTATTAATCCCGCTTCCTTATACCAACCTCCAAAGGTATAACCTTCTTTTGATGGCACTGTTGGTTCCGTTATAGTTGTTCCATAATCCGCTTTGATGAAATCAACTGCACTTCCACCAGTACTTGCGAAACTTACTTTGTATTCATTAATATTGTATTGGACTGTTACCTCCAAATCAGATATTACGTTATCATACGCTTTGTCCCAGCCTGTAAAGGTATAACCTTCTCTTGTCGGAGCATCCGGTGCCGTTGCACTGTTTCCATGTGCTACTGTTTCTGTTTTTAATTGTGTTCCATCATGATCCAGGAAGGTTACAGTGTACCCATTGATTATCCATTTAGCCCAGAGGTTAATATTTCCTGATCCCATAGAAAAAGTATCATCTTCTTTATATGTGGTTCCGGTTCCGTCAGCATTGGTAGCCCAACCAGAAAATGTATAACCAGCCCTTTCCAGATCACCCTGTCCTAATACAGTTACAGTTGCTCCATATTCATATTGACTGGAATCATTGGGTGCTGTGCCACCTGTATTACCATTTCCTTTATAGGTAACTGTATATGGCAATGTCGCAAAAGTTACACCGGTGGTTTCGATTGACGCTGCACTTGTTGGGGTTTCCTTCATTCTGGCATAAAATGTGTACTCGGTATTCATAGAAAGATCAGAAAAGTGATTACTGTCCTGCCACTCTCCATCATCCATTTTATATTCGGCATCAACTATCGGGGAAAGGGTAATGGAAGTGGTGGTACTGACTTCAAGTGTCGGCACATTGGGCGGCATTATAACTTCATCATAAGCCCCGTATGCTGCTGCTGCTTTGACATAAGCCCCGCCATTAGTATCATTTATCAAGGTAACACTTGCTTCGCCATCTTCATTAGTAGTAGCTGATGTATCACTAAGCGTTCCTAAATTTGTGCTAAACGCCACTTGTTCATTGGGCGACAAAGAACCGTCAGCGTTTGTCAATACAGCAGTAAGAGTGGTTTCTATATCAGTAACGGGAGTAGCAGTTAGACTAACTGATGGCGCAGAGACATAAGTTTTATCTGCTGTGTCTATAGGGGTAAAATCATTATTAAAATACCACTGGTAAATATCATGGGATTCCTTGCTTCCGCCGGTTGATGCAGAAAATCCCACATAAACTTCGTCTTGCTTCAAAATATTATTAAGGTCAAGATCATCATAAGTAATAAGAGCCTCATCAGGCCTGTTTATATCCTTGCTTATTCGCACTTCTATAGTAGAATTTGGGCCATCGTAATCAATCCACACATGATGTAATTGTCCATTCTTGAAATTACATGGTTCGCCGGTATAATCGGCTATTTGCGTATTAGAAGCAGTAGCAACCGGCTTATCGATATCACCATTAACATTGACAGCCATATGACTAAATCCATACCGCCCATTACCAAGTCCGTCATCCCCATACGTATTGGAAGGCGTACCTCCCCCCCAATTGTAGCTATTATCGTAGGTATCAAATTCAATACCTATGCTATTATCCATATTGGCATACCCCATGCCGCCACCACCGCCACCTAATTCGTTGGTATCGTTATTTAATATAAAGACAATACCATCTGCACCCTCGCCAATCGGAATTATTTTAAAAGTAAAATAAGTACTGAAAGAGCGATCGTTTGCAAGAGAAACATAATTTTTATAATACGCAGTACCTCTGACAGCTGTAATACTATCTGCAGGAGTCAGCCTAATCACATCTTTCCCTGTAGAAGAATCGTGTATTATTCTGGCATAACCATCCGTACCATCCAGTTTAATTAAACCGGGATTTGCAAAATCATCATATTTAAAGGTTATGATACCTGATCCGGAAGCAAAAACAGGTTTAATAAGAACAAAGAATAATAAAAATCCCAAAATACATAATAGCTTTTTTTTCATCATTCATCACCCTTCAAAAGATTGATCGCACCTAAAAACAGACCTGGCATTAAAACACTATCTCTCAACAATGTTGATAATTTCATCAATTGTAATCTGGCATAGGTAATTCCATACAAGGGTATTCCCGTTTTCAATCTTTACAGATTTGAACTTTTTAATATCAGCAAGTTCACAGAACCTGGCCGACTCCAGCCTGGACTTCATATCGTAGACAATTTTATGGGAATTATCGAGTTCTATAGTCAGTGTATGGTCGTCATTAGGAATGATACTTATAATCCTGGACACATCTGTTCCCCCTTAATGCAAATAAAAAACCCACTATAAAAATCATAGCAGAGTTTATAAAAACAATATATTATCTCATGCGATACTTTTTTGTTGAATTTCAGATAATTTTCTGTTCAATGGCTTTTTTAACGGCAGATGCCCGCCCGGTTACATCCAGTTTCCTGTAGATAGAGGTAATATTTTTTCTGACAGTAACCTCGGCTATGAAAAGCCCTGATGCTATTTCCCTATTGGTTTTGCCCTCTACGACTAGTTCAAGTATTTCCTTTTCACGATTTGTCAGCATAGACGCTGTCGATTGCATATCTTCCATATTTTTCAGGTTGTCACAATACTGAGATGCACAGGCCACAAGCCTGTTGAGATATTCGTCTTTGCCGTCATCCTTTTGCAGCTCTTTCAATACTTCCAGAATATACTTTCCATATTCCGCAAAGGGAAGTACAATGTCATCTGTCTTGCCTATGCCAAGGGCAGGAAATATCGCGGATTTTGCACTCTCCATGCCATAAAGCTTATATTTGGCAGCTGCATCCAATATTTGGATATGAAGATGTCCTAACAAGTTGTTGAACGAAGAAAAAATCTGCCTCATTTCTTCACAGAGAACCTCTAGTTTTACATATTCTTTTTCTAGCAGAAGGTATTTCCCATGGATAATATGATTAAAACCCATACCTTGATATAAAACCTCACTCTGCTCCACATCCCCGGACCTGAGCCATTTGGCAAAATAAGTATCATTTCCGGTTATCCCGCCCATATAACCGGTACATAAATCAAATGCACTGCTAAGAATAGGGCTGTTGCACGCATCCACCTCTTCGCTTAAATCATCCATGATTTCAAGTGCTTCATTAAACTTGCCCCTTGCAGTACAAACCCTTGCAAGTGTCAACTGTGCACATATAATGACAGATACCTGTTCCATGCTTTTAGCTTTGTACATGGCTTTGTAGGCGTAAAGTTCAGCCTTGGCGACATTTCCGGTTTCCAGGTAGTATTCAGCATTTAGCAGACAATCAAACCCTTTGCCACAACCATCTGCCATCTCCATGTAAAAAGGAAACATCTCCTCGACGCAATCCCTGGTCCACATCAATTTACCCTTTTCACGGTAATAAAGGTATAATGAATGGGGAGAGCCAAAGGTAATAATCTTATCCTTATTGGCGATAAAGGAACGTCCCTCCAGCATCCGGTGGGCCTTGGCAAGCTTTTCCCGCATCAGGGCAGCATCATTAAAACCAATGTAGGCCTTTATTAGCTCTATCTCTCCTGAAATGCGTTTTTTCATCTCAGGGGATATACCATCATCATTCTGGTAATACCGCTCGATTCTTGACAAAAGGCGCGCACCGGCTTCCTTGTCAACATTGGTAACGTAGAAACCTGTATAGGCAAGATAGGCAATGGGATGACGGTATTTTATCTCAACAGGAATATTCTCAAACAATTCCAATATAAATCCGGGATTGTTGTCTATAACTAAGTTTATACTGCTCTTCTCAAATTGGGTCAGTATAAGGTCATATTCCTTTGCTTTCAACAGATACTTAAGCCCTGAAATAATATCATTATTAAGAATGCACCACTGACCGGAACGCTTATATAGTTTATCAAGCTGCACATCAGATGGCTGTTCCTCAATCAGTTGCCTTAAATAATTGCTGAAAATATTATGAATCCTGTATGTATCACCTTGTGCATCATAACGAATAAAGGAATTCCCACTGCTCAGTTTTTGAATAATTTTTTTTGCTTCCATATCGCCTGTCACATACACCGCTTGCTGTGGAGTGAAACTGTCAAGTATGCACAGTGATTTTAATAACATTACTTCCCTGGCTGTATACCGTGATATAACGGCCGTTTCAATCAGTTTTTCAATGCTTCTCCCCGGCTCCAGCCTGCCTATTTCGATATATCTTTGCATAATCAGATATACAGCCGATATCCATCCCTCCGATATCTCATGAATCCGTCTTGCCGTATCTTCAGAAAGATTGCAGCCGTATAGCTTAAAATACTCCTTAATTTCATCCCTGTTAAGCTCAAACAAGCCATTCTTTATAATATAACAATAACCTTTAAGCATTAATTCATCAATATTCATTTCGGGAATTGTCCTTGAAAGCAATAGAATATGGAAACCATCTATACCTGATCGGACAATTCTTTCAAGCAACCTGTCAAACTCAGGAGAATGAGAAAAATGATAGTCGTCAATTACCAGTACTGTATTGGTCAAATAAGTATAATCTTCTATCATCTTTAAAATCTTATCCCTCTGCGGTGCATCGGCGGGAAAGCCCAAAGCACGAAACTGATTACCAAGCTCCGGTATGGTTTTTGCCAGTTGTCCCGCCAGGGAATTCCATATATACTGGGGTGAAGATTCGTCACCTTCGACAGATACCCACGCATATTTTGCACCGGTCTCGTTTAAGAAGGCTTTTGCCGCTGTGGTTTTCCCATAGCCCATAGCCGCTACTGCCACCGTCATCGGATAGTCAAAAACATTGTCAAGCTCTGTAATTATATGCTCACGTTTTAGAATATGCTGCTGTGTTAACAAAGCCAGGCACTCCTTCATAAACAAGAATTAGCCATCTTTAAGTATTATTATATCATTGCTGCCTCCGATAAATTAAGGCAGTAATCTCCCTTGTGGCAGATATTCATTATAGCCTAAATCGGTTTGAGTTTATTGGTTTTTTTGACTTTATACATGATTTTATCTGCTTTATTCACAAGTTTATCCAACGAATCGGCATCTTCAGGAAACTTTGCATAGCCAATACTAACTCCTAAGAACGGTACGCTCATTTCAAACAGGTTCATAACTTTTTCATCAAATGTTGCCAGTAATAAATCTATTTTGTCTTCGTTATATATACAGACAAATTCATCGCCTGACATTCTGTAGATGCTTCCTTTATCCCCTATCGTTTCTATTGCTGCTTTGGTAAACTGCTTCAGATAATCATCCCCGACAGAGTGACCGTATGTATCATTTACTTTTTTGAAATCATCCAGGTCCATATATATATAAGTGAAGGGCTTATTTTGGGAAATCAGTTTATCGCAATCAAGAAAAAGTGCCAGTCTGTTTTTGATACCGGTTAGAGTATCCGAATAAGCAAGCAGTTTTAAAAAGCTTATACTTTTATAGTTTTTAACTACTACATAGATTAAATGGTAGTTTATCGCTGCTATTGACGCTATCAGTGCCACTATTATTATTGTCCAGTAAGGATTTGCGTTTTCGTTAAAGAATAGATAGACTATCGTCACAGACGTGAATTCCATCAGGCTTAGTACGATAAGGTGTTTGTTCATTTCCTTCGGAATGTTCTTCAAAATAGGTATAAACTTATTCTTTACAAAACGTATTACAGCCCGGGTGCTGACTAAATAGATTATGGTTTGTAATATAAGAGCCAGATAAAAATAATTGTCCAATTCAAACAGCATAGAAATCTGTATAGATATAGAGGTCACAGCCATTGTGTGAATCCAGGAAAAAAACATGATAGCCAAAATTTTACCTGAAGATTCATCATACAAGTACTTTAATGGAAAAAAATAAGTAAATCCCAGTAAGATGATTATACTGCCGTTAAGAAACTCCAGTCTAAGATTACGCTTGATTAAAAAAGAAGTCAACATCACCAAAGCCGTATAAAAAATTAATCCTGCTGTAATACTCTTTTGTGAATATCTTGTCCGCGAACAGCGGTGCGTGGTTATCAAATTTATAAACAGCATTTCCATAAAAACAAGAGTTCTAGCCAACTGTAGCAAGATTTTTTCCCCTTCCATATAGTCCGGAAATAACATAAAAAAGTCGTAGCCACTTAAACTACGACAGCCATAAACTAATGTATTATGTCTTATGGCAGCCCGACTGTCGTAGTAAGATTACCGTAGACTCGCAGCTTTGCGTCCCTGACTTTCGTCAGGTTTGCCTTTTTCATGCAACTAACCACTATGATAACTCATACCTGGGTATTACGTCAATAAGGTCATGGATGTTCTGCTTTTTATAGTATTTGCTTCAAAAAAGCCCTCGTTCGTTCATTTTCTGGTTGGCTAAATATTTTTTCAGGCGTTCCTTCTTCAATTATCCTGCCTTCATCCATATAAATCACCCTGTCGGCTGCTTCTTCAGCAAACCACATCTCATGAGTTACAACAACCATTGTCATCCCTTCTTTTGCCAAACCCTCCATTACCACTAATACCTCTCCAACCAGTTCAGGATCGAGTGCAGATGTAGGCTCGTCAAAAAGCAATACCTTTGGTTGCATGGCCAGTGCCCTTGCTATGGCAACCCTTTGCTTTTGACCACCGGATATCATGCTCGGATAGGAGTAAGCCTTATCCTCCAGGCCTACTTTTTCTAAAAGCTCGTAGCCTAACTCTTCTGCATCATCCTTAGGCATTTTTTTTACCTGAGTTGGCCCCTCAATAACATTTTGCAAAACCGTCATATGAGGGAAAAGATTAAAATGCTGAAAGACCATACCCACTTCCTGCCTTATAAGATGCAAATCCTTTCCCTTAGGCTTAACCTCTTTTCCCTCAATAAATATTTGCCCTTTCTGCGCTTTTTCCAAAAAGTTAATACACCTTAGCAAAGTACTTTTACCTGAGCCACTGGCTCCAATTATAACTACAACTTCCTTTTCCTTTACAGACATATCTACATCCTTAAGAACATGAAGCTTTCCATACCATTTGTTCAGTTTTTTTACTTCTATCATTAACGGCTTACCTCCCTAGCTCCTATAGTCACTGACTTTTAGACGTTTCTCCACCTTGCCTACCAAAACAGTTAAAACGGAAGTCATTAGCAAATAATAAATTCCAACCACCACGAACATCTCCAGCATCATCAAGTTAGATGAGCCAATCTGTCTTGCTGTTAATAACAGCTCACGTACTGCAATTGCACTGGCCAAAGATGAATCCTTTAACGCTATAATAAATTGGTTCCCCAATGGAGGCACCGACCTTTTAAAAGCCTGAGGTAAAATTATCCTTCTCATGGCCTGCGTCTTTGTCATTCCCAAGCTATAAGCAGCTTCTCTTTGTCCGCGGTCAATAGACTGAATAGTTCCGCGAAAAATCTCCGCCATATAGGCTCCGTTATGAATACCCAGCCCTATAACAGCCGAAGTTAATCTAGGGATATCAATAAATTCCGCAAGACCAAAATAGATAATAAAAAGCTGCAATAATAGCGGGGTGCCCCGGATTATCCAAATATAAAACAGAGCAGGCCCCTGAATAATCTTACTTTTTGATATTCTCATTAGTGAAGTAATTAATCCCAGTACCAGACCTAAACCAATCCCAAGAACAGTAATCTGCAAAGTCAACCATGCGGCTTGATAAAACCTGGGAAAATAGAAAGGTATAACTGTAAAATCCCACGGTAATTCAGACATTCGCCCATCTCCTCTTCTAAATAAAAAAGGCACGGTTCCTGAGGGAACCGTGCCCTATCAGGTTACTTAATTGTAATATCCTCTCCGTCATGCCATTTTTTGCTTATCTCTGCCAGAGTGCCGTCAGCATGCATTTCCTCAAGTATTTCATCAAGCTTCTCTCTCAACTCATTATCCTCCTGCCTGACTGCCAACGCCATTTCTTCCAGCCGCAGCAAGTCCCCGGCAAATACTAATTCATCACCATCTGCTATTTGACTCATTCCATTTAAGGCAACCAAACGGTCAGTAATCATACCATCCACCCTGCCATTTAGAAGTTCCAAAAGAATCTGGTTAACGCCTTCGTACAGAACAACCTCTGCGCCCAGGCCTTCGGCATCTTCCATAAATGTTTCTCCTGTTACCACTCCTATTTCCTTGCCTTCCATCTGGTCTGTATCAGTAATACCGGAATCAGCTCGTACGATTAGTTGTGCTCCTGAATAATAGTACGGAGTAGTAAAGCTGACAATTTTAAGTCTTTCTTCATTTATAGCCATACTACCTAAAATAGCATCATAGCGACCCGTTCTTAACCCGTCAGGCAGTCCGTCCCAGGCTGATGTTTCATAATTGAGTTCAACCCCTAAACGCTTTGCAATTTCTTCGCCTGTGTCCACATCGAATCCTACTACGTCATCATTATCATCATAAAAGTTAAATGGAGGATAGTCGCCGCTGCCAACAACAGTGATTACTCCTGCTTCCAATACCCTGTCCAAACTATCATCAACATCTTCTGCCGCTTCAGATGGATCATCACCATTTACATCATTACCATTTTCTTCTGCAGGGTCTTCAGTACACCCCACTAAAGCCAATGACAAAATCAGCATCAATACTATTGTTATAAGCAATCCTTTTTTCTTTAACATTTAATTAAAACACTCCTCTTTATTTTAAATTTCCAATACTCTCATATAGATAATGCCCGAAAAATACAACCCTCACTCCCTCCATAATTTTCTACATAAGTCAATTTATAACTTTTTATAGTCATAAAAATACCCAGGCACTCTAACCCTTTCTGCCTTTATTCAGAAAGAGAGTTAGAGTATCTAGGTTTCGCCTCTCAACTCACCTTAAGCCATACATTATTCAGTATAGCCTATTATCAGCCCGTTTAATCCTGAACTAATAAAGATCCCAGTTCTCCATTGTTAAAGATTTTTCCAGCTCAAGTTTCACTTTCAAAATTATTTAACGCTTACTCACACCCACTAAGATAACGTGTACCAGCTCGCATTGTATAAGCTACTGCTTGAGTGTACTTCACCTAATATAGAACCGATTTTAATGCATAAATATTATACACTAATTTTCATAATCTGTCAATATAATGCGCCCCCCATGGTGTTGTTATATGATCCGCAAATGTAACCAAGGGGACGGTTCTTACGGTTGATAACCAAGGGGACGGTTCTTACGGTTACATTTTCAGAATAATGTATCTGCTTATCCCCGTCAGCCGCTCTATTTGCCTTGTCGACAGACCTTTATCTTTTAGCTCTTTTATACATATGTCTCTTTTCTTTTTTTCAAAATCCTTTAGCTGCAAACTACTGGATACGCAATACTCCTCCTTTATGATGGCCATTGCTTCTTCATCTGTCAGCCTGAAGCGCTCTTCCATTTCAAGGCAATTAGCTTCTTTTTGTTCATTATGAAAATCTATGAAATTCTGAATCGCCTTTTCCCTGTCCTCATTGAAAATGCCCAGTGCAAAGCCGGTATCCGTTATCCCGTTATTATTCATATATTCATTATAGCTGCTCCATTTATAATCCAGGGCCTTCTTTGCGTGACCAGCCTTTACCGGGTTTTGATGTATGTATCGAAGGACTGTTAAAAAATACTTTTCTGTTTCAACCGCTTCACTTTTATAACGGTCCTGAAACAAGTGTCCACAGCGTTTATACTTCCAGTTATACCAGTATACATAACTCGCGCCAATCCGCCGCATTATTATTCCTGTTTCTTCGTCAAATTCGTGCAGCAACAAATGAATATGGTTTCCCATTAGGCAATATCCGTATATTTTCCATCCGCTTTTGTTTTTACAGTCTTTTAATGTTTGTATAAACCTTTCTTTATCCTCATCATCTTCGAAAATTATCTGCCTGTTTTGCCCTCGCAACAAAATATGATATATCCCGCTTTCGCTTTTCTTTCTTGCTCCTCTTGGCATAAAATACCACCCCTGCAGCTAATCGTATCACAGCCGCGATAGTATATCAACCACAAGAACCGTCCCCTTGGTTATACAAGAACCGTCCCCTTGGTTATACCTTAAAACCCTGCTGCCTAATAACCTTAAGTATCCCCTGCCTGTTGGGTATGGAAGTGCTTAGTTTGGCCACCACCTGGTCGCTAAAGCTGTCTACCTTTCTGTTTTTATTTCTTAAGTCGTAGTAGGTTGTCATTTCCTGATCATAATCTTTAATTTCCTCCAAATAATTTTCGAATATCCTATAGCTGTTTTCGAAAACCCTGATCCTGTTTTCAAACCTGGGTTTTAGTTGCGGGTCTTGATCGGGGTAGCCTATCCCTAATCCTAATACCGGGAATGTCAGTTTAGGCAGCTTTAGGACCTTACAAATCCTTTCCGAATCGTTTAAAATGCTGCCAAAAAACACAACGCCCAGGTCCATGGCCTCTGCCGCATTAACAACGTTTTGAACCGCCAGGCACGCATCGGTAAAACCCTGAAAAAACCAGTCCATATCTGCCGCGTTTTCGGTTTCGGCTCCCTTTTCCTTTGCAATCCTGTTGTTCTTGAATTGATCCACTACAAATATCAAAAGCTCCGGTGCCCTACCTACATACTCCTGATTACAAACCCCTGCAATTTCCTTCTTTATGAATGGATCGGTGACCCGGATAATTGAGTAGGACTGCATTCCGTTTGAGGTGGCAGTTCGCCTTGCGACCTCCATCAGGGTGTCGAAAACCTTCCCTGGTATTCTTATATCTTTAAACTCACGAATTGTACGGTGCCCGAGCTGCCTTTGTACCATCTCATTCATTTGGCTCATCAAAAACCCTCCCCTATATCTATTTGTATAGTTATATAATACCTTGAAGGAAGGGTTATAAAACAGTAGCTCAATTTTTCTTTTTGGAATCTTTAACGAAACCTATCTCCGGAAGATAATACACTATTTAATCTCTTTTGGCTAAAATGCCATATTAACTCATAACTGTTATCTCTTGTGACCATAGTTCTAGTCTCTTTTGACTTGGGTATATGTTGTCATCAGATGACATGAAAAATAGCCAATTCCCTAGCTGACTTATACTCTCGATTCTTTGTGTATCGTCTAATAAGGTTTTTCCGGTTCCATCAAGCCCTGTTTTATAAAGCCCTTCACCTGGATAACCCACATCTTTGGAATGTAAAGAATAGTATATTCCATAGTCTGTAACAATATAAGATAAGACCCGATCATCCACTAAAAGCTGTGGATCTCCTCCTCTGCCAATTTCATACCTGTATAGCCTGTAATCACCACAATATATTCAATACTCTCAACTGGTTCCTCCGCTGACTTATGCTTATAATTCTTTAGGTTTATCAACTCTATGACAATTAGATAAATCATAAGTCTTGGCCATAAAAGCTCCATATCATAATCAAAAATCAGCTCATAAAGAACAAATATAGAAAGCAATTTCTAATAATCATATCTCAGTGAATATCTATCCCCATGCGGTAAACTGCTATTTAACATTCTTTTCATCTAATAAAGGCTCCCCTCCAAGACATCTAGCTTCTTTACGTTCATTATAGCTTCTTCATTTACAATCCTATACCTTCTTTGCATGGCCGGCCTTTACCAGGTTTTGATAGACATACAAAATCGCTGTTATAAAATATCCCACTTTCGCTTTTCTTTCTTGCTATTCTAGGTATAAAATATACCCCCACGGCTAAACGTATCACAGCTGTGGAAGTATAACAACCACAAGAACCGTCCCCTTGGTCGTGCTCCCTTGGTCGCTTGGTCGGTGTTAAACCACATAGACTATTGGAATACCGCTTAATTTTTGTGAGATCTGTTCCCTTAAAAACTGTTCGCCCATAGCTCTTACATCTTCCCGGTAGCAGTATTTCCCCCGGCCCCGGCCGGTCATAAGGGATTTGTCAAACAACTCCACTGCATTTGGGAACGCCTCCCGGTTGATTGCCCGGTGTACGTAGCTGTAAGTCATAAAAATAATTTCGATAAGTAATTGGTCCTTTACCTTTTGAGAAATCTCGTCGGACAGCTGTTCCATCAGCCGTCCGTAAAGCTCCATCCAGTTCTCTGCCATTACTACAGGAGCTATCAGCATCCCTACTCTGTATCCTGCATCGCACATACGGTTTAGTGCACTTATCCTTGCTTTCAGAGAAGCCGTTCCGAACTCTACTTTTCGTATGATTTCTTCCGGGTTCACGCTCATACGCATGATGACTCTTCCCCTGTGTTCCAGCCCAAGGAGCGGTTCCACCATGTCAAACTTAGTAGGAAATGTAAGAAATCCTTTTGAGGTTTTGCCAAAGCTTTCTACAGTCCATTCCAGATTTCCCGTAATGGTGTTTTCCAAAACAAGGTCGCTGTTGCTGCCAATCTCAAAAACAATATCTTTTTCCGAATGGTTTGCTGTCTTTATCAGTTTATCCATCATCCGCTCGCGGTTTACGAACAGTCTGAGGTATGAGCATTTGTTATAGTTACACACTAAATAGCAGTAAAGACACATGGCACTGCAACCCGACGAAGTGTACGGTACCAGAAAATCCGAAACCTTATGGTTTGGCGTGTATTTCAAGGATTTTCTGACACCTATAATAAGATGCTTCTTCATCCTGGCAAATTCTTTATTGGGATTGCGGCGCAACTGCCCGATATTGTTGTGGCTTTCGATTGGCAGCCATGGGACGTTTTTATACTTTTCTTTCAGCTTTCTGCCAAGCTCGTAGCCCAAAACAGCAGGCTCGTAGAAAATTTTATCCGGATACAATTGCCCGCCTCCTTAAAGTGTTCTTTCGTCATATAGACTAGTTATTTTTTTAAAGAAACGCTTTTAATTCCCGGATATTATTTTCCTCAAACCTTAGCAACCTTTCCATAAGATTTATAATGTCCGGTTCCGCATCCTGATACTTTTTGATATTTTTAATTGCGTTTATTACACCCATATTACTTCCTATAATAAGCATTTCAGAAATATGGGAGACCGTCTTATCGGTAAGGGTCTCCATATTCATCATTAAATGGGTTTTAATCTTATCAAATTTTCCGATGCCTTTTTCATCATATCCGTTTTTATTCAGCATCAGCCTGGCATCACTATGAATTCTTTTATACTCGTTATATTGAGCTTCTAAGTGCTTTTTAAACTCTTTGTCTTCAACTATAGACAGCAATTGTTTGATTGTATCCACACCCATTTGGGAATTTTGATATATAAAGTTTAAAAGTTCGGCATTTCCGTTCATGTTGGTCACGCTCCTGTAAATAGTATGTCCGCAAAGTTACACAGACATTCCTGCATTTGGGGCCCTAATTACTCCCATTTACCTCGTATGGCTGCGCAGCTGTTGCCAAAATTACGATCACAGGTAAGCAGTATTCTTATACCGGTTTCTGTTTTGCTCGTATAAAAATCAAGTACGTCGGCTGGCTTCCTCCGAAACGTCTTACCCGGTCTGCATATACCCGTTCTCGCTATTAAAAATACAGGTGTATTCGCCTTTTCCGGACAAAACACACCTATATTATTTCATGCCTGTATATTCAATTATTTAAGCTCAAAAAAATGTCATTATCTAATACTCGTGTTTTCCATATACGCCCTTTTTCTTCTATCAATTTCTTCTTGAGCAGTTTTAATAACCTGAATGATATCAATCTTCTCAATAGTATCATCGAAGTATTTGGACCCAGGTGCCAGCGGAGATACTTGATAACATGAACCATCCATATTCCGGGTTAAGTATCCGGCATCTATCAAACTGCGCCGTAAAGTAATATGGTCTGTATTTTTCATATGACTAATTTGCCTGATCCAGTATTCGAGTTTATAGTTGATTTCTTTCTCGGTAAAAACATCCGATTTATCAAGGATTAAAATCACACTTTTAAACAAAATATGATTATCCGCCTCATCTGTGGGGAATCCCGATAGTCCGCTGCGCAAGCATAAATCAACTAACCGCTTTATAAAATATTCTTTTGAAATGGTATCAAATGGCATGCAAAATTACTCCTTTGCGCTCATCCCATCAGCACTACTCCTCGGTTTTCAGTGCATCTCCGATTATTTTGTATATATCGCTTAGCAGCTGTCCCAGCCTCTGTTCAGATTGCATAAGGGCCTTGGCTTCTTCATCCATGGATACAAGGTTAAACAACCTATGGAGTTCTTCCATCTGCTCATCGCTTACATCCTGCCCAAAGGATTTTATGGTCTGCATTTCCAGCTGCTTTTTCCTGAATTCATCTACTATGGTTTTTTTGGATTCGTCCTTGTCCACCGCTTCTTTTGCCTTACTGTATTCTTCATACTCGGCGCTTTCCTTGAGCGCTTTGGCTAAACTGTGCGCAATATCGTATGGATTCATATCTCTCCCCCCTTTAGAATGGTAGTTTTATAAGCAAGGATACAAGAACAGGTACAACCGCCGTCAGCAATACGCCGCTTAGAAAGGCCAGTATTGCCGTTTCGGGTCCCGTAGACCTTGATATAACCGGCAATGTTGTGTCCATACAAGTTGAGCCTCCGGGCGTTATAGCCTCTATATGCCCGATTCTGGCTGCCACCACAGGGATTATCACAAAGGCAATAAGTTCCCTTATGACGTTGGTAACAAAAGCTACAGTCCCAAGGCGTATGCTGTGAAGCTCTGTTAACAGTACACCTGACAGACTATACCAACCCAGTCCGGCTCCTACGGCTCCGGCCTCGCCGATAGTATACCCAAGGAGGCTTCCCACCGCAATTGTGCCCGCAATGCTTCCCACAGCTATTCCTGTCGGGATAAGGAAAATCCGCCAGCCGTACTCTTTAAGTTTTATCAAACTATCCTTGTTTCCCCCAATATCCACTCCAACCCAAAATAACAAAAAGCACACGCCGGCATTAATAAACATTCCGGAGTGTTGAGAAAGGGATACGGGTAAAACAAAAATCCCCGCTGCAATTCCCAGTACGACCGCCGACATGATTATCCAACTCATCGGGTCTCCTCCCTCTTGCGCTGTATAACCGGCCTGAATATCCTGACCATGGCCAGGCTTCCTATTATGGCGGCCGCCGCAAACGCTGCCGAGTGCAGACCTATTGACAGAAAGCTTTCTATTATTTCATTGTTTGAGCCTATCCCCACACCCATTGCAAACAAAATCAAAAGGAGCGACCAGAACTGAAAGCCGGCACTTTTTGCCGCTATTTTGCCGGGCATTTTACCTGTTATCCCCAATACTATTCCGAAAACAAGAAACAACATATACAGCCACATAATTGCCCTCCCAGAATGTATATTCAGCTAATTCGGTTTTTATCTTCTATATCTCCATTATTATAGGCAATATCATAGGCTTGCGCTTTGTCTTTTCATACAAAAAGGTCCTGAGGCTGTCCCTGATACCCGATTTAAGGGTGGCCCATTCAGTAATTTGCTTTTGTTCACAACGGGCCAGGGCATCCTTTACAACTACCCGGGCCTCTTCCATCAAATCCTCGGATTCTCTGACATACACAAATCCCCTTGATATTATGTCCGGGCCGCCAACTATTCCTCCCTTTTCTTTGGATATGGTAACCACCACCACCATAAGCCCGTCCTGTGCCAGGTGTTTCCTGTCCCTAAGCACGACATTCCCCACATCTCCAACTCCCAGACCATCCACAAGCACCTTTCCAGCCGTAACATTTCCGGTTATCTTGGCCGAATTTTTCGTCAGTTCTATCACATTGCCTATCTCGGCCAGTAAAATATGGTCGCTGGCCATACCCAACGACTTTGCAAGCCGTGCATGACGTTCCAGGTGCCTGTACTCACCATGTACCGGTATAAAAAACTTCGGCCTGACAAGGGAATGTATAAGCTTAAGTTCTTCCTGGCATGCATGACCCGACACGTGTATGTCAGCCAAATCTTCATATATCACGTTTGCTCCTTTGGCAAACAGCCTGTTTATAACCCTGCCTATCAGCTTTTCATTCCCCGGGATTGCGCTGGCAGAAATTATTACCATGTCCCCGGGCAGTATTTCTACATTTCTGTGATCTGCATTGGCCATCCGGGTCAGCGCTGACATCGGCTCGCCCTGGCTGCCGGTGGTAAGAATGGTCAGTTCATGATTCCGATACCGTCCTATTTCATCTATATCTATCATAAGACCATCCGGTATGTTCAGGTAGCCAAGCTCGAGGGCAACCCCCACAACGTTAACCATGCTTCTGCCGCATACCGCCAGCTTTCTGCCAACCTTGTGGGTAGAGTTAATTATTTGCTGTATCCTGTGTACATTTGACGCAAAGGTCGCCACAATTATCCTGTCTTTGGTGCCGGCGAGGATATCGTCAAAGGTCTGTCCCACCGTGCTTTCGGACATGGTATACCCCGGCCTTTCTACATTAGTACTGTCCGCCAATAAAAGCAGGACACCTTTTTCGCCCAATTCCGCAAACTTATGAAGGTTCATCATTTCCCCGTCTATAGGCGTAAAATCCACCTTGAAATCGCTTGTATGCACAATAACCCCGGCACCGGTGGTTATTGCCAATGCCACGGAATCCGCTATACTGTGGCTGGTCCGTATGAATTCCACGCTTATATGTCCCAGCTCTATTGTATCCCCAGGTTTCACTACTATCATCTTGCTGTTTTCGGCAATATTGAATTCGACCAGCTTGTTTTTCACAAGCCCCAGCGTAAGCCTTGTACCGTAAATCGGAACATTAAACTGCTGCAGCACATAGGGCAGAGCCCCTATATGGTCCTCATGACCGTGGGTCAGTACAATACCCCTTATTTTATCTTTATTTTTCACAAGGTATGAAGTGTCGGGTATAACAATATCTATCCCCAACATCTCTTCCTCCGGGAAGGTTAATCCGCAATCCACCACAATTATGTCGTTGCCCTGTTCAATTACCGTCATATTCTTGCCTATTTCATGCAGCCCTCCAAGGGGAATAATCCTGACCTTTTCGTTATTCCTCTCTTTTGTCATATCTTCACTCTCCTTTTTATTACCCCTTTGTTGTTATAGTTCTTTTTATCCCAACACAATTTTCGGTTAATACCCGTTACGGCTTCCGTCCCTTAACCGATATTTATAAACCAATAAAAAACACCCGAACAGGTGTCTATTTATCTGCGCAACTACTGCACAAACCGAAAAACTTCACCCTATGATCTATAACTTTAAAGAGATTTTTCTCCTCAATTTTCTTTTCCAGATTTTCAAGTAAATCCTCTTCTACTTCCTGTACCCGACCGCAGGATATACATATTAGATGGTGATGCTGGTGGTCCTTATTATCCTCCATCAATTCGTACCTGCTGCAGCCATCGTCAAAATTAAGCTTATTAACGGCTCCCAATTCTTCCAAAAGCTGCAGGGTTCTATAAACTGTAGCAAGGCCGATTTCCGGGCATTTCCTTTTAGCCAGATTATAAATATCCTCAGTGCTCATATGCCTGCCCCGGTGCTTTAACAGCATATCAACCACTATTTTCCTTTGCAGAGTATACTTATATCCCTTGTCTTTAAACAAATCCATAATAGCGTTGGAACCAGCCACTTTTACCACCTGCACTTTTCAATTATTTCAACAGTTGGGAGCACTATACCTTATTTATCTGTATTTATTCCTGTTTTTAATCCTCTTATGAACATTTTACTGTGTATCCGAAGCACTTAATTTTCGCCTGTTCTCGTCAAAGGATACCTTTCTTTTTTATATGGTCAAAACCTGCCAACAGTTGCAAGTACCCGGAGATGACAGGAAAGCCTCTCTCCTGTCACTTTTTCTTTAGTTTACCGGTTACCGAACTCTTAACGCCGGATAAAGCCATTTGAAAGGCACCTTTGTTTGCCTGCATAATACTTGCAAGACTTTCAATCACATAATCTATCTGCTGCCTGCTAACTATTAGAGGCGGCTCCAGCCTTATTACATTGGGATTATTAAGGGTATAGGCTGTAATTATCCTGTGTTTGTTAAGCAGTTCACCGGCCACCAAAGCCCCTATATATTCCCTGCCCAACCGGGAAGCGGTTCCGCCCGACAGCCTGTCAATCAGGCTACCTTCCCCGCTGTGAAACTCTATCCCCAGCATCAGCCCTCTGCCCCTTATATCCTTAATAAGCGGGTATCGATCCTTCATATCCCGCATCCTTTCCAGAGCATAATCGCCCATTTCCTTTGCCTTCAAATCCAGTCGATTGTCAACTATGTATCCGAGGGCTGCAATCCCCGCAGCCATTGCCCTTGAATTGCCCCCAAAGGTAGAGGTATGCAACAGACACCTGTCCATACTGCCATATGCTTTATCATACACCTTTCCGGCAGCAATACATGCCCCTATGGGCATTATCCCTCCACCCAACGATTTAGCCAGACACATAATATCAGGCACCACATTTTCGTGTTCGCAGTCAAAATACTTTCCGGTTCTGCCCAGTCCGGATTGTATTTCGTCAATTATGAGCAACGCCTGGTACCTGTCGCACAATTCCCTGACACCGCTTAAATATCCGGCTCTGGGTACTATAATACCCCCTTCTCCCTGTATTGGCTCTACTATAACCGCAGCAACGTCCTTCTTCGCCAACCCTTCTTCCAGCGCAGAAAGATTGTCGTACTCCACTCCCTGGCAATCGGGCAGCGTTGGTCCGAAGGGCGTTTTATATTTGTCTCTGCCTGTAACCGAAAGTGAACCGAAGGATTTTCCGTGGAAGGAATTGCTGCAATACAAAATCCTGCTCTTTCCACTGCACAGCCTTGACATTTTCAAGGCCGCCTCCACTGCCTCTGTACCGCTGTTGCAAAAAAAAGAATACTTTAAATCACCGGGTGTTATGCGGGCAAGATTCTCTGCCAAAGCGGCGGCAAGTGGATTTAACGAAGCCTGCAGTATATTAGGCAGGTCCGCAACCCTCTGCACGGCTTCTATAACAACTTCAGGGTTATGCCCCAGGTTTAGGGCTCCATAACCGCCGAGAAAATCAAGATATTCTTCTCCCTGTTGGTCCCACACCTGTACACCTTCTGCCCTTATAAACCTTTTGTCAAAATCAAGGAGAGCCAGCATATTGGCAAGCCCCGGGTTGACATATTGTTTGTAGCCTTCCCTGACCTGTTTTCTGCTGTAGTTTAACGCTTCATCCAGTGGTATTAAACTCTTCATTGTCTATCCTCCCATTATTGGGTAAACTCTTCCTATTTCCCGGATCACAAAATCTTTCTAATTGTTTTCCTGCTTGGCCAGTTCCTCATAAGCCTCTACCACCGTATTCAACACTTCGTCATCGTCTATCCCTATCAGTATATCCTCACCGTTTTCGTCCTGCTCTATCCTTAATACGTAAGCTTCTTCATCTTCTTCATTTACCTCTGCCGGCATAAGAATTGCGTATCTTCCTTTATCAACATCTAAAACCGCCAGTACTTCAAACCGGCACTCGTTATCCTCTTCGTCGTATAGTACTATTATTTCCCTTTCTTCATCCAAGATTAGCACCTCCCGTATTACAGGTAAATTTTATTATATTATAATTATGCTGTCAACGCTTGTTGTCTTTGCTGTCCAGATATCCCTGCAGGATAAATGCAGCGGCAACCTTGTCAATTACTTTTTTCCTTTTTTCCCTTCTGACATCACCCTCTATAAGCATCCTTTCGGCTGCTGCGGTAGAAAGCCTTTCATCCCACAACAATATCTCCATCCCTGTAGCCTCTTCCAAAAGCTTTGCAAATTCAACAGATTTTCTGCCCTGGGGTCCAATAGTTGAATTCATATTTTTAGGCAGCCCCACTACTATTTCAGATACCTCCCATTCCCTGACAAGTTCCCTGATCCTCGCTATATCCGAATCTATATCTTTTCTTTTTATGGTTGTAAGTCCCTGTGCCGTCCAACCGAAAGCATCGCTGACCGCAACCCCTATTGTTTTGTCTCCCAGATCAAGTCCCAAAACCCTCAACTTAAACACCACCCTGTTTTACCTCACATTACTTTAATATAAAAGTTTTTGCACCCCGCTGCACAATAGCCGCACAATGTACATATATCCTGCCTTACAACCGCCTTCCCGTCCTTTAAATGCAAAGCCCCCTGCCTGCAGGCCAAAACACAGTTTCCACATCCCTCACACCATGGTTCTATAAGGAGGCGCCTCTGCCGGCCGGCCAATATCTTCTCAGTATCCCTGTCTACAGGCCGGTTTTCGAATATTGCAAGGTTAACTTCCAATTCTTCACGGCACTGCATTCCCACAGCTATTGAATCTATTTGGGGTATACCTAACACGAAATCAAAGCATTCCCTGAAATTTCCGCCTATGTTGCCGCCGCCCAACGGCTTCATTGCGTATATTCCCTTCCCATTGTTACCGGCCAGTTTTATAGCCTCAAGCATATCTTCAATACCGCCGTCTGATATACCCAGTCCCTTAATGTTTACTATCGGGTGAACCACCTGTATATCATCCCACCGGGCCGCAGCTTTTACACATTCAACATGGTGGGTGGACACCCCAAAGGCGGAAATGTAGCCCTTCTCCTTAGCCCTAAGCAAATATTCTATTGCTTCATTATGGCCCTTTAATGTAAGCTGACTTTCCTGCTCGTGCAGGAGAAATATGTCTATATGGTCGACATTTATATCCTTTAATGCCTTCCTAAGGCTGTCCTCTGCCATTTCCTTTGTATAGGCATAGGTTTTAGTGGCTATAACTAGGCTTTCCCTGGGCTGCCCCCGTAAGGCTTCCCTGATATGCCGGTAATTATCGTAAAGCTCTGCCGTGTCCAAAAAATTTATGCCCCGCTCCATTGCCGCTGCTATCAGCTTTGTACCCTCGGCAACGGTAAGGTTTACCTGCAGTGGACTGATGGTAAGGCTCCCAAAACAGAGCCTTGATACCCTAATGCCTGTTTGCCCCAAATACTTATACTCCATTTATTTTTCCGGCACCTATGCCGGCCCCCTTATCTTTTTTCTTTCCTGTATCAATATATACAGCATACTCGTTATAAAAAAGATGCTTCCGGTGGCCGAAGTCACCACCCCGGAATCGTTAACCGCTATTCCTGCCGCAGCGGCCACCACCAAAGCCGACCACCCCTTAGCATAATAAGGATATTTGGCAAATACTCCCGTAAAAATCCCTACCGGCCTGTAAAACAGTATTCCTGTAACAGCTATTACCGTTATCAATACTTTTGTCCAAACGGTATACCTCAACAGCTTAAGGTTCATTGAAACCTTCCTCTGTATTATGGCAAGTATATGCAAAGGTCCATCCTGGACTGCTCCATGGGCTGCTGCCGCCAGGTGGGAGTGCTCTTCCAGAAACACCGCATCCATTACTAAAAATACCGATATAACCGCTGCCATTACAAGACCAATCGTTGCGATCTGCTTAATCCCAATCTGTATTCCCAAAACACGGAAAATGAAAAAACCAAAGGCCAAAAGGCAGGTTATGGCTCCCCCCATATTTGCACCCAGGCCGGGGTAGCCAATTACAATGACCACAATTCCCAGCAAAAGCGCGATTATTCTCAATCCGGCTTTCCTCCGTTCCAGCAGAGAACAGGCGGCAATTATTACGCTGCCCGCGGCAATCCCCATATACTCGTTTCCTATACCATAGTACCGGGCTCCGATTATCGGATCGTAACCAAGAATTGAGCTTTGAATCATTCTGCCCCCTGTAACAATATCAAGTACAATCAAAAGAATAGTGAGCCCCGATGCGATAAAAAGCAAGTCATTAACATCCTTTATGTGCCGATATAACATAAGACTTATCCCCGTGGTCCCGAGCACCGCTGCAGCAACATTCCCCATAAGAGTATTAAGACCCAGAAGAGGAAGTATAAGCAGCATAGCAGGAAATAGCATTATAAGAATAAGTGCAAACTCCTCCATTGGAACAAGCCGTCCCTGCAAAAACCCCGGGTATATTATTGTATAAAGCCCAAACAGCACTACAAATATAACAAATAATGCATAGTTGTACAGTACCGGATACCTGAAGTTTGAGGTGTTAACGGTTACGGTATTAATTCTCTTTACTTCTTCCAGGTTGCCGGATACCGGCACCGGTCTTAAGTGACGTCCGGTAAGTTCCCGCGCCGGAACACCGAAATGACCAAGCACCGTCGGGGCTATGTCTATACTCCCGACTATTCCTTTCCTTCTGGTTGTACCGGAAGTAAGCAGTCCCGGTAAAAACTCCCCGCCGTAAACTATTAAAGGGGTCAGCCTGGCCCCTTGAGCTATACCGGCTTCAGAGGGATAGGGCGTTGCAATCAGCACAAGCCAGTCTTCCAAATCCGCTCTTTCTTTCAGGTGTGTGATAAATTCATCTATTTTCAGCAGGGAATCCTGTCTGTGACTTTTATACATCGTCTCATTAAGCATATCCCTGCTTTCTTCTATTCTAGTTAAATCTCCCGTTTCTATAACAATGAAATCCGCCCTTTGCTGTATTTCCTCAAAACAGGTGTACATCCTGGGAAAATCAGTTCTCCTTCCGGTGGGAAAACCTTCATCCTCCTGCAATATGTCATCCCCAACCACTCCATCATCCGCTATCCCGTTTCTATCCATTGCAATGGATATGGCCCATCGTATCTGGTTATTCCCGCAATCTGCATTTCCCAGTACCGCCGTTCTGTATCCCTCACCCCTTAGAAAATGTCCTATATTACCCGCTGTTGCGCCGTACTCACCCCTTTTATTCTGGTTAATCAGCCTGTTTATATTCGGGTTAACTACCATTCCTTCACTTACAGTATGCCCGGTACGGCTGTAAAACAACTCCCGGACACTTTCGTCTGCCTCCAGCGCCCCAAGCGCCGACGCCGTACCCTCGGCTCTTGCTCCGCTGCCTATGTTGACATAGCCCTTGCTGGCGCTGTAGGTACCCGAAGGTCTGTTGTTCATAAGGGCAATAGAGCCGCTGTCTATCATTTGTCTGAATCCGGGCAAGTCCTCTATATCTTCAAAGGATATCCTGTCAACCACCACCAGCACTGCCTTCTTTGCAGCATCGTCATATGTTTTAGCCTCCGTTGCCGTCGAAAACAGTGCAAAAAAAATTAGAATGCCGGATAATATTATGCCCTTACCAAGTTTCACAAAGGATAGCACCCGCCTTATACTTTACCTACAGGTTTTTAAGATATTCCTTAACAATCTCCTCTAGTATTTCGTCTCTTTCTACCTTGCCGATAAGGCTTCTTGCATTATTATGGCTGGTAATATATGTAGGGTCTCCTGAAATTATATAACCCACAATCTGGTTGATGGGATTATACCCCTTTTCTTTAAGAGCGTTGTATACTGAAGAAAGTACTTCCTTTACCCGGTCAAGTTCTTCCTTGTCCACGTTAAACTTCATAGTTTTATCGGTATCCTTTAACACGCTCAACACTCCTTTTTAATATTTATTACCATATATTATATATTAATACACATGCCAGACAAATACAAATAATTCTTAAAGGATAAACGGCCGGTAAGGCAGCCGGCCGTTTAAGGGGAGTGTTTATTTCAACTGTGATTGTAAGATTGCATAGACTTTATCCAGGGCATCCGGAATTTTTTCAGGCCTCTTTGCTCCGGCCTGGGCTATGTCGGGTTTTCCTCCACCGCCGCCCCCGGCAATTGCCGCCACCTCTTTAATAATTCTGCCTGAGTGGGCACCTGCCGAAACTGCATCCCCGGTAGCCATAGCCACCATATTTATCTTGTCATCCTTGTTGGAAGCCAATACCACCACTCCGGATTTCAGCCTGTTTCTCAGGCTGTCCCCCAAATTCCTCAATGCATTCATATCGAGATTATCCACCCGGGCTGCAACCACCTTTATGCCCTTTATTTCTCTTGCATCATCAATAAGTCTGTCGGTTTCATGCGCAGCAAGTTTTTGTCTTAAAGCACCTATTTCCCTGTCCTTTGTTTTGAGCTCCTCCAAAAGTCCATGTATCCTGGCTTCAAAGTTATCGGGGGAGGTTTTCAGTATATGGGCAGTCTGTATCAAAATCCTTTCCCTGTTTTTGATATGCTCAAAAGCTCTTTTTCCGGTCAAAGCCTCTATTCTTCTCACCCCTGCGGCAATACCGCTTTCCCCGACAAGCACGAACATTCCAAGGGCTGAAGTCCTGTTAACATGCGTGCCTCCACATAGCTCTATGGAAAAGTCGCCGGCTTTTACCACCCTGACAGTATCCCCATACTTTTCACCGAAAAGAGCCGTTGCTCCCATTTCCCTTGCCCTGTCCATATCGGTTTGGACCGTTTCAACCGCAAGGTCGTCCAGTATCCTCCGGTTAACAATGCTTTCCACCTCATCCAGCTGCCTGGCTGTCATTGGGGAAATGTGTGTAAAATCAAACCGCAGTCGGTCCGGCTGCACCAGAGAACCCGCCTGCTGGACATGGTCACCCAGCACAGTTCTTAATGCCCTGTGCAGCAAGTGTGTGGCAGTGTGATTCCGCGCAGCATCGGTCCTCTGACTGACGTCAATGCTTGCAGTGGCTTCCATGCCGGGCATTATCGAGCCGGTCTTCACCATGCCTATATGCAAAAATATGTCTCCCCGTACGGCTTTGCAGTCCTTAATCTCTATAACGAAGGTCTCGCCTTTGATTTCTCCCGTATCCCCTGCCTGACCTCCACTTTCTGCATAGAAGGGGGTAGAATCCAGTACCACTGCTACCCGGTCTCCTTCAACTGCCTCTTTCACCAGGGTGTTCTCCTTTAATACCGCCGCAATCCTTGTCTTATTACTGCATTTCTCATAGCCTTCAAACCTTGTGGCGGCAATCCCCTCCAGTTGTGAAGATGTCTCATCACTCCATCCCACAGTTTGGGCCTCTGCCCGGGCAGCTCTTGCTCTGTCTCGTTGAACCGTCATTGCCTTGTCAAACCCGTCCTTATCCACAGTCATGCCCTCATCTTCAAGAATATCTCTGGTCAAATCCAGTGGAAACCCGAAGGTATCATACAGCTTAAAGGCTTTGTCCCCGGGCAGTATACTGCCGCTTACCTTTTGTATTTCCAGAATGTATTCCTGCAGTATATACAACCCCTGGTCCAGAGTCTCCTGAAATCTCTCTTCTTCCAGCCTGATAATGTTTTGTATATATTCCCTTTTTTCCTCCAGCACCGGATAGGCCTTGCCGGACACCTCTATAACCTTGCTTGATATGTCATACAAAAAGCTTCCTTCAATACCAAGCAGCTTTCCGTGACGGGCAGCCCTTCGCAGCAGCCTTCTCAGTACATAACCTCTGCCTTCATTGGAAGGGAGTACTCCGTCGCTGATCATGTTGGTAACCCCTCTTATATGGTCGGTAATGACCCTTATTGATACATCGGATTTCGGATCCTCTCCATACCTGTTACCGGTTATATGGGCAATGTAGTTAAGGACATGTCCAATGGTGTCCACTTCAAACATGGTGTCCACACCCTGCATTATTGCTGCCATTCTTTCCAGGCCCATTCCTGTATCAATATTGGGGCTTTCCAATTTGTGATATACGCCTTCCGAATCTCTGTCAAACTGTGTAAACACCAGGTTCCAGAATTCCACATACCTGTCACAGTCGCAGCCTACCTTGCAATCCTCGCTGCCGCAGCCGTATTTTTCACCCCTGTCAAAATATATTTCGGAACACGGCCCGCAGGGACCCAGTCCTATTTCCCAGAAATTATCCTCCTTACCCATTCGCACTATCCTGTCGGCCGGTATGCCTATCGATTTATTCCATATATCAAAGGCCTCGTCATCATCCTGATATATGGTAATCCATAACCGGTCCTCTGGAAGCTTTAGGTCTTCGGTAACAAACTCCCATGCCCACGCAATGGCTTCATCTTTAAAATAATCCCCAAATGAGAAATTACCCAGCATTTCGAAGAAGGTGCCGTGCCGCGCTGTCTTGCCGACACGCTCAATATCCGGGGTTCTGATACACTTCTGGCAGGTAGTCACCCTGTTGGCAGGTGGTGTCTGGGACCCTGTAAAATACGGTTTCAAAGGCGCCATGCCGCTGTTAATAAGCAGCAGGCTTTTATCGTTTTGTGGAACAAGGGGAAAACTAGGCAGTCTCAAATGCTCTTTGCTCTCAAAGAATTTCAGATATCTTTCCCGTATTTCATTTAAACCCAATTGTTCCATTCTATAACCTCCTCTATAGTGGTATGGGGACACACCGTTGATATTCGGGTATTCCTCATTACGGAATGTCCCCGATTGATAGTCTTTCGGGTAGGGGGACACACCGTTGATAATAAAAACCCCGTCTCTGACGTGTGTCAGGGACGGGGACTAATCCGCGGTACCACCCTAATTGCCTAAAAACGGCCTCTTGTAATATATAACGGATACATCCGGCAGCATCTACTCTCATTTCGATACTGCAACTCCGGGACTGCTTCATTCGCCCTGTTCCAAAAGCCTTTCAGCCGCGGGCTTTCTTTCTGTGGAAACGGAATCGAATTACTACTTCCCTTCACTGTCTTTCCTGAACTATTAATTTTAAATAGAATTATATATAAACTGCCCTTCCTTGTCAAATAATATTTATTATTTATGTTGTATTCACGATTTTGTTGAAAATATACACTGCAAAAATCTTTAATATTGCCGCCGCAGGAACCGCAAAGAACAGTCCTATTAATCCGAAAAACTGACCCGCGATAAGCAGCGACAGTATTATGAAAACGGGGTGAATCCCAACGCTGTCGCCCAGGATTTTGGGCGTTATTATACCACTTTCAAGCTGCTGTACAATTACCACTATAATGACTGCCCATAATGCCTTGGTCGGGCTTTCCATAAGTCCTACCACCGCTACCGGGATGCCGCCGAAGACCGGCCCGAAATAGGGAATAACGTTTCCCAGGCCTGTGATTATGCCCATTAATACTGCAAAGTTCAAGTCAATAAGTAAAAAGCCGATTGTGGCCGAAATCCCTACTATAATTGAAACCAGCAGCTGGCCGCGTATAAATCTCATAAGCACGCTGTTTATCTCATCGCTTATCCTGGCAGCATCCTGTCTCATACTGACAGGTATTATATACTCGGCCAAATTCAAGAAATAGTTTTTATCCTTCAACAGATAAAATGAAATCACCAGGGCAATTATCCAATTTACCAGCCCTCCAAAGAAAGCCAGGAATTTTTCAGACAGATTCTTAATCTGATTTATAATTAACTCCTGGATATCGTCAATGTTGTCCCTGATTGCCTCCTTAAGCTCAGGGGTAAGAGCTTTGCTAAATCTTATATATATATTATCCAGATAATCCTTGGCTTTAAAAGCATAATCCGGCAGTATATCCATCAGTTTCAAAGTTTCCCTGTACACCTGGGGCAAAAAAAAGTACGACGTCCCGGCAACAAAACCTAAAACAACGGTATATACAAGAATAACAGCTGTTATTCTATGGCTGCCCCTTTCTGTCGCTGCTTCAACAAGAGGGTTGAATAAATAGGCAATGGTTACGCCTATGATAAAGGGCTTTAGTATAGCCCATATAATATTCCTGTTCATAACAAAAAACATTCCAAGCAGTAATACCAGGAAGGATGCTGTAATTATAATCAGAATTTTCTTTGTTTTGCCTGTCAACTTTTATCCTCCCTATACAACAGAAAGCGACAAAGTCGCTTTCTGTAAGTCTACCTTACCATATCCTTGGCATCGTGCATAAGATTCATTGCCCGTCCTGCTATACGCCTGCCTGTCCTTTGCATTCGTCTTCTGGTTCTGGGCACCGACTGCGGTACCATCATAGAGACTGCAGCTCCAATCATCCCGCCCATTATTAGTCCGCGTATGAATCTGTTATCCATGTTTACACCCCTTTTCAACTGTAGTTTTATTCATTTATTTTTAATAGATTGGTAAGCCCTCCTGACTTCTTTCCCATGTCGTCTGTGTTATTATCTTCTAAGGTTATAAACCCGTTACCGACTATCGCCGACCTTTCCAGTTTTAGTATCTTCCTTCCTTTCATTAGATCCTCAAAGAGGTCCCCGGCCACAAGGTATCCCTCTAACCTTCCATTGGCCTCGCTAATCACAGTATCCCTGATTGCCCCGATCTCTTTACCTTCGGCGGTAAGCACGGAATATCCGGTAATATCCTTCTCTTCCAATGCCCGGCTTATGTCCGGAGGAATCTCAGAGGGCTTTGTAAGCACTCTGTCGTTAACTATAAGCAGGTCATCCCCAAAACTCAGTATATCCTTATAATGTACCATTGCATTACCCTTGGCAAATCTCTTTCTTTTAAGGATAATGCCCATCACCCTTTCCCTGGTCCTCGAACATATAACCTTTTCCACTTCGCCCATTGGATTGCCCTTCGAATCCACGACTTCCATTCCAACTATATCCGAAATCCTTTTCAAAAAAACCTCTCCCCCGGATTCTTGCTTTCTTTAATAGTTTTAGATATTAACTAACAAAAATGCACTGTAATTAAGTGCATTTTTGTTAATTAATGTATCAGTTCTTTTATTATTCCGCCTCCCACCACCAGGTCATCCATGTAGAAAACCGCCGACTGGCCCGGTGTTATTGCCCTTTGTGGTATTTTTAACCTTACCTCCACCATGCCACCCTCCCGGGGTACTATTTCGGCATCTGCCGGTTTTGCGGAATACCTGATTTTCACCTTTATCTGCATCCTTTTTTCCAGTCTGTCAATCGATATGTAATTTGCATCCTCAACAATAAATCCCTTGCCGTATAGTTCATCCTCTTCGCCAATTATCACGACATTGTTTTTCGCATCTATATCAATCACATATACCGGTTTGCCAAGGGCAAGACCAAGTCCTTTCCTCTGTCCTATGGTGTAGTGCACAATTCCTCTGTGCCTGCCCAATACATTCCCCTTTGTATCTATAAAATTACCCCTGTGAATTTCTCTTGAAGTCCAGTCGGTGATAAATCTGCCATAATTGTTGTCGTCAACAAAGCATATTTCCTGACTGTCCGGTTTATCCGCCACCGAAAGGCCCAGTTTTTTTGCAGTCTCCCTTGTCTCGTCCTTGGTGTATTCCCCAAGGGGCATCAGCGTATGCTCCAACTGGTACTGGGTCATATTGTACAAAGCATAGGTCTGATCCTTTTCAGCAGTTTTGGATTTTTTCATAACAAACCTGTTTCTGCCCCTGTCAAATTCTATTCTCGCATAGTGCCCCGTGGCTATATACCAGGCATCAAGGCCGTGGGCCCTCTTAAGGAGTTCCTCAAACTTGACATAACGGTTGCATGCTATACACGGATTGGGTGTCTTACCTTCAAGGTATTCATCAACGAAATAGTCAATTACTTTTTCCTGGAAATAATCCTTAAAGTTCATTACATAGTAGGGTATGCCAAGCTTGTCAGCCACTCGTCTGGCATCTTCCACTGCTGAAAGGGAGCAGCACCCGCCCTCCCTTTCAGTTACACCCATGTCCGGCCATAACTGCATGGTCACCCCTATCACTTTAAAACCTTTCTCCAGCAACAGCGCAGCAGCCACCGAGCTGTCAACACCGCCGCTCATTGCCATTACCACTCTGTCCTTTTGCATTTTATCACCCGCTGTTCTTAACTTTTTGCTTCTTCTCCCTGTAATCCTGGATTGCCTTTCTTATTGCATCCTCGGCCAGGACCGAACAGTGTATCTTCGGCGCAGGTAGTCCTCCCAACTCATCCACCACATCCTTATTTGTTAGTTTTAATGCTTCTTCTATTGTCTTTCCCTTAACCATCTCTGTCATAATACTGCTGGACGCTATAGCGGAGGCGCAGCCGAAGGTCTTGAATTTGATATCCTTGATTTTATTATCCTCAACCTTTAAAAAGATCTTCATAATGTCGCCACACTGGGGACTGCCGACCTCTCCTATGCCATCCGCGTCTTCTATCTCTCCCACATTCCTTGGATTGATAAAGTGCTCCATTACCTTCTCGTTATACACTCACCTTTCCCCCTTCGCACTGTTTAAATAACGGCGATAATTCCCTTAATCTATCTACTATCGGCGGAAGCTGCTCTAAAATATAGTCAATATCTTCCCTGGTGTTAATCTCCCCCAGGCTAATCCTCAGCGAGCCGTGCGCCGTTTCATGGTTAAGACCTGTTGCCAGCAGTACATGGGAAGGGTCCAGCGATCCGGAGGTGCAGGCAGAGCCGCTTGAAGCAGCAATACCGACCATATCAAGGCTTAAAAGCAGTGCTTCCCCCTCAATGAAATCGAAGGAAAAATTCACATTGTTTGCAAGCCTTTCGATAGGATGGCCGTTCAGCCTGACATGTCCGATTTTTTCTTTGATTCCGCTTATTAGCCTGTCCCTCAAAAATGTCATGCGCCCGACGTGTTCCCTGAGGTTATCCGAGACAAGCTGGGCTGCTTTGCCCAGGCCAACCACTGCGGCAACGTTTTCTGTCCCCGACCTTTTTTTGCGTTCCTGGGCTCCCCCGTGGATGAGGTTATCAATCCTGACTCCTTTTCTTATATACAGCGCTCCTATTCCCTTGGGACCCCTGATTTTATGAGCCGACACGGAAAGAAGGTCAATGTTTAGTTTGTTAACGTCGATGGCAATATTCCCCATGGCCTGTACCGCATCGGTATGGAAATATATTCCCTTTTCCTTTGTAATTCTGCCTATTTCCTCAACCGGCTGTATTGTACCCAATTCATTGTTGGCAAACATGACCGAAACAAGTATGGTCCTGTCGTTTATTGCTTCCCTTAAAGCCTCTGTGCTTATCTGACCATATTCGTCAACATCAAGGTAGGTAACGTCAAACCCGTGTTTCTCCAGATACTCACAGGTATGAAGTATTGCGTGGTGCTCGATTTTTGTGGTAATTATATGATTGCCCTTTTGCCTGTTTGCGTATGCTGCTCCCTTTACAGCCCAGTTGTCCGCTTCGGTGCCGCTGCCAGTGAAATAAATCTCATCGTTTCTTGATCCAATTGCCCCGGCTACCCTTTCCCTTGCCTCATCCATAGCCTGTTTGGCTTCCCTTCCAAAGGAATGAATGCTGGACGGGTTACCAAACTTTTCGGTGAAATAGGGCAGCATTTCCTCAATCACCTGCGGGTGTATTGGTGTGGTAGCAGAATTATCAACATAAACTCTTCTTGTCATGGTTAATGTCCCCCTCTTTACCAATATTGTCCTTGCCTATTCGCTTATAGTCCTCAACCATATCCTGCAGACTAATCGAGTTAATCACATTGTTTATGCTGTCCTTTATCTTCTCCCAGAGTATTCTGGTAACACAGTAGTCCGCATTGATACACTCCTTGTCATGGTCGTCCAGAACGCACTCGGCAGGGGCCATGGGCCCCTCAAGGGACCTTATTATATCTCCAACGCTTATTTGGGATGGGTTTCTTGACAACATATATCCTCCCTGTGCTCCCCTGACGCTGTTAACTAAACCGTCCCTCCTAAGCATAGCAATCAGCTGCTCCAGATAGGGATCGGATATGTTCTGTCGTTCTGCTATGCTTTTAAGGGGTATAGGCCCCTCCCCAAAGTGCATGGCAAGATCGAAGGCAGCCCTTACTCCATATCTACCCTTGGTTGACAGTATCAAAACACGCACCTCCTCAATCCCGACCTATCCGGTAGGGATTACTATATTAACAATAGCATAGGAGGATTTTGTTGTCAATACATCTGACTCTATTTTCTACTGTTTTACTCGGGTTTATTCAAACCAAAACTGTCTTATGCTTCTAAACCCCTTTAATTGTGCTGTCCTGACCCACCCATATACTAATATTTTTTTGCTGTCCACTTATTTTAATTGTGCTGCCTCTTCCGATTATACTCATATCTATACCGGAGAATACTCCATCCAATACGCAATCCTCCATTACTATGCTGTTTTTAATCCGGATGCCCGTCAGTCTGCTGCCGTCCCCTATCGCCGTATAGGGTCCGATATGGGATTTTTGCACTACAACATTTTTGCCTATAACAACACAATCGTCTATTATTGAATCTGCTATTACAGAGTTTTCGCCGATTATCACTTTATCTGCGATTTTACTGTTTAAATCCATTTGACCTCCAATGTCCCTTTGAATATCGCCGAGCATTCTTTTATTTGCTTCCAGAAGGTCTTCCGGCCTTCCCACATCAATCCACCAATCCCCGGTCAGTTTATAGCCTACCATGTCTCCTCCCCTTATCATCTCCATTATTGCATCGGTAAGCTCATACTCCCCCCTTGCCGAAGGCTTAATTTTTTCTATGGCGTCAAATATTTTCCCGTTAAACACATACATACCAATGACTGCATAGTTACTGGCAGGTTTTTTGGGTTTTTCAACCAGTTTGGTGATTTTACCGTTTTCCAATGTGGCAATTCCAAACCTTTCAGGACACTCTACCGGTGATAGCAGTATTGTACTGTCGGCGCCGGTATCGTTATGGATCCTTAAAATGTCTTCAACAGAATGCGCTATCAGATTGTCTCCAAGCACCGTAACAAAGGCATCGCCACTTAAATACTCTTTGCTTATTTTAACGCCGTTGGCCAGTCCTAAAGGCCGGTGCTGTACTATATAGGTTATCGAAACTCCCCATCTTCCTCCATCTCCCAATTTATATCTGAATTCTCCGTCTGCGGCTCCGGTTACGATATATATTTCCTTTATACCGGCCCTTTTCATGGATTCTATTATATAGCATATTACAGGCTTATTCGCTACCGGCAGGAAGTGTTTGACGCCGGTGTAGCTAAAAGGTCTCATACGTGTCCCCTTCCCGCCACATAGTATTAATCCCTTCATATTTTTACCTCCGGAATGTTTTGCCCCCTGTGTACCTGATTTACAATATAATCTATGTGAGTCTGAAATTTTATGTTACCCAATATCCCTACGCTTCCCAGAGCCTGTTCCAGCCTGACGCATGGAATAAACTACCTTAGAAGCATTTGGTATATCGTTTGCATTATGTTAACCTGTGAAGTATTATTATATATAGGTGTACCATACTTTTGTATCGGGCTGTACAGGTAAGGTGGCTAAAAAACAAAAATCGGAGAGGTGATAGTTTGAAAAAAAGAATACTAATATTGACTGTAGTTGTAACCTTGATGTCAATTGTTTTATTTACACAGAGCGTTCTGGGAGCAAGCTACTATTATGTCAAAGGACAGCTGATTACCTATAACAAAAATACGGATACATACAAAGAATACAATTCAGCAAACGTTGCAAAGGAATATACACGGACAGGAACACAAAAAATTACCTATGTATACCCTTACGCTTCCCAAGGCGCGAATTATATTCAGGTATTTCCAAGCAGGGGTACCGGAAACCGTCCGCCTTCAAACGAGGAGCCGCAACAGCCACCGGTTGAGCCCGAGCCACAACCACCGGTAGAGCCCGAGCCACAGCCACCGGTAGAGCCCGAGCCACAGCCACCGGTTGAACCCGAGCCACAGCCGCCGGTTGAACAGGATCCGCCCAAAAACCCTGGTACCCGTCAATTAACTGCTGATGAACAAAAACTGATAAACCTTATTAACAGCGAGAGAACAAATGCGGGACTTAAGCCCCTGGCAATTGATTATGAGCTTTCGAGGGTAGCAAGGATAAAATCAGAGGATATGAGAACAAACAGCTATTTTTCTCATACATCCCCTACATACGGCTCACCCTTCAAAATGATGAAGGATTTTGGGATAACCTATAGAGGAGCAGCCGAAAACATAGCGAGGACTTCAAGCGTGGACAGGGCCCATACGGGCTTCATGAACTCGGAAGGTCACAGAAAGAATATTCTGACCCCAAGCTTTACCCATATAGGGGTTGGTATTTCAGGAAACTACTATACCGAAATGTTTATAAGCAAATAATTAACAAATCCCGGTGTTTAGCGCACCATTGAAACAAAGGGGAATACTACCAGCGTTTACACCGGAGAAAAACAAATAATGGGGCTGTGTCCTTTTCTTGCGGCACAGCCCCATTCACATTGGTTCCACTGTTCTTAACAGCCCCTAGTAGACCTTATCATAATCTGTGAATTGCCCCGTTTGAATTGCTTTATATATCCCCTTTACCGACATCCTGTAGCTTAAGATTAGATTCCTCATATTTTTTATTTCGATAGGCTGGCCATAGACGGCCAGCGAAGAACTGCAGCCTTTACCCAGCCTTCCGGGGGTAGGCTTCAGCTCAACCCTATACCCCTTCGCTTTAAGCATCGTTTCCATGTAAATGGCCTGGTTCCTCGAATCAAAAACAAAATAGTACCGGGCTGTCATATCTCCAACACCCCTTGTTAGTCGTATATCATATACTATTTACGTGAGTGATTTTAGGTGACAGATATCACCCGGTTTATTATTTCAACGGCTCTTTGTACATCGCTTTCAGAAATATAATAATGGACTGCAAACCGCACCACCGGTGCAGGCGATCCATTTATCAAAATACCTTTGGCCTTCAGCCTTTCGGCAATTTGCATTCCGTCCAAACCGGCACCGCTGAAATCCACCATTATAAGATTTGTCTGAACCTTGTTTAAGTCAACCGATACCCCATCCAGCGAATTAAGGCCCTTTGCCAGGAGCATCGCATTATCATGGTCCTGTTGCAGTCTTTTGCTCATCTTCTCTATTGCTATTATTCCGGCAGCAGCAGCAATACCTGCCTGCCTCATGCCTCCCCCCAGCATCTTTCTGAATTTCCTTGCCCTGTCAATAAACTCACGGCTGCCTGCCAACATGGAGCCTATAGGTGCACACAACCCCTTGGACAGGCAAACATTCACCGAATCACAGTGGCGGGCAATTTCCTTAGCCTCCACCTGCAGATAGGCAGCGGCATTGTATATGCGCGCACCGTCCAGGTGTACCGGAATACTGTGCCTTAATCCAACGTCATATATCTTCTCCATCTCTTTCAGGGGTATAACCATACCCCCGGCTTTGTTGTGTGTGTTCTCGATACATATAAGTGAGGTTTCGGGAAAATGTATATCATTAGGCCGTATCTTCCCTTCTACCGTCTGCGGGTCCATAACCCCGTCGGATTCTGTCACAAGGGCTGCCTGTACCCCGGCCAGATACGCTATTCCCCCCACTTCGTTGCAATATATGTGACTCTTATCACCCAGTATTATCTCATCACCCCTGCGGGTATGCGTCATTACAGCAACCTGGTTTGCCATTGTGCCGCTAGCGGTAAAGAGGGCCGCCTCTTTACCCATCTCCCGGGCTGCCAGCTCTTCCAGCCTGTTGACCGTTGGGTCGTCCCTGTACACATCATCCCCCACTTCGGCTTTGTACATTGCCTCACGCATCTCGGCAGTAGGCTTTGTAACCGTATCGCTTCTAAAATCTATAAAACCCATTTTAAATTTCCTCCCTTTATTTAAGCTATGGAAACACACCGGCGTAAAACCGCAGATTACAGCTGCAGCAAGTATATGCATCGTTCGTCAAAACTAAATTTTTTGCCCGCATAGTTTAGAAAAATGCGGATGACGATTTCAGGCACCGACCGCTGCATTGGAATGTCCCAATTACATATAAAAATTCTATACAGACAATGAAAAAACCTTCTCATACAAGAAGGTTTATACGAGATTATCAATCCTGCTGCTCCATTTGCCGCACCGGTCTCCCCAACAGGCTATCCCGGCCCCGTCCTTTACAATCTCAACTATCTCACACATGTTGGCACAGCCCTTACAGTCTACAGGTCGTACATCAAATCGGCATTCTGAAACATCAAGGCCTTTAAAACAGGTATACCCCTGCTTTTCGGAAGTCCCCCTGGCTGTCAGCGCTGCCCCTATGGCTCCCATCACATCATAGTGGGGCGGGATTTCTATTTCCATGCCCAACTCCCTTCTGAAGGCTTCCCTGATGCCCCTGTTGGCCGCAACACCACCCTGGAATAATACCGGTGGTTTTATATCCTTACCCTTGCCCAGGTTGTTCAGGTAGTTGCGTACAAGGGCCTGGCAAAGCCCATAGACAATATCCTCTGTCCTGTATCCCAGCTGCTGTTTGTGTATCATATCCGATTCGGCAAAGACAGCACACCGGCCCGCTACCCTGACCTCTGTGGTTGATTTTAAAGCAAGGTCACCGAATTCCTCAATGGGTATCTCAAGCCGAGCAGCCTGCCTGTCAAGAAACGAGCCGGTACCCGCCGCGCAAACGGTATTCATCGCAAAATCCGTAACTATACCATCCCGCAGCATTATTATTTTTGAATCCTGTCCGCCTATTTCAAGAATGGTTCCCACCGCCGGGTTTACATTGAGCGCCGCCACCGCATGGGTAGTTATTTCATTTTTGACCACATCGGCCCCTACCATAATACCTGCAAGCTTTCTGCCGCTTCCTGTGGTACCGGCGCCGGATATTGTAATTTCTCCTATCCTGTCCCTCATAATCCTGATACCCTGCTGTATCACATTTATCGGCTGTCCCATAGTACGCAGATAATCCCTGTATACCAGATTATCCTGACTGTCCAGCAGTACAAGGTTGGTACTCACCGAGCCCACATCAATTCCCAGATAAAAACCCATGTCCATCTATACTACTCATCTCCTTTTTCCTTCTAATCAAATCCACAAAGGCTTCCAGCCTAGTCATATATCCTGCTTCCCCTGTCATTTCATCCAGAACCAGAGTCATAACGGGTATCCCGTACTCATGACTAACCGCCGGCAAAACGCTCCTTGCAACTATTTCAGGCATGCAGGTAAAGGGCAGAAGGTGTATCACGCCATCATACTTATCCCGCTTATATATTACGGTGTTGGCGACGCTTTCCTGGCCATGGCCTCCCACAAAACTCCTGAGATAAGGATATGAAGCCTCTCGAACCTCCTTCTTATTATGTAAATGCAGGGCTTCCTTTATAAGGTGATTCACTACCCAATAGCTCACAGTAATGGATTTGTCAACCTCCACCCCCAGGCTGCCAAGTTTTTCAGCGATACCAACGTTTACAAAGGGCTCTATAACGGTGTAGATTTCCCCGACAATGCCTATCTTTAATACCTCCTTGTCTTTTTGAACCTGCACCATGGATATTAGTTTTTTGTATTCTTCAATAAGTGTAGAAAGCTGTATTGAACCCCTTGCCTCAATCGCCTTTGCATGGAATTCCCGCATCAAACGGCTGACTTCACCTTTTTTTGTCTCCCGCGGCCTGATTTTCCAGCACAGTTTTTCAAGCCCGTCCATCAAAACTGCCGCCTGGGTTGCCTTCTTTATTGAGGTGACTACCTGAAAAATATTCTTTCCTCCCGTTAACATAGCAATTTTTTTAATAAAATCCCTTGCATTGCCCTGGGGTCTTTCAAGTACGATCATCTTGAACTTATATCCAAGGTCTTCGAGAATCTCCCTCTGCACCTCTGCATAATATCCAAATCTGCAGGGACCGCACCCCCCCGCCATGACAATAACCTCGGCTCCCTTCTCAAGGCTTTCTATATAATTTCCTATATTTAACTTAAGCGGAAGACAGGCCAGTTCGGGGGAGCATTTTGTACCCAATTCCAGCGTCCTCTTTGTACAGGGTGGCGGTACCAGTACCTCCACCCCCAGGTCCTCCAGAACCGATTTCATTGCTATGTATGCATTCCCCATATGGGGAAAGGTAACTAGCACCTGGCAACACCCTTCCATTCAAGCATATCTATAAACGCCTCCAGTCTGGTATCTATACCCGCCTCGCCGGTATGTTCGTCTATGGTAAGCATACAAAACGGGATCCCTTTTTTCCGTATTCTGCGTTCGACAAGGTCACCAACCAACGCATCCAGCCCGCAGCCAAAAGCTACAAGGTAAATAATCCCCCTTGCCTGCCTTTCCTCTATCAGGTACTGGGATGCGGCCATAATTTTTTTCCCAAAGCTCCAGAACATTGGCTTTGTAAAATCCCGGGCAATTTTATCAAGGTCTTTGGCGCAAACCATGTCCTGGGTGAACACATTTATTCCCCTGTCTCTTAGCTTGTGTATTATTCCCATGCTTACATAGTTGTCGTATATATTGTACGGGTGTCCAATCAACCCTATATTATAATAATAATCTCCCCGGGCTGAATTATCTCCATTCATTGCCTCAAGCGGCGTAGCGCCCTTCTCCATTAAATTTTCGAAATCTTTAAGCCGGGCTGCAGCACTTTTATAAGCTTTGTAAATACTTCGATAATCCCGGGTAAATTGTTTTCCCACGTCCAGTACGGCTTTTCTTAATGAAGAAAAACCCTTTCTCATGTTTATGGTACAGTCAATCACCGGTGGCAATCCGTCAATGGAGTTTAATACCATATCGGGCAGGCCGCAGAATTTGGGGCAAATATATTCATCTCTTTCAACGCTTATAAGTCTCGGTATGAACAGGTAGTCCACCCTATCCTTCAAGTCGATTATATGACCATGGAATACCTTCATAGGCAGGCATGCATCATCTACACAGCAGTTAACGCCATCATTAAGAATTTTCTTGTTGGTCAGGTTGGACAGCACCACCTGTGCCCCCAGTTCTTCAAAAAAAGCATTCCACAGCGGGAAATAATTATAATAGAGCAGCGCCCTTGGTATTCCTACTTTTAATTTCATTGCCTCACCCCTTCCATGATGCTGTCAAACAAAGGTTAAATCCGGATGCCGTTAACCAAAAGATAATACGCTCAGCAGTTATTTTTGCCATACTAATCATTTTCTAAACAGCAACTGTAATAATGAAACTGTTCCCAAGCCGTGCTGCCGCTGAAGCAAACGGTTTTTTTACATTGACTATGTACATTTTGGAAATAATAATATATACTACTGGTAAAGCCCTTATTTTTATGAAGTCCGGATTATACATTCCCTCTCGCTGCCTGTTATCACATGGAAAGTAATCGGACCCCTTCAAAGATAATGGGCAAAGCCATGAGGAGGTTTATTTATGTATCAGGATAAAACATTAACTTGCAAGGAATGCGAAAGGGATTTTGTTTTCACCGTTTCAGAACAGGAATTCTATGCTGAAAAGGGTTTTGAAAACGAACCGGCCAGGTGTCCCGAATGCCGTGCAGCAAGGAAGGCAAACGCCCGCAGAGGGGGCCGCGGAGCAGGCAGACAGAATAGACAGATGTACGAGGCAGTATGCGCAGAATGCGGTGAGACAGCACAGGTACCGTTCAAACCGACCAACGACAGACCTGTATACTGCAAAGACTGCTTTTCTAAAAGAAACGGATATTAAACATGCAAAAAAACCCGTTATGCGGGTTTTTTTTATGTCACCGGATTGCTTTTACACCCCCTCCGGGGGAATATATAATAGTATGCAAATCAATTATTATATGGAGTTGTATGTAATGTATGAACTAAAAGAAACGCTTGGATCAAGCCGGTTGTTTAAAGGCTTCCATCAAAATGAAATATACGATATGCTGCTCCACACCCAATACAGGACATCGTCTTTTATTAAAGGGCAGGTTGTTGCCCTTGAAGGGGAACACGCTTCCAGCATAGGCATTGTACTGGAAGGGACTATAGAAGTACAAAAAACCTATCCGTCCGGAAGAAGTATTACCATCAGCCGGCTTATTAAAGGCGATATATTTGGAGAAGTGATTATTTTCTCCAGCGTAAAACGCTTTCCGGCTACCATAATCTCTTCGGGAAATTCCAGAGTATTTTTCCTGTCCGAAACGGATATATTGAGGCTTTGCAGCACAAACCGTCATTTCCTTAACAATTTTATGGGTATACTATCCAACAAAATTTTAATGCTTAACGAAAGGTTAAAGAACCTTTCGTATCAAACCATAAGGGAAAAAGTTGCCTGCTATCTGACCGAGGAATATCAAAACCAAAATAATTGCAGAATAAAAACTTCCCTGACAAGGAGAGAAATGGCCGAGCAATTCGGCATCACAAGACCCTCCCTGTCAAGGGAATTAGTATCAATGAAAAGGGATGGATTGATCGATTTTGATAAAGAAACCATCACCATAAAGGATATTAAATCGCTGGAGGATATATTATTCTAATCCAACTTTATTAATGGAGCTTCATGCATTATTTATTATTAACCCATGAACATTTCCATATCCTGCTCCACATCACTAATGCCACCAATACCGAAGCTGTCAACCAGCACCTTGGCAACGTTTGGCGATAAAAAGGCCGGCAGTGTAGGCCCAAGATGAATGTTCTTCACGCCAAGATACAATAGGGCGAGCAGTACTATAACCGCCTTTTGCTCGTACCATGCAATATTATATGAAACAGGCAGTTCATTGATGTCCTCCATACCAAAGGCTTCCTTAAGCTTTAATGCCGTCAGCACCAGCGAATACGAGTCGTTACACTGGCCTGCGTCAAGTACTCTGGGTATCCCGTTAATATAGCCAAGATCCAGCTTATTGTATCTGTATTTTGCGCAGCCTGCGGTTAGTATAACGGTATTCTCCGGCAGTTTTCTTGCGAACTCGGTATAATAATCTCTGTCCTTGCTCCTTCCGTCACAACCTGCCATGACGAAGAAACGTTTCACCGCACCTTTTTTCACCGCATCCACAATCCTGTCTGCCAGACCAAGCATGGTGTTGTGGGCAAAACCTCCGGTTATGGCTCCCCTTTCAATCTCTGTTGGTGGTGTACAGGCTTTGGCGTGCTCTATTACAGCTGAAAAGTCCTTAGGCTTTCCATCCGTTCTGTTGGCTATGTGGTTTACACCTTCAAATCCAACTACTCCTGTGGTGTATACCCGGTCTTTGTATGTCCCCTTCGGGGGAACCAGACAGTTTGTTGTTATTAGCACAGGCCCGTTAAAGGCTTCAAATTCTTTTCCCTGCTGCCACCATGCATTTCCATAGTTACCAACAAAATGCTTATATTTCTTAAAGGCCGGATAGTAGTTTGCCGGCAGCATCTCGCCGTGGGTATAAACGTCCACGCCCGCACCCTCTGTTTGAATAAGCAGTTCTTCAAAATCTTTCAGGTCATGACCGCTGACCAATATTCCCGGGTTTTGACGTACCCCTATGTTAACCTGGGTGACCTCCGGATTGCCGTAGGTGGTAGTATTGGCTTTATCAAGCAGCGCCATGGCATCTACTCCGTATTTACCGCATTCCATAACCATTGCAACCAACTGGGCCACAGATTTCGCGTCATCGGTCGTGGCCGCAAGGGCTTTTTGAATAAAGGCATGCAGTCTATCGTCTCCATAACCTAAAACATGTGCGTGCTCAACATATGCTGCCATGCCCTTTACGCCATATATCAGCAGCTCCCTAAGGGACCGGATATCCTCGTTCCCTGTGGACAGCACACCAACCTTTTCCGCCTTTTGATAAAAATCTTCAAGAGTTTGGGCATTCCACAGCGCCGCATCGTGTAGATTTTGTTCCGCTGCCCCTGTATTTTTCAGTAATTTTTCCTTTATTTCTTCCCTCAGTTCCAGCCCCTCTTTAATTTTTTCGGTAAATACCCTGTCATCAAAGTTTGCGTTGGTTATTGTTGAAAACAGGCTTTCTACAATAAATTGATTTGCCCGGTGGTCTTCTATTCCCGCTGCCCTGGCTTTGACACAATAAATAGAGATGCCCTTAAGGGTATAAATCAATAAATCCTGCAGCTTAGCCGTATCCCCTGTCTTGCCGCACGTCCCCCTTATGGTGCAACCCGTTCCCTTTGCGGCTTCCTGACATTGATAACAAAACATACTCATATATCAAACCTCCAATTTATAGTTATCTACAATAACTGATATCCCACTGATATCGTATTAAACATAGAATATACCCAAACAAACACAAAATCCGTAACGCCTGTTACGGATTAATAATTCAAATCGCATATTTTAAAATGCGTTGATGACCTGATCCTTGCCCGACTGCTTTGCCAGGTACATAAGCTTGTCAACCCGCTTCATAAAAGAGTTGATGTCGTCTCCGGGTTTGAAGGAATCTATCCCAAAGCTGCAGGTAATCTGCCCTGCCGGTTCGAAATAGGTACAGCAAATCCGTGTCCTCAGCCTTTGAGCCAGCAGGGTAGCATCTTCTTTATCGGTATCCGGGAGTATAAGGGCAAATTCCTCGCCGCCCCATCTGGAGAAAAAGTCGCATTCCCTTATTACAAGTTTCACAAGTTCTGTCACCTTAATAATCATTTTATCCCCTACGGCATGCCCGTATATGTCATTTATCCTCTTAAAGTCATCTATATCAAACAGAATCAGTGATAATTGCCCGCCATACCTGTGAGCATGCTTAATACTCCGGTACAATTCCTCTTCAAATCTGTATCTGTTGTAAATACCTGTAAGGGAATCCCTTGATGAAAGCCTGGTAAGTTCTTTGTTATTGACATATTGAATGCGTTTGTAACGGTTAGCCCTGAGGGAGGATACTGCGGAAAGGATGATAACAATTGCGGTATTTACTATTGATGCGGCTAACTCACGGGCATTTACAGGTGAATCAACAGTAATGTAGGTAAAAAAGAAGCTGATGCTGATAATCAATGAAACCGCAACCTTGTGGCTCCAACGGTTTGGTATGATAAATACCACAAGCAGCAAAATTATTATATTAAAGGATTGTATCAAAAAATTCGGAGCCTCATATTGATTGAAAACATACAGAAGAAAAACCGTCCCTATAAGTTCATATGCGGTAACATTCAGGTAATAATATTTCAGGCGTTTTATATCTTTCAACCAGAAATGGAATATGATGCTAAACATCAGAAACAGAGCCCTGTTTAACAGGAGCATGTTGAATATATGCCGGTCTGCAATCAAGAAAAAATCAGCGATTATAAATAAAAAATAAAGCACTCCCAGCAACAGTACAGCTGGCCTTGCAAACTTTATTGAATGCATCGCCTCTTGACCGACAAATTCCTTTTCAAGCTCTCTGTCAACAAACTCCCCAAGCATGGATAAACTAGTCTGGAAGGTCTTTTCCCCAAAAGCCCCCAATTGAAAACTCCCCCTTGGTCGACCATTAACAACATTATATTCTATTTTTCTGCATTTGAGAAGGTTAATAATGGTAATACTATTTATTTTTGTCCTTAATGTACTCATAATAACATTTCATATTCTTTTCAGCACCCTGGGTGGTTGGAACAAAGTAGTTTACTCCTTCCAGTTCCTCCGGCAGGTACTGTTGGCTCACATAGTGGCCGGGATAGTCGTGAGGATATTTGTACTCCTTGCCATGTTCAAAGTCAAAACCGCCGGCATAACCGGCATCCCTCAGATGTATCGGTACCTCGCCTATTTTTCCATTCCTTACATCACCAAGGGCGCGGTCAATGCCCAGATAAGCCGAGTTGGATTTGAGGGACAGCGCCACCGTCAGGGCTGCCTCGGACAGTATTATCCTTGCTTCGGGCATACCTATCATTCGTACCGCCTGGGCGGCGGCAACCGCCACTTCAAGGGCTCTTGGGTTTGCAAGGCCCACATCCTCGGCTGCCGCTATCACAATCCTGCGGGCGATGAAATTAATATCCTCACCGGCGTGGAGCATCCTTGCCAGGTAATGCAGCACAGCCTGGGGATCCGAACCCCTCATACTCTTTATAAATGCCGAAATTACATCATAATGCTGGTCGCCGGACTTATCATACCTGAGCGCCCGCTGCTGTATTGAGTTTTCCGCCTCTTCAAGCCCTATTAATACTCTGCCTTCTCCATCGGGTGGGGTAGTCTTTAGGGCAAGCTCAAGGGCATTCAGTGCCCGTCTGGCATCCCCGTCACTCATACGGGCTATGTGTTTTATTGCACCGTCTTCAATCCGGGCTGGAACCCCGTCTGGCATATTATCGATAGAATCCAGCGCCCGCCTTATCAGCATTACTATATCCTCCTCCGACAGAGGATAAAACCGAAATACCGTTGAGCGTGAAATCAATGCCTTGTTTATCTCAAAATACGGGTTCTCGGTGGTAGCCCCTATGAGTACAATGCTCCCGTTTTCCACATAGGGAAGCAGTACATCCTGCTGGCCCTTATTCAGACGGTGTATCTCATCAAAAAAAAGCAGTATCTTGCCTCCGGGAGTTAATATTGCGTTGCCCGCTTCTTCGGCCACCTGCCTTATTTCTTTTACCCCGGCGGATACTGCGCTTAGTTGTCTGAAGGCAAAACTGCTTTCTTTGGCTATCAGCCTGGCAAGGGTAGTTTTCCCCGTGCCTGGAGGACCGTAGAATATTGCCGAGGACAACATGTCCGCCTTAATAAGCCTGTACAAAAGCATTCCTTTCCCAACAAGATGCCTCTGCCCTGCAAAATCCTCCAGCCTGTCAGGCCTCATTATATGAGCCAGCGGAATATTTCTGCTTCTGTTTTTGTTCATTGTCCATTACCTCCGCATCCGGTCAAAAGCTTTGCTTATTTGACCAGTACCTTTTCCACGTAGGGTGATGTCATTCCGCCCAGCATCCCGCCATAAGTAAGGTCAAAGGATAGAATATCTCCTACCCGATAGTCATCTTCGCAATCGGAAACATCCAATATGGTGTGGTCACTGCTGCCTCCCAGCACTATTATCCCTTTGTCATAGGGTACAAGGGTATCGGGTTGAATATCCTGCTTACCCACAGCTATTATTGCCCGTTTTCTTACCCCCCGGTCGGTAAACACCGGGACCTTGCCAAAGGCATCCACACCAATCTCGCCGATGGGTATGGACGGCTTTTCCTTGACCTCCACTATCTCAGCCCTTAAAACAAAGGTATCGTTATGGTAATTGTCCCTTTCTATTCCGAAAATGGTTTCCCTTCCGAGGAGTATTGCCTCCCCTATCCTCAGATTGTTAATCCTGGCCGGAATCCCGCCATTATAGACAAGGTGCATGCTGCTGGAATTGCCACCGGAAATTATGCCAAGGTCTACACCAAATTTCTTTTTAATCTGGTCTGCGAAACCCACCAGAACGCCAAGGTTCTCCTCCCTGGGCACTACCCCTCCGTAGCAGGATAGATTTGTACCCAGGCCGGCAACCTCAATGCCCTTTATTTTCAAAAGCTGCTCAAAGGCTGTTAGTATTTCGTCAAGCCAAAAACCTTCCCTCAGGTCGCCTATATCCACCATTGCCATGACTCTCTGGCTGACACCTTTCTGACTTGCTTTTTCTCCAAGGATTTCCGCAGTCCTTATCTCGGAAATCAGTACCATATCCGCAAAGTCTATAACATCATCCAGTTCACTTATCATTGGAATCCGCAAAAGTACCTTTTCCGCATTCAAATCCCTTAGTTTTTTGAGGTTGTCAATCCTGGAATCCGCCAGGGCTTTAACCCCGCCTTTAACAAGGCTTTGAGCTATTTCAGGATAAGCGCAGAAACCTTTGGTCACGGCAGTAACCTCTATGCCATAAGGTCTGCATAGCTCTACCGTTCTCCTGCAGTTGTTCTCTATCCTGCTTAAGTAAGCCTCTATCCTCGGGTATTTGCTCATTTTATTCACTCCAATCCACACTTCACAAGGACCCTGTCAGGGGTTATATCATCCAGGGCAGAGCATCCTGTCATGAGCATTACATCCTTCAGTTCGTTTATCAGTTTTTCTGTATACAATTGGACGGCATCTGCGCCATTCCCTACAGCCATTATGGCATAGGGCCTTCCTATAAGGACGGCATCTGCGCCCAGGGCAAGAGCTTTAAAAACATCCGCCCCGGTTCTTATCCCACCGTCAACAAATACTTTCACCTTATTGCCAACAGCCTGTCTTATCTCGGGCAGGACTTCGCATGTGGCGGGAGTATTGTCCAGTACCCTTCCCCCGTGGTTAGACACTACAATCCCATAGGCACCGGTCTCAGCAGCCTTTTCAGCTCCCTGTGCCGACATAATCCCCTTTGGTATAAAGGGAATATTAGTAGAGGCTGTTATCTCCCCAAGCTCCCGGACAGTTTTGGAGAAAACCGGTTTGCCCGATTTCGCAAGATGTACCAGCCCGGCGGAATCAATATCCATAGCAAGGGCCATGACCCCTGCTTCCTCGGCAATTTTTATTTTTTCCAGCACCTTTTCATTCTTCCACGGTTTAAGGGTTGGCACTGCCATACCGTTCACGCTTTTGATAGGAGTTAACGGAGCGTTAAAATAGTTGTCATCGGCGCCGTCCCCGGTAAAAGCGGCACACCCGGCCTTTACGGTGCCCGTTACAACTGCCGTGGCATAGTCCAGTTCACTGAGAACATTATTATAATTAACGTTGATTCCTCCGATTGGCGCTGCAAAGATGGGAGCCTTAAAAGTATGCCCGAATAATTCCGTTGAGGTATCCTGTCCCCTGTTTTCATATATGGTATCCATTACAATTTTAACATTTGCGAGATATTCATAATTCCTGATAAAACTGTTTCCTGTACCCTTTCCTCCCACCCCCGGCACTTTGCCTCTGCACGAAACTCCGTTGCACTCCCTGCACACCATACAATGGGGCGCCAGAATTTCTCTTGCTTTGTTTAACACCTCTTTATAATCCATACTCGACCTCCCTTATAATATTTCGCTGTATAGCGGATAGTCGGCACACAGCCTGTTTACATCTGCCCTAGCTTCTTCCTTTGCGTCGGGGCAATCGATTATGTGCGAAATTATTTCTGCTATTACCTCCATAGCACCTTCCTGCATGCCCCGGGTGGTAACCGCGGGTGTTCCTAACCTTATCCCGCTTGTAACAAAGGGGCTTTCGGGGTCATAGGGTATTGTGTTTTTGTTGACGGTAATCCCTATGTCGTCCAGCAGCTTTTCGGCTTGTTTGCCTGTGAACCCCTTGTTTCTTAAGTCAAGAAGCATAAGATGGTTATCGGTGCCTCCCGAAACCACTCTGAAACCTCTGTTTGTAAGTTCCTCCGCCAGCCTTGCCGCATTTCTTATTATCTGTTTCTGATATTCCTTAAATTCAGGGGCCATTGCTTCCTTGAAGCTAACCGCTTTGGCCGCAATCACGTGCATAAGCGGCCCGCCCTGGGTTCCGGGAAATATAGCCTTATCTATCTCTTTGGCAAAATCAGCCTTGCAGAGTATAGCTCCTCCCCGCGGCCCTCTTAGGGTTTTGTGGGTGGTGGTGGTAACAAAATGCGCGCAGGAAACGGGATTGGGATGAAGTCCGGCAGCCACAAGGCCTGCAATATGTGCCATATCCACCATAAGCAGCGCTCCAACCCGGCCTGCAATCTCCGCCAGCCTTTCAAAATCGATAGTTCGCGGATATGCGCTTGCTCCCGCAACTAAAAGCTTTGGCCTGCATTCTTCCGCTATTTCGCCTACCCTGTCGTAGTCTATCATTTCAGTTTTTTTATCAACGCCATAGGGTACGAAGTTGTAGTATTTGCCCGAAAAATTTACAGGGCTTCCATGGGTTAAATGACCTCCATGGGATAAATCCATACCCATTACGGTATCGCCGGGCTTGAGAACTGCAAAATAAACTGCCAGATTTGCATTGGCGCCCGAATGGGGCTGTACGTTAGCATGATCTGCACCAAACAGTGCTTTAAGCCGGTCCCTGGCCAGGTCTTCAACGACGTCTACGTGCTCACAGCCTCCATAATACCTTTTTCCCGGATAGCCCTCGGCATATTTGTTGGTAAGGTAGTTTCCCATCGCTTCCATAACCGCTGTGCTTACAAAGTTTTCTGATGCTATTAATTCAATCTTGCCCCTTTGTCTGTCAAGTTCATCCATCATCGATGCGTATAATTCAGGGTCCCTATTTTTTACTCTTTCGAATTCCAAATTTCCCCCTCCAATACTGTTTACTTATAAATATTATATTTTTAATAGGTTAATAATACAAGCCCTTCTATTCCTTTCCGGAATATCCAAGCAGGTCTTTTATTACTTCTGCTGAAATTATAAGACCGGCTGCGGATGGTACAAACGACATGCTCCCGGGTATATGTCTCCTCTGTACACCTTCTTGCTGTCGGCTGCAATAAAATTTTTCTTCCCTGCACTCTGCCGTTTGGGTTTTATGCTTTACGGGGCATTCGGTGGAATAAACAACCTTTAGAGCTTCGATATCTCTTTTCCGCAGTTCCTTCCTGATAACCTTAGCCAGCGGGCAAACGCTGGTTTCATATAAATCCGCCACACGAAAAAGTCCGGGGTCCAGCTTATTGCCGGCCCCCATACTGCTTATCACCCTTATATTCATTGAATTGCATCTTACTATCAGGTCGATCTTTGAAGATACCATATCTATCGCATCAATCACATAGTCATAGTCCTGCGCGAGCAGCTCCCCGGCGCTGTCACCATTATACAACCTCTTTATCGCCACAACCCGGGCATTTGGGTTTATATCCAGTATTCTTTCCCTCATCACGTCTACCTTGGGCCTTCCCACAGTGCTGGTTGTGGCATGTACCTGCCTGTTTATGTTGGTAATACATATATCGTCATGGTCAACAAGCACAAGCCTTCCGACACCCGACCGGGCCAAGGCTTCGGCGGCAAAGCTTCCTACGCCTCCCACTCCGAAAACGGCTACGCTGCTTTCCCGCAGTTTGTCCAGCCCTTCCCTGCCTATTAACAGTTCCGTCCTTGAAAAACTATGTAACACTGTCCACTCCCCCATTAATAAAACTTTCTGCTTGAAATGCAAAAACAAAGGAATGAAAAAATCCCCACTATGCCGTGGTCGGTTGTTTTGAACCTGCTCACGCAGGTGGGTATCCTCCTGAATATCTTACATGTCCCCTCGTGGGAGGCTTATGTGCCACATCCAGAGCTCAGATTCCCTATGTCATAATGTTGGCTCAAAACTATACCGATAATCACGTACACAGCAGGGCTGCTCCCTTTGTTTAGTTTTATGATATCATAGTGGTTTTTTATTTTCAACTTATACAATTTACCATAATATATACAAGAAACTGCTATAGTCTTATTATGCTCAACCGCTTGGTCGGAAATGCAACCGTTCGCATGAATCGGTTATTATTGTTATGTGAGTTTTTGGTCTAATCTGTTTTTATCAAAACCTACTATGAATTCCTCTCCGATAGCTATTACCGGTACAGCCATAATCCCTCTTCCCATAAGCTCTTTTCTTGCCTGGGTGTCCTGCTGCACATCCTTCTCCTCATAGTCCACGCCTTTTTGCGAAAGATACTCCTTCGCTGTGGTACAGTGGGGTCATGTCTTTGTTGTATATACTACAACCCTTTCCATATTATCCCTCCTGCCTTGTTTGAATTTATTCATGTTAATAGAATACCCACAAATTCAGAAATATAACATAGCTTTATTATTCTATGTCAACTTTAATATGAATTTCCTTAAGCTGTTCATTGTCAGTCCCGGCCGGCGCACCGGTCATAAGGCAGGCGGCATTCTGGGTCTTGGGAAAGGCTATCACATCCCTTATATTTTCTTTACCGGCTACCAGCATAACCAGCCTGTCAAGGCCAAAGGCTATACCGCCATGGGGAGGCGCGCCGTACTTAAAGGCTTCCAGCAGAAAACCAAACTTTTCCTGAGACTTTTCCTTTGTAAATCCCAAAATGTCAAACATTTTCTGCTGAAGCTTGTTATCGTGGATCCTGATGCTTCCTCCTCCAAGCTCCATGCCGTTTAGAACCAGGTCATAGGCATTCGCCCTTACTTTATCAGGCCGGGTTTTCAAAAGCTTAATGTCTTCCTTCACCGGCGAAGTGAAGGGATGGTGTACCGCAACATACCTGCCCGCTTCATGATCATACTCCAGTAATGGAAAATTGGTAACCCATAAAAAGTTAAACATGTTTTCGTCTATAAACTCCAGTCTTTTGCCGAGCTCCAGTCGTAACTGGCCGAGGGAATCGTATACTATTCCAGGCTTATCGGCAACTATTAACAGCAAATCACCGGCCTGACCGCCCATTCTTTCAACAACGCCCTTTATTTCGGTTTGGGTCAAAAACTTGGCTATAGGCGATTTTATATCGTCCCGGGTTACTATCATCCACGCCAGTCCCTTTGCCCCGAATTGCTTCACATACTCAACCAGGCCGTCAATTTCCCTGCGGCTGAAGCTTTCTCCACAGCCCTTCGCATTTATCCCCCTGATGTGGCCGCCGCCTTTGGCAGTCTCGCTGAATACCTTAAATCCGGAGCTTTCCACTATATCGGTTATGTCGGTCAGTTTCATGTCAAATCTGGTATCCGGTTTATCCGAGCCATAGCTTTCCATCGCCTGACTGTAAGTCATCCTTTTGAAGGGTACGGACAGCTTGATGCCAAGGTTCTTTTCAAATATATAGGCCATAAGCCTTTCATTTATTGTAATTACGTCCTCGGCATCCACAAAGGACATCTCGATATCAATCTGGGTAAACTCGGGCTGCCTGTCCGCTCTCAAATCCTCATCCCTGAAGCAGCGTGCAATCTGGAAATACTTATCAACCCCGGAAGCCATCAGCAGCTGCTTGAAAAGCTGAGGAGACTGGGGCAGCGCAAAAAATTTGCCCGGGTTCACCCTGCTTGGCACAAGGTAATCCCTTGCCCCTTCGGGAGTGGGTTTGGTGAGCACCGGTGTTTCGACTTCCAAAAAACCGTTTTTGTCAAGAAATTCTCGCACATCCATGGTGAGCCTGTGGCGAAGCATAAGGTTATTCTGCATGGAGGGTCTTCTCAGGTCAAGATACCTGTATTTAAGGCGAAGGGCCTCCGAGACATTCGAATTGTCTTCAATATATATTGGCGGAGTTTCTGCCCTGCTGAATACCTCTATGACCTTACCCGCTATTTCGATTTCCCCGGTCTTTAGTTTAGGGTTTACCGCATCTCCTTTTCTTTTAACAACAGTACCTTTTACTCCCACTACAAATTCACTTCTTAGTGTCTCAGCTGTTTCAAAGGCCTGTTTTGAAATTTCCCCGTCAACCACTGCCTGCACTATCCCGGTTCTATCCCTGATATCCAGAAAAATAAGGCCTCCGAGGTCCCTCCTTCTTTGAACCCATCCTGCCACTACCACTTGGGCTCCCGCGTTTTTCATGTTCAGTTGCCCGCACATATGTGTCCTTTTAAGTCCCTGCATACTATTTACTCCCCTTTTTTGGTCTTTATTGTATCCTTGATTTTTTGTATATTCAATTCTACCCTGGTTTCTTCACCGCTTGCCATATTCTTTACGGCAACAATACGCTGTTCAAGTTCCTGGTCCCCCAGCACTATGGTAAACTTAGCACCAATCTTATCTGAATATTTCATCTGGGCCCTTAAGCTTCTGCCCATATGGTCGCACTCGGCCGCAACTCCGGCACCTCTCATCCTGTGAACAATGCTTAGGGCGGCTTTTGCCGCCTCATTGCCGATATTTGCAATAAACAGGTCGATGCCTTCCTCCTTCTCAATTTCTATACCCTGGCTTTCCAGCGTAAGCAGCAGTCTTTCGATGCCAAGTCCAAAGCCGATCCCCGGTGTGGGAGGCCCTCCGCATTCCTCGACAAGCCCGTCGTACCTGCCGCCGCCGCAGACAGTGCCCTGGGAGCCAATATCCCGGGATACTATTTCAAAGGCAGTCTTTGTATAGTAATCAAGGCCCCTTACAATGGCAGGGTCAACGGTATAGCCAATATCCATGCTCTCAAGATGTTTTTTCAGGCTTTCAAAGTGGTACTTACACTCATCGCATATATAATCAATCATCAGTGGTATTCCCTCTACCGCCTTCCGGCATTTTTCCTCCTTGCAGTCTATTATACGCATAGGGTTTGTATTGTATCGTATGTTGCAGGTCTCGCACAAAAGAGGAAGCTTTTCGGAAAGAAACTCCCTTAACCTGCTGCCGTATTCCTTTCTGCAATCGGAACATCCGACGCTGTTAATCCTAAGTTCCAAATCCTTTAACCCAAGCCTTTTAAAGAACATCATAGCAAGGGATATTACCTCGGCGTCCGCCGAAGAATAAGGCGACCCTATTATTTCTATCCCGAACTGGTGAAATGCGCGGAGCCTCCCCGATTGAGGCCGTTCATACCTGAAACAGGGGGTTATATAGTATGCCTTTAACGGCTGTATATCAGCGTACAGTTTATGCTCAATGAACGCCCTAACCACCGGTGCAGTTACTTCCGGTTTTAAGGTTATACTCCTGCCACCCTTGTCTTCAAAGGTATACATTTCTTTTTGCACAACATCGGTTGTTTCCCCAACGCCCCTTTGAAACAATTCAGTATCCTCAAAGAGCGGCGTCCTTATTTCGCCAAACCCAAACTCCCTGCAAATCTGTCTGAACATATTCTCAACATAGTGCCATTTATACACTTCCCTGGGAAGCACATCTCTGGTGCCCCTGGGCCTTTTTATTGCCATAATACTACCTCCTCTTTTCTGCAAAAAATAACAAATCCCCAATGACATGTGTGAACTGTCATCAGGGACGGGGTTTCCCGCGTTGCCACCCTGCTTGGACATATTAATATCCCACTCAATGAAATTAACGCTTCCAACGTAACGGCTTACTGTTGTTTTCAGCCGAAAGACTTAGGAATGTCTTTCGCCGGCCGTAAAACGTTAAGGGGCTCTCAGTCAAGGCCTCTCTTCCCTGTACGCCACCGGGCGGCTACTCTTTCCGTCATCGTCCGTATTCGCTATGCGGATTTTAAAACCATTATAGTCCACAACCCAACCGGTGTCAACTACAATCGGGCACCGCTTTGCAATGCGGATATAATTTCCTGCTTGCCTGAAGCTATACTCTCCGCCCTTTCTATATAGTGCGTGAGACTTTTGGGGTTTGCCTTTCTCTCAAGCCGGTCCTCCGACAGGTAAACCAGTTTGGATGCTGCCCCCGCCCCTATTCCGATTATGGTCTGCTTTTCCTCCATAATCTGCATATTATACATCCCTTCAAATCCCGGCAGACAAAAACCTATGTTTTCCAGATTTCCCACCATATATTTTTGCCTGTACAGATAATAGGGTTTCATCCCCATATTGAGTAAATATCCGACACTAAGCTGCATCATAGCTTCCACTTCCTGTTCCTCAACCCAGTCGGCTTCAAAGGCTTCTTCTTGCAGCCTGGATGCTCTTTTTATTGCCAGGGTATGTACCGTAACCCCCTCGGGTTTTAACCTTCCTATATGCTCCAGGGTATTTTCAACCAAATCACTGTTTTCCCCCGGCAGTCCCATTATTATGTCCATGTTTATATTATCGTGTCCGTATTGCCTTGCCAACTCAAAGGCGGTAAGTATATCCTCCGGACTGTGCTTCCTGCCTATTATTTCAAGAGTGGATGCATTCATTGTCTGCGGATTAATACTTATTCTGGTTGCTCCATACCTTTTTATTGCTTCCAGCTTGTCTTTATCCAGGGTATCCGGACGCCCCGCCTCAACGGTAAACTCTCTGGTTTGGGCGTTGAGAAAGTATCGGTTAATGCTCTCCAACAGTGTGCCAAGTTGTGAAAGATTCAGGGATGTGGGCGTGCCTCCGCCTATATATACGGTATCACAAATAAACCCACGGCCGGCCAAGGCTGTTCCAACCGCCTGAATTTCATTTATAAGACACTCAACATACCGGTCGGTAAGGCTTCCCCACCTTGACATTTCATTGGATGGGAACGAACAATAGGAACAGCGGGTGGGACAAAAGGGTATACTTATGTAGATGCTCACCTTTCCAGGGTCATAGGGCAGTATGAATTTTCTCTCGTTTATTGCTATATCAATGCCAAGCTGCGCCTTTTCCGGGGCCAGCCTGTAAAATTGGGTCAGGTGTTTAAAAATATACCTGTTGTCAAAACCCCGGTCCATCAGCTTATGGACCATTTTCACCGGTCTTATTCCGGTAAGTATACCCCAGCGCAGCCCTTTGTGAAAATATTTTTCTGCCGCCTTCAGCAGGTTGTGCTTCACATATCTCTTGTATTGTTTTCTGACTGCCAGTCTATCGCCGTCAACAGCCTCAAACCGGTCGGTCTCGCAAACCGACCTGCCTTCGCCGGAAATACTGCACTTAAATTCCATTCCGTATGAATTGCTTTTCATAATACTATGTACAAAAAGACTCCGGCTTTCCGCCGGAACCTCTTTTTCTACAAACTCAATTTTATCCCGCAGGCAGTAGTTTGCCAGAATATCGGCAACCTCATAATAATAATCGTGCCCCTCGGTAAACACCTTAATCATTCTAAACATCCTTTTCTATTTCTTCCGCCAGCCAGTCCACTACCTTCTTGCTCACACCCAATTCCTCTGCTATTTCGGTATGGGACATGCCCTCTTCCACCATTTCATAAAATTCATGGAAATCAATGTCCTCGGCGGTTTTGTATAGATTTGCTTTTGTATACCTGTCCAACCCCTTCATCGTAACCCTCCCGGACTTGTTTTTATTATTTTAACCACAACGTCCGGGGATATTCTTTTCCTGCTACAAAAAGGGATTGGTCTTCTTTTCTTTTCCTATGGTTGTTGCACCACCGTGCCCGGGATATACCTTCATATCTTCGTCCAGCGGCATTAGTTTCGTTTTTATCGACCGTATAAGGGCATCATAATCTCCTCCCGGAAGGTCTGTTCTGCCCACCGAATCGGCGAAAAGGGTATCCCCGCTTATCAGCATTTCATCGCCTATTTTTATACATATGCCGCCGGTGGTATGCCCGGGAGTATGTATTATTTCCATGGTAAGGTCCCCCACTTCCAACAGGTCGCCGTCTTTAAGCAGTATGTCGGCGGCATCGGTACCTTGACTTTCGCCTGCCGGATTTGCCAGACTCTTATCCGGATCCTGCAGCATATATGCATCCTCCCGGTGTATTGCCACGGGAGCTTTTGTCTGTTCCTTTACCTGCTTGAGGGCCCCTATATGGTCAAAGTGGCCGTGAGTCAGAATAATATACTTTATATCCAGTCCGTTTTTGGCTGCCGTTCGCATTATGCGTTCAAAATCCCCGCCCGGATCTACTATTACCCCCTGTTTGGTATTATCGCATCCTATAACATAACAGTTGGTTGCATATATGCCGGCAGTAATTCTTCCAAATATCAAATCAGATTCCCTCCCTACTTTTTGCTTTCTATAATAAGGGTGACCGGTCCGTCGTTTATAAGCTCCACTTCCATATGGGCCTGAAACTTGCCGGTCTGAACCCTTACACCCTTTTGTCCGCACACATTGACAAACCCGTTGTACAGCTTCTCAGCCTTTTCCGGCAAAGCAGCGCTTGTAAAGCTGGGCCTTCTGCCCTTCCTGCAGTCACCGTACAGTGTAAACTGGGACACCACAAGCAATTCCCCTCCAACATCCTTAAGCGAAAGATTCATCTTCCCTTCCGAATCCTCGAAAACCCTCAGGTTAATGATTTTCTCAGCCAAATATTCGGTATCTTCCATACTGTCGTCTCTACAAATACCCAAAAGCACAACAAAACCCTGCTTAATACGTCCTATTTCCTTATTCTCAACTATTACCCGGCCCATAGAAGCCCTCTGTACCACCGCTCTCATATGCCGCCTCCATTTTTCTTTGTTTCGGGATTTGTTTACCCCTTAACCCTGTATACTTCACTGACGCTTTCTACGGTTTTCAGTTTCTTAATCAACTGATTTAACTGAGATGTACTGTTTATCGCCAAAGTCATGTTTATTACCGCCGTATTATCCTTGTTTGCCCTTGCATTAATTGCTTTAACCGGCAGCTTTGCCTCGGTCACAACGCCTGCAATATCTGACAACAGACCTGACCGGTCAAAGGCTTTAATCTGCAGGTCGGTTATATATGAAACATCCTTGCTGTCGTCGGTAAACCATTCCACTTCTATTAACCGGTGAATATCTTCCAGGTGTTCACTGACATTGGCACAATCAAGCCTGTGTACCGATACGCCTCTGCCTCTGGTAATATACCCTAGAATCTTATCCCCCGGAACCGGGTTGCAGCATTTGGCAAACCTCACCATTATATTGGTCATACCCTTAACCACCACACCCGTTTGCGGGTCGGGCATCTCTTTTCGAACCTGGCTTTCCTGGGGCGTTGGAATTATCTCTGCTCTTTTATCTTCACCGGCCTTTTCCTTCCTCATCTCTTCCTTAAACCGGCCAAATACCTGATTAAAGGTAAGCCCTCCATATCCCAATGTGGCGTACATGTCATCCATATTCTGAAATCCAAACTTTTTAAGCACCTTTTCTATCCATTCAGGGCGCAGTACATCGTTTGACGTAAAACCTTGTTTCTTCAGTCCCTTTTCAAATATTTCCTTGCCGCTTTCCAGATTTTCTTCCCTTTTCTCCTTCTTAAACCACTGTCTTATCCTGTTCCTGGCAGACGAGCTTTTAACAATCTTCAGCCAATCCCTGCTGGGCCCCGGTGAGTTGGAGGATGTCAGGATCTCTACAATGTCGCCATTTTTCAGCTTATATTCCAGCGATACTATTTTACCGTTCACCTTTGCCCCGACACAGGAATTTCCCACGCCGCTGTGTATCTTGTATGCAAAGTCAATGGGTGTGGAGCCGTTAGGAAGGTCTACTACTTCTCCCTTGGGAGTAAAAACAAATACTTCGTCGGTAAACAGGTCAATCTTAAGCGTTTCCATGAACTCCCTTGCATCCTTCGTATCCCTTTCCCATTCCATAAATTGCCTTAACCATGAGAGTTTTTTGTCAAACTCGTCCTGGTTCCTTTTATGCTCTTTATACATCCAATGGGCAGCTATACCATATTCGGAAATTCTGTGCATTTCCCAGGTCCTTATCTGGATTTCCAGTGGTTCACCTTTATCCCCGATCACCGTTGTATGCAGCGATTGGTACATATTGGGCTTGGGCATGGCAATATAATCCTTGAAACGTCCCGGGATCGGCTTCCACATTGCATGCACCGTCCCCAATACTCCATAGCAGTCCTTTATCGAATCCACAATAATCCTTATGGCGGTAAGGTCAAATATCTGTTCAAAGGCCTTGTTCTGATACACCATTTTTTTGTATATACTGTAAAAATGTTTAGGCCTGCCCTCTATCTTGCCCGATATATTCATTTCACCCAGTCTTTCACGCAGCTCGGTTATAATTTCTTTAATGTATTCTTCCCTTTCCATTCTTTTGGTTGCAACCCTTTCCACCAATTCATAGTATCCCTTGGGGTCAAGGTGCCTCAGGGCCAGATCTTCCAGTTCCCATTTTATTTTTGACATACCAAGCCTGTGCGCTATAGGAGCATATATCTCAAGGGTTTCCTTTGCCTTTTCCTTTCTCTTGACTTCGGGAAGGTACCCTAATGTCCTCATATTATGAACCCTGTCGGCCAGCTTAATCAAAATAACCCGGATATCCTTGGCCATTGCTATGAACATCTTCCGTAAGTTTTCTGCCTGCTCCTCTTCCTTGGTCTCATACCTTATTTTACCCAGCTTTGTTACACCGTCCACCAACTGTGCAACCTCACTGCCGAATTCCCTTTCTATATCCTGCATAGCGGAGGCTGTATCTTCAATGACGTCATGGAGTAACCCTGCCACGATTGTGTTTAAATCCAGTTCCAGTTCTGCAAGGATCATTGATACATGGGCAGGGTGGTTTATATATGGGTCTCCCGATACCCTTCTTTGTCCCTGATGGGCCTGCTGTGCATAGTTATAGGCCTTTATGACAATACTCAGGTCCATATCGGGATTATACTGTTCAATTTTGTTGATAAGCTTTTCAAGCACTCTGTTCACCCGCTATTTTTAGTAATCTTGTTGAATATTATATATCAAAAAGGTATTTATTTATAGTATTACAGCAATATTCGGCAGCATCGGCGGTTTTCATTATTATTTGAAAGGGCCGCGCCTTAAAAATTTCCACCTTGCTTTCCGGTGCCGGCATTAAAGACATCATGCCGCCTTGCACCTCTATCAGGTTGGTGTCCTTTAGCCCTTCTATTCCCAATACCGCTGTGGCAGGACTTATACCTTTCTTTATCATCTTCCTTAAGTATATTTCAAAGGGCATGCCGCCACTGCTTTTAATCAAACGATAAATCCCGGCCAGCATGTTTTTATCGGGCAGTATACTTTCCAGCTCCGCGCTTAAACAGCGGAAATCCTCATCCACCAGCATTACGGACTGTGTGTTCCGCAATCTGCCTATGGCCTCAAGTTGTACGGGCAAAACAGAACCGCCAAAACAATACAGTTTCCCCGGGCAGCTTTCCATTCCTTTGAATGAATGGGGATGCACAACAATATAGTTCTTATATGCGCAGTAATCTCCGAGGCGTCCAAAACACACATCTACACCGGGATAGGGGGAAAGTACTGAAATTGCGTCAACCACATCCCTGTAGCCGTTAACCATAAGGATATTGCCTGTGGATTTATTGAACAGATCTGTCAATAGCCCGTATCTGTCCCCCGTTCTTTGTATTTTCACACAGCCGGGCAGCTCCAGCCCGGTTACCGGTACAAAGGCCCCATGGTCGTCCAAATCCAGTATGCTGTCATACCATTCGATGAGAAACTGTCCCTGGTCTACCTGCCCTTTAATATCCTTAAGCAGCAGCTGCAGGTTTTCCTTCCCCAGCCAATGGTTAACCTGCGGAGAGAATAATATGTCCAGCCTTTCGCCCGCAACCGGCCGGCCGGTTTCCTTCCACCCGAAAGCTATACAGTCGTACCTGCTGCCCTTTTCATCCACCGTCAGTTTGAGGTGTTCCCTTTGCCTGCCGACTCTTTTTAATCCCGATACCAATACGCCACGCTTTATGAACAGGGCTGAGGGGTTTCCACAACCACAGGGTTCAAGAAGCTTAAACTCGGCTGCATCCTCCGTCGTAATATTCGTCCCGGTTATATCCCCGTCGGCCTTAATAATGTATCTGCCGTCGATATCCTTCATAGCCTCCGCAGCCGCGAGGTTTATTTCCCGGGTAAAGCCTTTAAGCCTGCCTGTTTCAAGGGTCAGACCCGCCGCCTGTCTGTGCCCTCCGAAACTTTTATATAAATGTCTGCACTCTGAAAGCAGCTCATACAGATCCAGCCCCGGAATGCCCCTTGCGGAGCCCCTGGCCTCCTCACCATCTATGTGCAGCAGAATGGCAGGCTTATTATACCTTTCAACTATCCTTGAAGCTACGATACCTATGACTCCGGGATGCCAATGGGCGGAAGCCAACACAAATATGCTGTCGTTTATTCTTTCCTTAGCCATTTCCACCGCCTCTTCAAGGATTCGATTCTCCACTGCCTGTCTTTCCCGGTTTTGCCGGTCCATTTCCTTTGCCAGCACAAGGGCGGCATCTTCATCTTCTTCAAGCAGAAGCCTGACACCTTTTTCTGCCACCGAAAGCCTGCCTGATGCATTGATTCTGGGAGCCAGCATAAAGGCGACCTGGCCTGTATTTATTTGACGGTCCCCTATACCTGAAACCTGTATAAGCGCCTTAAGCCCCGAATTCCCCGTGTTGTTCATTTGCTTTAAACCCTCATATACCAACACCCGGTTTTCACCGGTTAAAGGTACAATATCCGCCACCGTTCCAAGGGCCACCAGATCAAGCATATCCTGCTCCACGGCCGTTTCCTGCAGCAACCGAAAGGTTCCCCTGTCACACATTTTTTTCTTCAGGGCAGTACACAGTTTATATGCAATACCCACACCGGCAAATTCCCTAAAGGGATATGCGCTGTCATTTCGCTTTGGATTAATAACTCCGAGAGCAGGGGGAAGCTGCTGCTGGCATTGGTGGTGGTCGGTTACAATTACGTCGATACCCAACCTGTTACACAGCTCGATTTCCTCAAAGGATGCAATTCCACAGTCAACCGTGATAAGAAGCCGGGCGCCCTTTGCATGAATATCTTCAACTGCCTGTTTGTTCAATCCATATCCCTCATCCATCCTGCCGGGAATATAAAAAAATACATCTGCCTCAGCCGTTTTTAACATCCTCATTATAACGGAAACAGAAGTTATACCGTCAACATCATAGTCTCCGTATATACAAATCTTCTCTCCCCGGTCGAGTGCATCGACTATCCTTTCGACAGACACCACCATATCCGGCAGCAAAAAAGGATCGGCCAGTTGACTTAATTCGGGGTGCAAAAACTCTTCCGCAGCCTCTTTGCTGTCAACTCCCCTGTTCACAAGGGCCGCAGCAAGGAGCGGAGAAATACCCGATTCCTTGGTCAGTTTATTAATTATTTCACTGTCAGCATAACCACATATCCATTTTTTATTATGAAACATAGCTGCATCCCCCAAATTAACTATACTATACTATTATAAATAAAACCAAAGCTCATATCAAATGGCACGGCGGCTCCGCATAAAAATAAGGAAGCCGTATACTATACCGCTTCCCGCTAATGTTCCGTTCCTATTCCCCGGCCGGTGGACCGGGCTCGTTAATGTCCTCCGTGTCCGACGGTCTGTCCCCGGGCTCGTTGTCTTCCTTGTCCCTTCCTATCAGGCCGTTAGTTAACTGTTCCAGCTTTTCCTTAGCTTCGGTCAGCTTGCCCTCGGTGTCCTTTAACTGTTCCTCCAGTTTTTTCGTCTTTGAATTCATCTCCCTAATCTTGAAACCTGCCTTTACCTGTCGGAAAATACCCAGAAATCCAAGAATTATCGCACCCGCGAAGGCAGAAACTAAAACTACCAGTGCCAGCGAAATCTGAAATTGGTTAAACATAAAATCCACCGTTACAGGCTGCGCGTTTTGTATTGCAAATATGGCCACGATAAGCGCAAATAATAATGCAAGTATATATGTAAGCTGCATCCATAACACCTCCATAATTGAATAAATATATTCTACATATTCTATGGGGACAAACCAAAATCCTTCAACGCAAAAAAAAGAGATGAATAAGGGCATAAAAAAACGGCATAAGCCGTTTTTTTATGCCCTTCCTGCCCTGGGCTTTTCCTTGTTCTTCCAAAATGCCCACAGAGGCCCGGCTATCAGAACCGATGAATAGGTTCCGCTTATTATACCCACTATAAGCGGCAGCGCAAACTCTTTAATGGCGCTGACACCCAGCAGATATATCATACCTATTGTCAGAAGGGTAGTAAAGGAAGTATTAACCGAACGGGCTACAGACTGAGTTACGCTAAGGTTAACAAGCTCGGTCAGTGAAGTTCCCTTTTTCATATATCCACGATTTTCTCTTATCCTGTCAAATATAACGATGGTGGCATTTATCGAATACCCCACTATTGTCAGCATTGCTGCTATAAAGGATGTATTTATAGGTATCTGCATTATTGCATATACTGCCAGTACAACCAGCACATCGTGCAAAAGGGCAGTTGTTGCAACAACACCGAATTTGAATTCAAACCTATAGGTAATATATAAAAGCATTCCCAGCGCTGCAACCGCCAGGGAGACCACCGCCTGTCTTTTAAGCTGGTTCCCTATGGTCGGACCCACTTTTTGCATGGACACCAGGTCTTCGGTATCCAGGCCGTACTTGTCCCTGAACTTGTCAAAGACTTCTGCCCTCTCGGTCTCGGAGAGGTCCAGTTTGGTTTTTACCTGTACCTGGGTTCTGTTCTCCCCGGCATAGGTTATGGATGCTTCTTTGTCAAACTGGTCGGTTATTTCCCTGACCTCCTGTGTGGTAAAGCTTTTTCCCAAATCTATCTGTATTATGGTGCCGCCGGTAAAATCAATCCCCAGATTAAGACCCATCATAAATATGAACACAAATCCAATCAGTATCACAAGTCCTGATAACCCAAACCACAGCCTGCTTTTTTCAACAATTTTCATTAGCTTCACCCCCCTATGCCCCAAACAGCTTGGTGTTCCTGGTGATATTCATCCCTACAACCATCTTGAGAAGCATTTTGGTTATAACAATGGCAGTGAACATACTCGAAAGAATTCCAACAGTCAGCGTCACGGCAAAACCCTGTATCGGGCCTGCGCCCAGATAGAAAAGAACCGCCGCCGCAATAAGTGTGGTAATATTGGCATCCAGGATTGTCCTGAAGGCTCTCTTAAATCCTGCGTCAATGGCGGGCCTTAGGCTTTTTCCATTCCTTAATTCTTCTTTCAGCCTTTCAAATATTATAACATTGGCATCCACCGCCATACCTATTGACAATAGCAGCCCTGCTATACCCGGCAGTGTCAGCGCCGCATTGATGGAAACCAGTATCAGCAGTACTATCATTATATATATTATAAGTGACAGGCTGGCAACCAATCCTGGAAGCCTGTAATACACAGCCATGAACAACATTACAAGGAATATTCCTATAAATCCAGCCCTGGCGCTCCTTTCGAGGGAATTGGCTCCAAGGGTGGGACCCACCGTCCTTATCTCCACTGCCTCCATATCAACCGGCAGCGCCCCCGCTTTAATCAGTGTTGCAAGGTCTGCGGCCGCCTCTATGTTTGGCATACCGTTTATTATCGCTTTGCCGTCGGTTATATGGGCCTGTACCTCGGGAGCTGATATTACATCTTCGTCCAGCACTATTGATATAGACCTTTCGGGCTGGTAACCCTGAACATCGGGTATTTCCATTATAGCCCCGGTAACATCCGCAAAACGCCCGGCTCCTTCGGAATCCAGTTCAAGGGAAACCACCGGTTCTTTACGACCGGATGGATGGGTTTGATATATCGCTTCAGCGTTTCGTACATTATCACCGGTCAATACCATCTCTCCGTCGGGATCTAAAAATTTAAGCTGTGCAGTCTTTCCTATTATATCTATAGCATTCTGGCTGTCGGTTACATCCGGAAGCTCAATCCTTATTCTGTTTTCTCCCTGTTTGGCTATAACCGGTTCACTAACTCCCAGGCCGTCCACCCTGTTCCTTATGGTGGCAATAGCCCGGGTAAGCGTCTCGTCCGAGACTGCTCCGCCCTCTTCGGGTTTGGCTTCCAACACTACATATACTCCGCCCCTTAAATCTAAGCCATATTTTATCGCATCCTTTACAGGAATCATATCATATGCGCCCAGACTGGCTCCAAAGGAAAGAATGTATGCCGAAAGCCCTATTATGAGTACCACTGCTGTAAAAATTACTGTCCGTTTTAGATTCATAAAATCCTTCCCCCTCGCATCTTCGGTTGATAGAAACATTATATTACTGACATGCAGGTGCGTCAATCAATTCGACAAATACTCCCTTGCTAATTCCGCATATTCAAGAGCACTTTGCTTTATGATGCTTTCCTCCTGGGCAGATGTTCTCCTAATAACTTTTCCCGGAGAGCCCATGACCACCGAATAGGGCGCAATTTTCTTGCCCGGCGTGATAAGGGCTCCCGCTCCTATTATCGAATATTCGCCAATCTCTGCACCGTCCATTATTATGGAACCCATTCCAATAAGGCAATTATCTGCAACCCTGCATCCATGCAGTATTGCCCCATGCCCCACCGTAACGTAATCGCCTATCACGGTAGGAAAACCGCTGCTGCAGTGCAGCAAACAACCGTCCTGGATATTTGTATGGCTGCCAATGTATATTTTATCCACATCAGCCCTGGCTGCTACTCCATACCAGAGACCGGAATATGCGCCAATTGAAAAATTACCTGTAATTACTGTGCCCTCAGCTATAAACACATTTTCACCTATTTGTGGTTTACTGCCCCTGTAACTTACTATCATTGTTTTCCTCCTTCATCCTTGCCAGGACTTCCAAGGCTATTGCGCATTCTATCCTCTTCTTTTCCATTTGGCAACCGATTTGATAGCTTTTTTTTAAGCTGCCGGTTGTTTTATACGAATTCGCATGACATCCCCCGCTGCACCAAAGCCTTGCCCAGCACTGGCTGCAGTCCTCCTTATTATAGATATGGGAATCCCGGAACAAAGCGGATATATCCTTGTCCGATATACCATGAAAAACATTTCCCATGAGAAAATCCTTGTCTCCGACAAACTGGTGGCATGGATACAGGTCTCCCGCCGGAGTAACCGCAAGGTATTGATTTCCGGCACCGCATCCCGAAATCCTTTTTATGGCACAGGGTCCGTTATACAGGTTTACCTTAAAGTGATAAAAATAAAATTCATCCGGCGTCCCTGCCCTTTTGCTGCATTCGTCAAACAACCTGTCGTATTCGTCAAATATTATTTCTAAGTCCTGTTCCCTAATAGAGTAAGGTTCCCCGGGGGTGCAAACCACCGGTTCCACCGACAAACTATTAAAACCCAGACCGGCTATATGAAGAACGTCTTCGCAAAAATCCAGGTTTTCCCTTGTAAAGGTACCCCTCACATAATAGTTTCTGTCCGACCTTCTTTGAACAAAGCTGCTTATATTGTCAATTATTGCATCATAACTGCCCGAGCCGTCGGCAAAGCACCTCATCCTGTCGTTTACTTCCGGCCTCCCGTCCAGGCTCAGAACAACATTATACATATTGTCGTTGAGGTATTCAATAGTATCCTGATCAAGGGTCAGAGCATTGGTGGTCAGAGTAAACTTAATAGTCTTATTGTAGCTTTTTGCCCTCGCCCTGCCGTACTCCACTGTTTTTTTTACCACATCGAAATTCATTAGCGGCTCTCCGCCGAAAAAATCTATTTCTATATTGTGCCTGTTTGCCGACCTTTCAATAAGAAAGTCCACCGCCTTAAAGGCGGTTTTGCTGTCCATCAAAAGCTTTTCGCCGTTGAAATTCCCCTGGGATGCAAAACAGTACCTGCAATTTAAGTTGCAATCGTGGGCCACATGCAGGCAAAGGGCTTTGATTACGTTATCATTGTATCTTTGCCTGGCTATACCGGCATAAACATCCTCAGAAAACAAAAGCCCCTTATCCTGAAGCTGTATTATCTCCTCAAGACCCTCTTTTATGTCTTCATTAGCATAGTCATCCTTTAGTTTTTCCTGAATATAGGCATCATTATGCTCCGGATAATAGTCGAGTATTCGAAATACAGGCTTGTCCACCACATGGACGGCCCCGCTTGCCACATCCAGCACAATCGGAACCCCATTCTTAATAAACTTATGAATTAACGCCACCCCTATCCCCCCGCTGTCTTTATTTCTTATTTTTTCTACTGAAAAAAAAGCAGCTTAGCTGCTTTTTTGTTGCTTGTTTTCACATTCCTGATTAGCAACGGTGCATGAGGTCTTACATGCCGACTGGCAGGAAGATTGGCATTCCCCGCAGCCGCTCTTATTCAAGGTTTCTTTGAACGTAGCCCCGATTATGGTTTTTATATGTTTCATGTCAGTTCCTCCTCTTTTTATGTTCCCAGTATAAAATTATAGCACAATGGAGTTTTTAATAAAAGCAATTTTCATCATCTTGTCAGGTTTATCCCAATCATACCCCCAATGGCTCCTACCATTATTCCCAAGACAATTTTGGAAAGGAGATATTTATCAAAAGTAAAACCTTCCACCGCTATCCAACTGACAATTACAATGACTCCTATGAACAAAATCCCACATATTACTCCGTACAGCCAACCCCTGGTTTTGGACTTTATTGCTGCGCTGGCTCCTGAAATAGTAAGCCCAATAATTATTATTCCCTGGGTAACCGTTGGCACGATACCCTCCGAAAGCCGTGTATAGGTCACAAGAACTGCAAGCAGCAAAAAGCATATCAAAGAAAAACCGTACCCAATACTTACGGATTTAAGAATAATGGACATTCTCAACCTATTATCCCCCCGGTTGTCCTTCATGATAATCCCTCCAAATTAATTTTCTTATGACAAACTTATGCTCTTGTACGGATTTTATTACTATAAAGTGAAACTTCCATCGGAAGGCGGGTTATCCTGCCGATGGTTAGTAGAACAAATCCTGGTGTCTAGCGGCAGTTTGAACGAAAGAGAAAATACGGCCGCTTACATCGAGGGTAAAGTGAAACTTCCATCGGGAGGCGGGTTATCCTGCCGATGGTTAGTAGAACAAATCCTGGTGTCTAGCGGCAGTTTGAACGAAAGAGAAAATACGGCCGCTTACGTCGAGGGTAAAGTGAAACTTCCATCGGAAGGCGGGTTATCCTGTTTAATCCGCATAAAAAAAGAGCATTATTTTAATGCTCTTTTTTTATTTATTCGTCCTTTTCAATTACGTTACCTATTGCCCACTTGCCAAACTTAAGCTTTATTTTGTCAGAGCCAACCTCGACAACAACCGTGTCTTCCTTAATAGATACAACCTTACCCATTATTCCCCCAATTGTTACAACCTGATCGCCTTCTCTCAGGTTTGCCCTCATTTCTTTAATTTTCTTTTCCTTTTTTCTTTGAGGCGCTATCAGTAAGAAATAAAAAACAACCAATAATATTATTGGCAAACCGAACGATTGAATAATCTGCTCCACCTGCATCCCTCCTTAGAAATAGTCTATCCAACTTTATATTCTCCAAAAACTCGATAATTCCTCTATTATTACTTTTTTTTAGTTTAGTAACCGTATCTTTCAAAAAATTCTTCCCTGAATTCGGGCAGACAATCTCTTTGTATCGCTTTTCTTATTTTGTCCATAAGCCCTATAGTAAAATACAGGTTGTGGTATGTAGTCAGCCTTAAACCCAATATTTCGTCAGCCTTGATTAAATGCCTTATGTAAGCTCTGGAATAGTTGGCACACGTATAGCAATCGCATTCGGGGTCAAGGGGCAAAAAATCCTCGGCATAGGCTGCGTTCCTTACCACTACCTTGCCCCTGCTTGTCATCACCGTACCGTTTCTGGCTATCCTGGTCTGCAGCACGCAATCAAACATATCAATTCCCCTTATAACACCTTCAACGAGGGAATCCGGGCTGCCAACCCCCATCAGGTATCTTGGTTTGCCGGCGGGCATAAGCGGCACCGTTTCCTCCAACATATTATACATAAATTCCTTGGGCTCCCCGACGCTTAATCCCCCCACCGCATAACCGGGAAAACCCAGCGAGGTTATCTGTCTGGCGCTTTCCTTTCTTAAATCCTTGTAAACCGAACCCTGGATAATGCCGAACAGGGCCTGGGTCTCAGTGCTTTTATGCGCCTTCAGGCACCTCTCGGCCCAACGTGTGGTTATTTCCATAGAATTTTTTGCGTAAGTATAGTCGCAGGGGTAGGGCGGGCATTCATCAAAGGACATTATTATATCAGCCCCAAGGGCGTTTTGTATTTCCACAGCCTTTTCGGGAGATATAAAATGTTTGGAGCCGTCTATGTGGGAGCGGAAATGTACACCCTCCTCCTTAATCTCCCTCAAATTGCCCAGGCTGAACACCTGGAAACCGCCGCTGTCGGTAAGTATTGACCTGTCCCAGTTCATAAACCTATGCAATCCGCCTGCCTGTTTAATCAGTTCATGCCCAGGGCGCATGTACAGGTGGTAGGTATTGCTTAAGACTATCTGCGCTTCCATGCCTTTGAGCTCCTCGGGTGTCATAGCCTTCACCGTAGCCTGGGTACCTACCGGCATAAAAACCGGAGTATTTATCACTCCATGTGGGGTTCTAATCTCCCCCAGCCTTGCTCCTGTTCTTTTGCATTCCTTAATAACCTTAAACTCAATCGCCATACTAGCCTCCTGTATATAACCCTGCCTTCACTTTACCCTCGATGTAAGCGGCCGTATTTTCTCTTTCGTTCAAACTGCCGCTAGACACCAGGATTTGTTCTACTAACCATCGGCAGGATAACCCGCCTCCCGATGGAAGTTTCACTTTACCCTCGACGTAAGCGGCCGTATTTTCTCTTTCGCTCAAACTGCCGCTAGACACCAGGGTTTGTTCTACTAACCATCGGCAGGATAAGACACCTTCCGATGGAAGTTTCACTTTACCCTCGACGTAAGCGGCCGTATTTCTCTTTCGCTCAAACTGCCGCTAGACACCAGGGTTTGTTCTACTAACCATCGGCAGGATAAGACACCTTCCGATGGAAGTTTCACTTTACCCTCGACGTAAGCGGCCGTATTTCTCTTTCGCTCAAACTGCCGCTAGACACCAGGGTTTGTTCTACTAACCATCG
>CAZVBE010000001.1:0-175292 GCA_964625335.1 uncultured Clostridium sp. | reverse complement strand
CTTAAGTTTTATTAAGTTTTTCTTCAAAAACCCTTGACTTTAATTAGCTGGTCTTGTGTATTTTACTAATGGCTGAAGCTATAATTTCACTATTTCCATGTCCTCAAATATATCACTTTCCCTGGCATTCATAATCTGCCGGCCATCACCGGATACCATGTTATTGGGTTTTATTCGTATATGCTTCCCCTGACCCCACAGATCAAGCAATGCATCTCCGCCTGTACTGTGTGCAAAGGCCATTTTGCCCCGCAGCATGCTGCAGCCTGTTATGACCTCAACTCCCTGGGCAAAACAGTAGCTGCCGCGTACATTAACCCTGTCGGCCTGCTTTCTCTGCAACTCAAGGGCACCCATCGCCTTTATCCCCGCCCTTAATCCCAGAGCCAGACCGATGCTTATGCTGCCCCAATGCATAATCCGTGCAGCCTCGATGAGTTCTTTAACCAGTGGATTTTCAATGTCCCATTCAATGCTGTCCATATACACACCTCCTTGTAATGCTATTTCAGGCGTCTGAATACCTGTGCCACGCTGCCCTTAAGCGCTAATCCGCCACCGCCTTCTCCGGCCACATTCAGTACTCTTCCGGCGTCCGTCACCTTGACACCGGCAAGCAGTGTAACACCATGTTCCCTGTAAACATTAGGGCATAATGACGTGGTGGGGCCCATAACCGTTATTTCCCTTGCTCCAGTGCACTTGTCAAGTATTCCGTCCAATGTCTTGTTAACAAGGGTGGTGCCGGTTATTATAACAACATCACATTCGGGAAGGTATATATTCTCCGCCCAATCCGGCATAATACCGCCATCGGTTATATTCCGCTCAAATATATAAATGTTGTTTGCTTGTCCCTTTACCCTGTCGATAACCGGTTTGAAATAGCCTATCATACCGACGGTATCCCCAGGCCTGAAATCTATTTCCTCCAGCACATTGCCTGTCGAAAAACCCTCAAGACGCTGTTGCAGGATTGCATTTATACAGGCCATGCCTACAGCACATTTAGCTAAGTTAATACCCATAGCCCAGTTTACTATCCTGCTGCAGTCTGTGCCTGTTAGGTCTCCCGCCTCTTCAATAAGGCCGCACCGGGGACCCAATTCGTTCCTGAAGGTATATGACACGCCGCAGCTTCCGTCATCAAGAAGTACTGCCGTATACCCTATTCCTATACGTACTTTGTCGAGTTTCCTTAAGGCTGCATCCTGTTTTACTTCATCTATCAATTTTTGTACAATCATCGGTAAGGCCCCCTAATCCAGTGGTAATGTTTTACTCAATCCCTTCAATGGAAAGAAAGTCCTTAACCTGGGTGTTCTTGGGAAGGCCCTCGAAGAAAACGGTGATCTGTCCCTTGTTGTTTTTAAACACTACACCCTTTTCTCTGTCCTCTCGTAAAATCTCCACGGTATAGCCGTCGGCGGCAGTCAGCAGATATTTATCGGCGTCGGCAAGCCCCGCCTGTTTAATCAGTTCCTTCAGGTCTACCCCTTTTTTATCTTCCACCTCTTTGGTACCCAGCACTTCTGCGGCTTTTTCCTGCGACACCAAAGCGGTATCACCGAGGGTGCACAAAAATATGTTTTTGATATACATACCCTTGGGTAAATCAGGGGCTAGGAACAAAGGAGCGTCCTCGCCGGTAAATTTTATGTACCCTCCTGATAATATGTCCAGCTTCTCGTTCTTTTCAAAACCGTCGGTTGCTACAAAGGAAGCTGTATCAGGCAGATTATCCGAAACCAGCAATCCCAAGAGTTCCTCCACCTTAACGGCCTTGTCGGTACTCTCATAGTAGGTGTAATCTTCGGCATCCGCCTGGGAAATAACGGTCTCAAGGATAAACACCCTGCCGACCTCTGCCTGCTGGGTTCCTTCCAACACCTCTATCCTAATTAGGTTCCTTATCCAATACATTGCTCTTTCTTCCGGGATTACCGCTCTGATAGGCCTGGTCTTTTCATCCAGCGGCTGTCCGTCAATGGTATGGGCAAGGATTAAATCGCGACTTTGCAGTACCTCGGACGGCACCTCTATCGAATAACCATCCCCCGCCACCAAACGTATTCCCACAAGGTCATGCTGGGATTTACCGTGCTTTTTCAGCAGGTCGTCGAACAACGGACCTGTCACGGTATATTGGTTCTCCTCTCCGGTCGAACTAATTGACGTAGCGTCTACTGTGACCAAGTCCAGACCTTTCAATTCCTCCACCGAAACTTCTATGTCGGTACTTTCAAGCCCTGAAATCACTATTTTCTCCCCTTCTTGTCCTGCTGCCTGTTCTGAAACCTCACCATCGTTTCCTGACGGGCTTTCGGCCGACGTGGAGCACGCAACGGCAGCAAGTGCCAAAATCAACAGCAAAGCTATAAACAGTAGTCTCTTCATTGATTTTCCCATTAGTTAATCTACCTCCTCAATAATCTTTCTATAGTTTTCCATACACGAATTCACTGCATTCACAACAGCCTGGCTTGTATAGGTGGCACCGGTAATAGCCACTATGTCCTCCCTGCTCTGTGCGGCCATTTTGACAAGCCGCAATTTCATACCGGCGTCTTTACCCATAAACCGGTCCAAAAACCATTCTTCTGTGACATGTCCGCCGTAATCCTCGGTCTCATTATGTGCCAACACTTCTATATTATCTATAAGGCCGTCTTTAACATCAATCAGCGTCAAAACCCTTATTGTATTCTTAAAGCCCTCGACCTCGGCCTCCTGTGCAATACTCCTAGCCTTTCCTCCCTTACTGTGAATTATATAAACTGCGGTTATATTTCCACCTTCAAAAATTCCCAATCGATTTATGGTTTCTCCATCCGCTGCCAATTCATCAATGTATTGGGGTATTGTATACCGGAAAGCGCATGCAGCAAGTAAACATATCAATGCAACGATTGCCAATAACCTGGTTACCCTTATTCAGCATCCCTCCAATAAAAAAACTCCTCACACCAAAGGATAAGGAGTATTAGGCCACCTGTCAAAAATGCGTCTTCCGGAGAAGACGCATTACTCATTTTCTAATAAGCACAGATGCTGCCATCGGTCTCCTTTCCACATTGGGAGGCACAGCCGTTTCCAGCCATACCCTGTCGTTCCGCATCCCATTGGCGTTAAGCCTTAAGGCATACAGAATCGGAGTTATCTATTTTATTAATCATATTTTAATTCATTGTCACAAGTTTGTCAAACCATGTTTTTCTGTTTTAGATAGAAGTTTGTTGACACGCCAACAGGAGGACAGGTACATTGTATGCACCTATGACAGCAACTCTGTCCCTTACCATTTGTATCTCTATCTTGAGTATCTATACCCCCTATGTATATTCATAAGGTCCCTCAGGACTGAAGCAGCCGCAGGTGTGACACCCGAAGGGCCTCCCGATATGGTTAAATCGCCCAGTGTGTCCGAAACATATCTCACGGCTTTGTATCTTCCATCTATTCCGTACAGGGGATGGCTTTTATCCAGTTTTTCCGGTCTTACCGTCATATGCAGTTTATCATCGCTATTTACCGTTCTTCCCACAAGTTTATATTTCCTGCCCTCTTTTTTAGTCTCATCTATTTGCTCCGGCGTAATGCCGGTAATACCTTCCACCAATACATCCTGTATAGTCTTATCTTCATTCATTAAAATATTTGTAAGTATCAACAGCTTGCTGGCTGTGTCCCAGCCTTCCACATCCAAAGTCGGATCTGTTTCGGCTATGCCAATCTCTACTGCCTTTTTCAGGGCTTCCTGGTATGTTATACCTCTTTGTTCCATCTCGTCCAGTATAAAATTTGTTGTGCCATTTAATACTCCTTCAATTGACAGTATGTTAGATCCGGCCATGTCTATCAAGCCGCCGTTTACCGTAGGGAGTGCCCCGCCGGATGTGCACCCAATTCCAAACTGTACACCGTGTTTTGCAGCCAGTCTGTTCAGTTTTTTGTATGCAAGCATTACAGGACCTTTGTTGGAGGTAATAACATGGATACCACTTGCCAGGGCCCTTTTTATATACGTCATGCCCGGTTCGCCGGTCTCCTTGTCAGTCGGTGTCATTTCTATAAGCACGTCCACATCTTTTTTATCCATAATACTGTCAAAGGTTATTTGCCTGGAGCCTCCGTTTTTATACTCTCCAAGCTCTCCCGAAGTTTTTGAAAACGCTATAAGATCATGGTAATCTATTCCTTGGGGTGCATAAATACCTCCCCGGCTGTTTATCACATAATTAACCTTAATATCCAGGCCCTCTCTGCGCAGGTAAGACCGCTTGGCCGATAATAGTTCAACAAAAGCCTTCCCCACTCCTCCAAAACCAACCACTGCTAATCTCATAGATTTAAACCCTCCAAACCATAATTATTTGTGAACAATAAACACAAGGGCAGGTTGCCTGTTCGATATATTAAATATTAAATGGAACATCTGCCGTTCTTTTGGCGTCACTATTATTATAGTACTAAATCCATGAAAGTTTAAGCTTTGAAGACACAAAAAAGCTTGGAGGAATATGCCTTGGCGATTCCACCGATAGCGTTGTCGGGATATTGGGTAAGGATTATACTGAAACCCTTATTACCGACGAATCGGGATACATCGGTGAAGATATGATCGTTTTGAGTTTTGACAGAGGATGGTTTCATATAGGGGATGAAAAAATTATTATTTTTGATACTGATAAAGAAGACAAAAGCAGAATAAACAATGATGTAGCGCCAGATTCCACTGTTCAGGAGATAGTGCTTGCTTATTGGAAGCATTTTGACTGATTTAATAAAAAGTATCTTAATTGCACTATCCTTTCCACAGGCATTAAGCACGCAATTATCTTTACGATAGTATTCCAATTATCAAACAAAGCACCTGTCCCCTTGCAATTAAACCCCATCTATGACGATTTAGACTTGCAAACACCAAGGTCTGGGATTCTTTCTTTTGACTATTGCCATAACTGCGTATAATATGCTAGTATATAATCAATTATAATAACGACAGAACTATGAAGGAAGCCAGTAGCATCTTGTGGTTACAGCAAAAGAGAGCAGCCCGGTTGGTGAAAGGGCTGCAGTACACAGGAACTGCGAATTACAACTCCGGAGTTCCCCGAAAAGGGGCGGATATCGCACGTTAACGCGGCAAAGAGGCATCGAAGATGCAAAGTAAGGTGGTACCACGGGTTTTCTCGTCCTTAGACGGGAAAACCCTTTTTATTTCACATCAACCTACGGGAGGTTTTAGAATGAAAAACGTATACGATACCCTTACGGAAAGGGGATTTATCGAGCAGGCAACCCATGAGGAAGAGATAAGGGAGCTGCTGGGCAAAGAATCCGTGACCTTCTATATTGGATTTGACCCCACTGCCGACAGCCTGCATGTAGGTCATTACCTTCAGATGATAACAATGGCGCATATGCAGCGGGCCGGTCACAGGCCCATAGTACTGCTGGGCGGAGGGACCACCATGGTGGGAGACCCCTCGGGCAAAACAGATATGCGTAAAATGCTCACCCAGGAGCAAATACGGCATAACGCCGAAAGGTTTAAGGTGCAGTTTTCCCGCCTTATCGACTTTAGTAACGACAAAGCAATAATGGCCAACAACGCCGATTGGCTGCTGGATCTAAACTACATTTCCTTCCTTAGGGATATTGGCCGCCATTTTTCAATTAACAGGATGCTTTCGGCGGAGTGTTACAAGGAAAGGCTGGAAACAGGCCTTACCTTCCTTGAATTCAACTATATGATAATGCAGTCCTACGATTTTCTGCAGCTTTACAAAAAATATAACTGTAAGATGCAGATGGGAGGAACCGACCAATGGTCCAACATACTGGGCGGCGTTGACCTGATACGGAAGGTGGAGAGCGCCCCGGCCTATGGTCTTACCTTTACGCTGCTCACCACCAGCGAAGGCAAAAAGATGGGCAAAACCGAATCCGGAGCCATATGGCTTGACGCGAAAAAGACGCCCCCCTATGACTTCTACCAGTACTGGAGGAATGTTGACGACAGGGATGTAGAAAAATGCCTCGCCCTGTTAACCTTCCTCCCGATGGAAGAGGTAAAAAGGCTGGGTTCCCTGGAGGGGGCGCGTATAAATGAGGCCAAGGAAGCCCTTGCCTATGAACTTACCAGAATGGTCCACGGCGAAGAAGAAGCGGAAAAAGCCCAGGCCGCAGCCAGAGCACTTTTCTCGAGCGGTTCGGATTTGGCTTCGGCTCCAACCACAGAAATCCCCAGGTCAAAACTGCAGGAAGGCATCAACATATTAACCCTTCTGGCGGATGTGGGACTTACAGCCTCCAGGGGAGAAGGAAGACGCCTTGTACAGCAGGGCGGCCTGTATATGGGGGAAGAACGGGTTGAGGACATTGACTTTACAGTTACAGAAAAGAATTTTACCGATGGAGCCCTTATGCTCAGAAAGGGTAAAAAAGTATACCACCTTGTTAAGATTGTATAATAGGCGCAACAATTAAAGGGCAGCCCCATTAGGCTGCCCTTTTTATGTCCCGGACCGGGACCTCTATAAACCTCACCCGCCGCCACAGGCCGGACCATTGGCCCTATCGGCGCCACAGGGAAGCGCATTGTTACCTTTGCCCCCTGCGTTTCCGCCAACTCCGAAAACGGAAAATACTCTCTTTACCTTACTGCTTTTGCAACCCGGACATTCCACTTTTTTCTCCCCGTCCGAAGTCCTGACCAGTTTTTCAAAGGTTTTACCGCACTTCTCGCAAGCATATTCGTATATCGGCATCGATATCTCTCCCTTCCACTGCTGTTAAATAATTCATAATATAGGGTATGGGGGTATAAATATATTATACCACTGTTCTTATCAGTGTAAACAGGTATTAACCGAAAGAATGCCCCCTCAAGGACACTCTTCATGCTTTCCTTTCCAACTGTTTGTATACTATATAGGAGTATACAACCGGAGAAAACGCTAATCCAAGGATCAGTACAAGAAATATTATACCATTGGTGATAAAACCTACAAATGCGTTTATTACAAAAATAACTCCAAGTATTACGAACATCCTGCCGCCAAAACGGTGGGTTTTATCCCAGACCTTTTCGTTGGATAGAGTCCAGGGTGTTTTTATGCCCACAAACCAGCTTTGCTTAATCCTGCTCAAATAGTTGCCCAGAACTATGAACAATACACCTACCATTGCGTTGACCCACAGGGTGATATTCACCTGCTTGCCAAAGGCAGCCATAATTGAGATTATATATACCAGCGCCAGAAAACCCATTACTGCCTGCATTAGTAGAATGTACTCCTTCTTGAACCTATCATAATTGGTCCTTTTGGGATCCAACCCGGGCAGCACCACAGCCAAAACATATATCAAAACCGAAACTATGGGGCCTAAAGATACAGCCTCAAACTTGGAACCGTACCTGTCGGGCTCACCGTTAAAGGACCAGTGTACAGGATACTGACCGTCAGCGGGAAGCTTTACATAGGCATAGATGGCCACAGCGCATACCACAACCAGTATAATGAGCATTATGGGGTTATTGCGTAATTTTTTCAACGTAATTTACCTCCTATTCCTTAAAATTAACAAGCCAGGTCAACAGGTCCTGAAAAACTGTCGTATTCAACGAATATATTATGTGCTGACCCCGCCTTTCCACCGATACAAGATTTACATCCCTTAACATTTTGAGATGATGGGAAATAGTTGCGTGGGTTGTTGAAAACCTTTCGGCTATTTCACCGGCGGTCATATCATTACTTTTTAGCATGAGCAGTATCTCTCTTCTGGTTTTATCAGACAATGCCTTAAAGGTATCTCCAAGCAAAACATCACCCTCCCCTGCCACAACAGATATTTAGATATTTAGATTTATATCTAAATATTAAACGAAATAACCGTTTTTGTCAATACCAAAAAAACCGGGGTAGCGTCTTTTTTCACTGCCCCGGTCTGGGTGGTTATCTGTATTCCAAAATCCTTTCCAGGATTTTATCCCTCATCCTGTCTATGGCTTGGAAATCCATATTGTCAATATAGTACTCCTCAAGCCTGTCGTGTGTCTTCTTGGCGCCCGAAATGGCTGCTGTAGCTTCCGTTATCAACTCCTCATACAGATGCATATCCCTTTCAATATCCTCTGTAATACCCTTCAGTCTGTCTCGGTCCAGCATCAAATTCAAGTCCAAGAACCTGTGGACTCCGTTGTTGCCCCCGGCACTGCAGGTGACAGCTATATCCAATTCATCGAGCACTATTGTGCTTAACTTATGTGGTTTTAAAGGCGAGTGGAAATATTCAACCTTAACGCCTCTTTCTATCGCACTGCCGGCAAGTTTATTCAAAAAATAGGTTTTCCCGGTCCCGGGATATCCTGCAATACTATATATCCTCTGAACACTTTTAATTATAGAATCCGAATAATCAACAAAGCCTCCCGGCGTATATGCGCTGGCGAATAGATGACGCTGTTTTCCGGGCACAGCCGAAACCGGCCATCCATCAAATATTTCCCCGGCCCATTCTTCGGCTACAAGGTTTGCCCTGCCATTGTCCATACATAAACCGTATTTTTCCTCTATATCATCCATAACAAGTTTTGCCGCTGCCAGCAGTTTGTAGGCCCTGGCAAAATACCCGCTGATTTCCCTGCTGTATTTTACTATACTCTCCCTGCATTTCTCCAATGCTTCTACATCCCAAAACTCCCCAAAATTTATTATCTCATCAATGGCCCCGGGATACCTGGGATCCACCACATGCGGGGCGGTACCGTCAAGCAGTGCTATTTTAAGGTTTTCAATAACAACCGCATCAAGGGAATCGTTATCCGAAGAGCAGTAGTGCAGCTCCACATCAAAGCCAAGCCCTGTCATCTCTACGGCTATTTTTTTCATAAAGCTGGATTTGCCTACCCCCGGCCCACCCTTAATTACAAAGATACGCTTTGCATCCCCGGATATAATATATCTGTAATATGAATAAAATCCCTGGGCAGTATTGCCCCCGGGAAACATTTTTCTTACTCTTCCTGCCACGGCAATCATCCTTTCATAATTTTTTCTCATACTATCAGTCTATTTTCAAATTTTGATTTTGTGAATATTTTCTATGCATGGCTAAAAACTTTGTCGTAATATATCATTGTTGATAATTATTTGAAAAATGTTATAATAAAATTAGTATATTTTGTTATGTTTGCCGATAATTATACTAGAATATGCGCATTTTTATATCCTTCAGAGGATATATAGGTTGAAATCATACCCTGGGCAGCCGATTTAGAGCACAGATTGTGCTGTCAGGCACTTATCCTGATTCTATTATTAACAGTTTTATCACTATGATGTAAAAACAAAAAATATTAAGGAGGTATAATTATGACAAAGCTAATAGGACTTGATGTTGGTTATGGGTTCGTTAAGGTTACAGACGGAAAAACCGGTTATTCCTTTCCAAGCGTTGTTGGTGAAGGACATAGCAAACCAACCTTTAATGTAATGGCTGCAGAACTGTCTGTAGTTGATGACCTGAAAATCAGTATTGGCGATGAACTCTATTTTGTTGGGAAATCCGCAATCAGACACTCAAAATTTGCGCACCGGGACCTCTCGTATACAAGGGCAATAAGCGATGACCTCGAAACCCTTTTCTTCAGTGCCCTTAGTCCTTTTTGCTCTAACCCGGTCAATAAGTTCAGGGTTATAACCGGCCTTCCGGTAGAAAGAATGCATCTGGCCGACGACTTAGCCGAAAGGGTAAAGGGTGAAAAGATGATAACCATCCACAGCGAAGGCAAACCACAGGAGGTTAAAATTGACATCGATGCTGTGGAAGTAGTACCGCAGCCCCTTGGCACATACTGGTCGGTATACTTGAATTCCCTGGGTCAGATAACCGACCCGCTGGAAGGGCGTACCGGTATAATTGATGTGGGCTTTAGGACGACTGATCTGGCATCCGTTGAAGACTCGGAATACATACCCGAAAAAAGTAAAACCGTTCCCCTCGGACTGGTGACAGCCTACGGCGATATTGCTTCATACCTTGCCACAACGTATGGATTGGAAAAGGAAAGCTATGACTTGGACAGTATAGTAATAAGGGGAAAAATAAATGTTGCCGGCGAAACCATTGACATTACTGATATTATTAACAACGCCTTTCAAAAGCTGGCGATAAATATCCTGGTAACAATTAACTCCAACTGGAAAACCACCGATTTTGACAATTTAGTCCTCAGCGGCGGCGGAGGTCAGGCAGTCAGTTCCTATGTACTGCCGAAACTGTCGCAGGCCCAGCTTACGCCCGAACCGATAACGGCAAACTGCCGCGGCTATCTGGCATGGGCAAACCGGTATTGGGGTTCGCTGAACGAATAACTTATCTTTAAAATTACAGTTCGTTAATAGCCGTCAATAGCTTAGGAGGCACATAATGTTTAAAATAAACCGCAAAAAAAATCGTAATCCTGGAAAAGATCAGGGAACTGTTATAATACGCGGGAGAATAGATGGTTCCATTAATCATGCAGAAAAAGTAATTATTGCGGATTCCGGTATTTTTCAGGGTACTATAGCAACCACATCCATAGAGGTATATGGTGTGCTAAACGGCAGTCTGGAAAGCAAAAATATCGAGGTATTCCATTCGGGCAGGGTGAATTGTCAAAATATAAAATATGACAACATTATTATCCATGAAGGGGGATTGGTGTCAGAGCCGGAGAATATGCGACCCGGCAATAAATTGTCCCCAGCATCAGTAAAAAACGTCAAAACACCTGAACCTGTTAACAGGATAAAGCCCAATAATGAGGAAGCTGCCGGCAATGAAACCTTCGGAGGGCCGACTTTTTACAGCAGTTATTAGATACATGCAAATCCTGCGCAAAAAAATTAAAGCTCATACCCAGTTATGCCTGGGCATGAGCTTTTCACTTTTGTTTAGTCCTTTACGGGAACTCTGCGTATCAGTAAAAAGCAGAATGATAGCAGCACCGCTGCAGCTGCCAAAAAGCTAAATGTTGCCATATAGGTGTTATTATTATAAGCAAAACCCATCGCCCTGCCAATAAAATCTAAAATAGCTCTGCTCATTACTCCTCCTGTCTGCCTCTCAATATATCCAAATAATATGCCCGTTACAAACGGAATAATAGTGATGATAATCTTCATGAGCTTATTAGCTCTGTAATATATCATAGTAATAAACCAGCCCAGGCAAACAAATAAGGTATATAACCCAAAAGACCATAAAAGCCCGGCCAAATAAGTACTGCTCCCATAAAGCTGCACAACGAGACTTTCATAGGAGATTATCAGGCTAAGAATACCGCTTAACACCGTATCCACCAATGCCATAAATGCAGCCAATATCACAAAAGCAGCCATAGTGCCATAATAAAATTCCCTTCTTGGTACATTATTTGCCATAGTAAACTTAAAGCTTGATTTAAACCAGTCTAATCCTGCTATAAACAGAAATATTACCGTTGCCGCTCCCAGGCCTCCAAAGGTCACTTTTCCCGACGCTTTAATGCTTAAGACTGCCGTAGCCGATGCTATCAAAAATATTATGGCGTAAAATGCCATTACACCTTTATAAGAATAATACAGTTGGTATTTTGTTACTTTAAAAGCAGTATTCACGGGTTTACCCCTCCCCATCAATTAGTCAGGCTGATAAACAGCCTTTGCAGCTGGACTTTGGAAAAGTCAATACCCAGTTCCTTTGCCAGTGCCTTGTTTTTGTTATTAATATCTTCCAGTACAATAACGGTTTTGACGTTCCCTATTGTCTCGCCGCCTATGTGTTTTTTACCTTCAATATACCTGTTAACCCTTGAGGCCTCGCCTGTCACCGTATATGCACCAGACAATAGTTCTTCCACCGGTTGTTTTGTAACCAGTTTTCCCTCTTTGATTATCACAACCTCCTCTAAAACCTGGGCCACTTCCTCAATAAGATGGGTGGATATTATTATCGTCCTTGGATTCTGGCTGTAATTTGCCAGCAGCTCTTTGTAAAGCATATCCCTGTGGTTTGCATCCAGGCCTAAAATTGGCTCGTCAAATATGATAATACCCGTATTTGAGGCCAGTGCAGCGACAGCTTTAAATATTGAAGTATAGCCGGTGGACAAATCCTTTACCTTTTTATTTATATTCAGCCCAAACTTCTCTGCAAGACCCTTGGCGTAGTCAATATCAAATGCAGGGTAAAACTGGCGGGTCCACTTAAAAATATTTTTGAGCTTCTCATCGCCCGGATAAAGGTTTTTTTCGGTCATATAAAATATATTTCTTAGCATCTTATCATTTTCATATATACTCCCACCTTCAATCCTGATCTCGCCTTCAGTCGGAAATATCCTGTTTGTGATAAGGTTTAGAAGCGTGGTTTTTCCAGCTCCGTTTCTTCCCAAAAGTCCGTAAATCTTACCCTTTTCCATTGTAAAGGTAACGTTGTCAAGAGCCTTAACGTCCCCGTAGTATTTGGTTATTCCTTTAATCTCGATGGTATTCATTCTTAAAGCTCCCTTCTATCATATCAATTATCTCTTCTTTTGTTACATCCAGCTTAGAGGCTTCATCGATTAAGGGCAGTATAAACCCCTGACAAAAGTTTTTCCTGCGCTTTTTCAGTATTTTTTTCTTTGCCCCGGTGGAAACAAACATTCCCACACCCCTCTTTTTGTAAAGGATGCCTTCATCCACCAGTACATTCACACCTTTACCGGCGGTGGCGGGGTTTATTTTATACTTAACCGATATCTCTGTAGTGGAGATTACCTGGGCTTCTTCTTGGAAAATTCCCTTTAGAATATTGTCCTCAATGGCCTCGGCCAATTGAAGGTAAATAGGCTTTTCGCCGCTAAAATCAAGAAGCATAAATCCCAACCTCCCTTGTCAGTTGGTTAGTTGATTAGTTCTGTAATTAACTATATAACTTATTTCTCCCTGTGTCAACACATTTATTAATCTTCTTATAATAATGCGAAATTGATATATATGGTTACCAGGCAGTTGTCTGCACCATTATTCATAAACTCACGGCCGCCGGAATACATATAAAAAAAACACATGGGTGATGTGGATGCCTGGATTTGTTGCAAATATAATCCTCAATTTTTTCATCGCACTGGGAGTTGTTCTGGGAGGCTCTGTTTTCGGAGCCCTGGCGGCCACCCTGACCAACCAGCCGCCCCTTAAAACAATGATAACCGTAGCCGAAAACATAAAAATCTGGGCGGTTGCCGTGGCCCTCGGGGGTACCTTTTCTTCCTTCCGGGTACTTGAACAGGGACTTTTTAAAGGTGAGATAAAATCCCTGGTTAGACAGCTCCTTTATGTCTTTTTTGCCATGGGCGGAGCCCAGTTGGGTTACACAATACTTTATCTGCTCAAAGGAAGGGATTAAAAATGGAAAAGTCAAAATCCTTCAGCAGACCAATCCAATATGCCGGTTTCCTGCTGCTTGGAATTATCCTGGGGGCAGTACTTATAAACCTATTCTACGGATACAAGCTGGAAAATGCCCACAGCACAATAAATGACCTCAAATCCCAGCTCAGCTATGCAGAGAACAGATTAAAACAGCTGCAGGATATGGAGGCCCCCCCAAAGGAACTTATTATCGAAAATATAGTGCCTGTTCTCCAATACGATGGGCATAAAATAGAAATGTCATCGGTTGAAAAATATATAAGGGAAGCGGTAGGCCACCTTATAGGCCAGCCGGTGGAAAGCGTAGACCTGGAACTGGTGGTCCGGGTGTTTGACGGCAGGATACTAACCTTTGATTCTAACAAATGCCAGTTAAGGGTCAGGTATATACTGCTAACCCAGACTCTTGAGATAAATATCCAGGTAACGGATGTGCCGGCTTCGTAGCTAACGGACGCAGGAAGAACAAAAAGAACCGTCCCTTTTGTTTTCAATAACCCCGTCTTCCCATCAGCCTGTACGTGATTCTCTTGCCTTCCTCCACTGCCGGCTGGTCAAAGGCGTTAACCCCAAGCAACTCTCCCATGTATGCCGTCATAAGCATATAATGAAAAATTAACTGGCCTATTGTATATGGTGAAATTTCGGCCAGGGATATTTTATAGTTGAGTCTTCCCCTTCCTGTCAGCACGCTCCCGGTGGCCTTAAATTCAGATTTCAGCAGCTTTTCCAGCGTACTGCCGCTTAAGTATTCAAGGTCCCTGCCCGCTTGCCCCGCCGCCGGTATAACAAAGGAACTTTTCCTTTCATCAACCTCTATCAACGTAAAGACCTTATCGTCGGGGCCGTCAAGGAACAGCTGCAGCAGCGAATGCTGGTCCCTAACCCCTATGGCCTTTAACGGCGTCTGTCCCACCTGCATGACGGTATCGCCGGTGCTTACAGTCTTGCCCAGGCTTTCGGCCCACAGTTGGCAGTACCAGTCACCAAAGTAATACAGGGCATCCGAATAGGGCATTACAACCGATATGGACTTTCCCATTCCATAGGCAACGTATTGAAGGGCAGCCCCCAGCAGTGCCTGGTTCTTGTACGGGTCTTCGCCTGTACACGCCTTGGCAATATATGCTGCCCCGGACAAAAGCTCCTCATTATCAATCCCGGATACCGCCGCCGACAAAAGCCCCACAGCAGACAAAACAGAATATCTTCCCCCCACGTTTTCAGGAATAAACAAAAGCCTGTAGCCCTCCTGCCGGGCAATCTCAAGCAGGCTGCCCCTTGAAGCATCGGTGGTGGCTATTATGCTTTCCTTTGCCCTTTGTTCACCCACTTCCCTTTCCAGCATATCCTTTATAACCAGGAAGTTCGCCATGGTCTCCACCGTGGTACCAGACTTTGTAATAACGTTGAATACCGTTTCCCTCAAATCCAGTATGTCAAAAAGCCCCTGCAGCTGGTCGGAATCTATGCTGTCCAGCACAAATACCCTGGGACACCCCTTCCTTTCACTATCTGAGAGCTTATTGTAATACGGGTGGTTGAGAGCTCCGTGCAACAGCCTGTTGCCAAGAGCGGAGCCCCCTATGCCTATAACAACCATGTTTTTATAATTATTCTTAATATATCCTGCAAGCTCCCTTATACCCAGGGCATCCTCCTTCATATATGGCAGGTTAAAAAAACCCAAAAGCCCTGCATCCTTTTTTGCCAATACCTCCTCGGCAGCGACAGCAAGTTTTGGCCGGGCATTCCTTATCTCCTCTTCTATCGTTGGATTCGCCTGCAGCATATTAGAAAAATCCAGTTTAAGTTTATAATCCATAGATACTGCCTCCCATCAATAATCGGGAACATCCCTGTGTCCCCATTCCTTATGCGACAGGGGACGGTTCCCGATTATATCAAAGAACCTCCGCAATTAATATAACAAAAAGAACCGTCCCTATTGTTTTACTATTGTTTTAATTGAGTGAGTAGGGCGTCGGTCTTCGCCTTAATCCTTTCAAGCCTCTTGAGCGCCTCTGCCCTTTTTGCGTCGGTTATTGAAAAATACAGCTTTAATTTGGGCTCGGTACCCGAAGGCCGTATGCAAACCCATGCCCTGTCTTTTAGTTTGTAATACAATACATCCGAGCCTGGAAGATGGGTTTCCCCGCTCGGGTTCCCGTTTCCGTCATAGCATACCCGGTTCAGATAGTCCCTTATCTCTTCCACCGGCTCACCAAGTATCCCGGCCATTTCTTTTCGTTTCCCCCTGAAATATTGCATTATTTGCTTTATCTTTTCCAGTCCCTCGCAGCCCTCCAGTCTGACCGAAACGACATCCTCAATATAGTATCCGTGTTGTCTGTACAAATCCTCCAGCACCTCGGCCAAAGTCATTCCCTTATTCTTATAGTACAGGGCCATTTCGCACACAAGCAGCGTGGCTATAATGCCGTCCTTGTCCCTTACGAAATCCCCCAAAAGATATCCGTTGCTTTCCTCGTAGCCAAACACAAAATTTCTCGCCCGGGTACGGGAGAACTCTTCAATCTTTTCCCCGATATACTTAAAACCGGTCAGAGTATCCAAAGTGTCCGTACCGTAACTTGCAGCTATAGCCCTTCCCATTTCGCTTGTAACTATTGTCTTGATTATGGTATCCCTGTCAGTGCTTAATCCCATCCTATTCCTCTGGTATAGAATGTATTCCACAAGTAAAGCCCCAATCTGATTTCCTGTAAAGGTTTCAAACTGGTTTTTTTTGTTTTTCGCCGCTATGCCTATCCTGTCTGCATCGGGGTCGGTGCCCACAACTATGTCGCTGCCCCTTTCCGCCGCCGTCATTATCGCCATCTCCAGGGCCTCACGGTCTTCGGGATTGGGCGACTTGACTGTGGGAAAATCCATATGGGGCTCCTGCTGCTCCTTAACGGTGTTCACCCTTGTAAACCCTGCATTGGCAAGCACTGATGCAACAAACCTGCTGCCGGTACCGTGCAGCGGAGTATACACGATGCCCAGTTTATCTCCCTTTGCGCGTATCATTTCTGCATCAAGACAAAGTGAAAGCACCCTGTCCAGATACTTCCTGTCAATCTCGGTGCCCACCATAGTCAGCAGGCCTTCCCGGACAGCCTCTTTTTTGTCCATTACCGGAACTTCACAATAATCACAAGCCCCGTATATCTCCTGTGTTATCCGTTCTGCCCTGTCCTGGGTTATCTGGCCCCCATCCTCCCAATATACCTTAAAGCCGTTATATTCGCACGGGTTATGGCTGGCGGTCACCACTATCCCCGCCGTAGCTTTCAGTTCCCTCACAGCATAGGATAACAGCGGTACAGGCCTGATACCGTCAAACAGATAGGCTTTAATCCCGTTTGCGTTCAGCACCAGCGCCGTCCTTAATGCAAATTCGTAAGAAAAACGCCGGGTATCATAAGCAATTGCCACGCCCCTGCCGGCATATTGCCTTCCTAACGAACCAATGTGCTTTGCAAGGCCCTGGGCCGCCCTTCCCACGGTATACACATTCATCCTGTTGGTGCCCGCACCTATCAGGCCCCTTAACCCGGCTGTGCCAAACTCAAGGGGTGCACAAAACCTTTCCTTAATTTCCTCTTCGTTATTCTTAATGTCTTGCAGTTCCTTCTTTGTATGCTCATCTATATACGGGCTGTTTACCCAGTTTTTATATTCGTTTATATACTCCATCTTTTCACCCCTAAAGCAAATATTCCGGTGGCTGCTGCTCCGGCAGTATTATTTGTCGGCCTTGCTTCCCAGGACTATCAGTACCCTATGTTCGCCGCCGTCATCCTTAAGAGGTATATACCCTTCTTCCAGGGCAGCCGAATCCAGGGTTATCTCCCGGATACCTCCGTTGACCCTTTCGGGATTCTTTACCTTTATATTGTATTTTGTGGTCTTATATTTGTATTCTATGGAATACTCATCCCAGTCCCTGGGAATACACGGCCGTATTATCAGTTTGTCGCCTTCTTTTATAAAGCCCAGCATATATTCCAGCCCTACCCTGTACAACCAGCCGGCAGCGCCAGTGTACCAGGTCCACCCTCCCCTTCCCACATGGGAGCCCGCAGCATATACATCCGCCGCAGCAACATATGGCTCAACCTTGTAGGTGGAGCACTCTATAGGGGTTCTGGCATGGTTTATCGGATTTATCATATTGAAGAATTCCCAGGCCTTGTCTCCGTATCCCAGCATGGCAAAGGCATTTATCACCCATGTTGCAGCGTGGGTATACTGTCCGCCGTTCTCCCTTACCCCCGGAACATAACCCTTAATATATCCCGGCTCCAGTTCACTTTCATCAAAGGGTGGCGTAAACAGCAGAATCAAGCCTTCGTTCTTCTTTATCAGATAGTGTTCAACCGCATTCATTGCCTCTACTATCCTTTTGGGATCCCCCTGATTGCTTATCACCGCCCATGACTGGGCTATGGAATCTATGGTGCATTCGGTATTTTCGGATGAGCCCAGCGGTGTCCCGTCATCGAAGTACGCCCTTTTGTACCATGAGCCGTCCCATCCGTTTTCTTCAATGGCCCTTGATATATCCTTAATGGCCCGGAAATACCTTTCCTTGCACTGCAAATCCTTCATCCGGTCACATAAGGGAATGAATTTGGTTAAGGTATCGCAAATAAACCATCCCAGCCATATGCTCTCCCCCTTACCCTTATTGCCCACCGTGTTCATCCCGTCGTTCCAGTCTCCGGAGCCCATAAGGGGTATACCGTGAACTCCGAATTTGAGCGCCCTTTCTATAGCCCTTATGCAGTGCTGGTATACAGAGGATCTTTCCCTTGAGATCCATGGAGTACCGTATCTTTCGTCCTCTGCCTCGTCCAGCGGCAAATCCTCCAGGTAATGCACCTCTTCCTGCAAAATACTGTAGTCACCGGTTCTTTTTATATACTCTGCCGTAGCATAGGGGAGCCACAGCAGGTCATCCGAAAACCGGGTGCGGATGCCCTTTTCCTGTATCCCCGGATGCCACCAGTGCTGTACGTCTCCGTCAACAAACTGGTGGGCACAATGTATAAGTATCTGCCTGCGCGTGGTCTGCGGCATGGCATATACAACATTAACGGCATCCTGCAGTTGGTCCCTGAAACCATAGGCGCCTCCCGACTGGTAGAATGCGGTCCTTGCCCAAAGCCGGCATGAAATTGTCTGATACATAAGCCAGTAATTGAGCATCAAATCCATTGAAAGATCGGGGGTTTTCACCTTTATTACCCCTAAGGTATCCTCCCAGTATTTAGCGGACTGCTGCAGAGCCTGCCGGCAGTTATCCGGGTTCCTGTATTTCTCAGCTATTTCGTATGCCAGGTTCTCGTCCGAAACCTGTCCGAACAGAAATATCAGATCCTTTGCCTGCGCCGTATCCAGCTCAACATGGGTTTGAAGTGCCACACACGGGTCATAGCCCACACCGGTTCTGTTGGAAAGGCCCTCCCTTGACAGGGCTTTGGGATTGTATAAATCACCGTCTATCCCCAGAAATTCCACCCTGTCACCCGTATAACTACTCACATTCCCGGAGGTTGCCACAAAGGCAATACGCCCCGGAAAATCGTAATTAAACGGGTTTTTCATCAAGATTGTCTGGTTATTGCTGTCATACGTCGTATTCACATACTGTTGTGTTATTTGGTCGCTAATCCCCAGAACCGGTCTTATATAATAAGTGATGCTCAGTTTTCTTTTCTTGTTACTGTCATTTTTCAGTCTCACCATCGAAATCTTAATGGGTTCCTCTCGGGGTACAAACATGGTGAGGTTTTGATCAATACCGTGACTAAAGTGTTGGAACGACGAATAGCCCAGTCCGTGTCTTACGGTATAACTCCCTTTATTTCTTATAGGAAGAGGGGTAAGAGACCATACATCACCATTTTCCTCATCCCTTACATAAATTACCTCTCCCGGCGGGTCGGATACAGGGTCATTGGACCAAGGGGTCAGCTTGTTCTCCCTGCTGTTCTCTGACCACACAAGGCCCGAACCGCTTTCCGAAACATAAAACCCGAACCCTTTGTTTGAGACTACATTAATCCACGGTGCCGGTGTATGGCTATTCTCCTTCAGCCTTATAATATATTGTCTTCCATCTGTGGCAAACCCTCCATACCCGTTATAATACTTTAGTTCCAGCGGGTAATCCCTGTCCTCATACTCTATATCGTAGCGGTTAAAACTCTTTTCCCCGGGAAGTCTGTCCCGGTCGTCAGGGTATTTAAGCTGCACGTCAATGGGCCCGGCCCCACCCATTAGTATTATCCTGGCCGCTGCGTGTACCAGAGCAATATCCTCCTCGGGCATTATGCTGGCATTCAGTACATGTACGCCGCCGGACTTGTCAATCACATCCCTGCCGTTGCTTGAAAGCACTATTTCATTCACCAACTCCTGCAGCGGCTGCAGATAGTTGCTCTGGTCCCGGTTGAGTATCACAAGGTCTGCCTGCAGCCCCTTTGTCCTCCAGTATTCATGGGCCTTAAGGCATTCCTTAACCAATTCGGAATGCTCGGTTCTATCGATAACCACCAGCACAATAGGCGTGTCACCGGATATTCCATACGACCACAGCCCTGACTGGCCTTTTTCGTTCTTCCTTATAATCTCCTGGTATTTCCTTCTCAAAGGACCGGGGTAGATTATATGTGAAAACATATTCTGATAGGTCTTTATCTCGCCCGCCCGCAGGTTAAGATATGTTGTTTCCACCTGGCTCCTTGTCAGTGCCAAATCAAAGGCCCGCGCTATGGAGGACGGGTTATGGTACTTTGATGCAAGGGCAAGGGCCTCTTCCCTGCTGTCGGCAACGCCCGTTATAAAGCTTACCCTTACAACCTTCCCCGGTTCAACCCTTACCTTTTTCCTAAGACACATTATGGGGTCAAGAACAATGCCGGTTGTATTGGAAAGGGGTTGGGTCAGCCCTGCCGGGTTTGTTATATCTCTCCCCCGTCCTATAAAGTTGCTCCTGTTCGTTTCATACTGCAGGCTGCCGGCCACCTCGCCCTCCACCGCCACCGTATGAACGGCCCACAACGGAATATTTTTTTGTTCTCTCGGCCGTCTTGAAGCCAGGATTGTATCGTACTGCGAAGCCACCTCGGTCCTCACAAACAGGTTTTGGAAGACAGGATGGGCCACATCGGCTGCCTGGGCGGCCAGTACCGGCTCCAGGTAGCTGGTCAGCTCAATAACCGCCGGCTCGCCGCCATGGTTTGTCAGAGATATTCTTCTTATTTCAGCATTATCCTCGGTGGTAACCACTATCTCGCTGTGGGTATCTATATTATCATCAGTCCTGTAGTATTCCGCCTTATCCTGGGAGAAAATGGCCATATACCCGTCAGGGCGCTCCCGCAACGGCTGATAGGCGCAACTCCAGACCTTTTTTGTGTTCAGGTTCCTCAGGAAAATAAATGTTCCATGCTTACCCTCGATGGCATCCTCCCTCCACCGGGTAATCTGCATGGCATCTTTCCTGCTGTACCCGTTGCCTCCATTTGTCAGCATCAGTGAGTAACGTCCGTTGGAAAGCATATGACATTGGGGAACCGGCGTATCCGGTACGCCGAATATCCTTATAACCTTTACTTCTTCCCTTACAACTTCCTCCAGGGGCTGTATGTTTTCTTTATATTCCTTGGTTATGATTACCTGCAGAGGAATCTTCTCCTGGAGTAAAATCTCCGCAGACCTAATCACAGGATCCCTGTGGAATCTGTTTTGAATAATGTTGCTGTTCAAATAATTGTTAAGGGAAATAAACCCCATACCCTGGTGATGGGCCATATAGCTGTTGACTATTACCTTTTTCTTGCCCCGGGTAAGCCTGCCCGGTGTATAATCAACCGCTTCGTATAATCCGTATTCCCCCTCAAGGCCTTCCGACTTTAACTTTTTCAGATTTTCTATGGCCAGCCTTGGGCTCACCGGAAGTGCAAGCAGGGTTGAGTAGGGGGATACAACCATATCCTCCGCCAAACCCCTTTTGAGTCCGAAATCAGGAATCCCGAAGGCTTTGTACTGATAATTCAGCAGCATGTCAAAGGCATAATACCCCGACTCCGATATGCCCCAGGGAGTATTCCTTTTATCTCCGTATTTTTTCTGGGCCTTCACAATTGTGCCGTAGGTTTCGTCCATCAATGTATTCCTGTAGTTTTTCATTACAAGCAGTGGCATAAGATATTCAAACATTGTCCCTGCCCAGGAAACAAGGCCTCTGTACCCGTCAGATATTGAAAGGGCACGCCCCAGCTTGAACCAATGCTTTTTGGGTACCTCCCGCCGTGCGATGGCGATATAGCTTGTAATCCTGGCCTCGGATGCCAGCAGGTCATAATAGGAGTTTATAAGTCTCTCCTCATCCACGTTATAACCTACAGAAAAAAGGTGCCTGGTGGTATCATACAGCGGGGCGAATTCCGTTGCTTCTATAAGTCTGCTTATCCTGTCAATCAGGCCATCCATCCGCGTAAGGAGGTTGGCTGTATTAATCCGGCATATCGTCACTTCGTCCTTAAGCTTTGCTATATAATCGGCCGCATCCTGACTGTCCTGCCGGGTACTTTGTAAATTATCCACCTGATTAATCAGACTGCTGTACACCTCCAGCAGACCCTTCAGGGAAATACCCCTGTCCAATCCTTCTATAAGCGATACCACCCTGCTGTAGTCGTCGGATTGATTTGCCAGGCAGGACGCTTTTTCCAGCAGCGGTTGGCCGGGAAACAGCTCCCGGGTTTCTTCAACAAAAGAACTTACCTCTTTCTCCAGTTTTAATGCCCAGGTATCGCCGTCAAATTCGTACCCCTGCAGCTGTTCCAGAAGCTTCCGCCACGCCGCCAGGGTGAAATCTTCCTCTTCCAGCACCCGGTGAAATATATCCTCGCCGGGACCTATCCCGCTCTTAATAAGCCGGGCGGTATCAAGCAGCCCTTCCACCCGGTCTAAAGCAATAACAGGATTATTCTGGTACTCCTCCAGCCCCTGTCTCAGGCAAATCAGGTATCCCACCAGGTTGCCGCTGTCCACCGTGGAAACAAAATACGGACGTAAAACCTCTAATGTCCTTGTATCATACCAGTTATACAAATGTCCCCTCCAGTTCTCCATACCTTCAATGGTGGTTATCGACCTCTCTATCCTGTCCACCATATCCAAGGTAGAGATATATCCGAAATCCCTGGCTGAAAGTATGGATATCAGCATAAACCCTATATTGGTAGGAGATGTTCTGTGGGCAATTCCATTGGGAGGGTCTATCTGAATGTTATCCGGCGCAAGATAATTGTTTTCCGCCCCCGCAAAATCCTCGTAATATGCCCATGTCTTTCTTGACAGCTTTCTTAATTCTTCAATATCCTCCCGGTCTGCCTGCTTGGGCCTTGTATCCTCCATACCGCTTATCCTGTGGGCAATGCGGGGCGACATCACCCATACGGTTCCGATTGCCAGCGCATAGGGAAGACTGTGCAGCCTGACAACCACAGTGACTGCAAGTACAGCAACAGATACCGCTGCAGGTATTCTCATCCTTCCAGCATAGCCCATCAGGTTATTCTTGAAGTCTTTTTCAACTTCAGATGCAGTAACCCATTCCAACATATTTTTCCCGGAAACGAAAATCCTGTACAAAGTTCTTATAATACCGTCCACCGTTATGTAGGCATGATAGGGCAAAAATGCAAATATCAGCAGAACCTGATAAATCGAGCCCTTTAAGCCTGGTATAACGTTACCGTTCAGCTTATGCCCAAAGCCCGTATTAGACCCGAAGACGATATGATCTACCGCTTCGAGCAAAAGCCCGAAAGCTACCGTAATCACCGCAAAGGCTATCCAGACCGCAGCGCTGCCCGGGAAAACCATTAGTCCCAGTATAATCAACAAAACCTGAAATACCGGTACAAGGCTTCGCCTCAGATTGTCAAAAATTTTCCACCGTGACAAAAGTGAAAGGGGATTGCGAAGCGTCTTCCCCTCCCTGTTCTTAATCCGGGTGCACAGCCATCTTACCAGCTGCCAGTCTCCCCTGACCCATCTGTGCAATCGCATCATATAGGAACCATATCCTGAAGGATATCCGTCTATCAGTTCAATATCGCTGGCCAGAGCCGCCCGCGCAAAGCTTCCCTCCAGCAGGTCGTGGCTTAGTACCGTATTATCAGGAAAGGCGTCCTTAATTACCCTATTAAATATGTTAATATCGTATATTCCCTTTCCGGTAAATATGCCTTCACCAAACAAATCCTGGTAAATATCCGAAACGGCTGTGGTATAGGGATCGATACCCCCCTGTCCCGCAAAAATGCGTGTGAATACAGACCTGTTGGCACTCTCCACGTCTATACCGATTCTGGGCTGGATTATCCCGTATCCGTCCCTTATTATTCCCGACCCTTCATTATAAACAGCCCTGTTTAGCGGATGGGATATTGTTCCTATAAGTTTTTTGGCAGCATCCATTGTAAGATTAGTATCGGCATCCAGCGTAATTACATATTGTACAGCCTTCAAATGGGAAACATCCCCCGAAACCGTTGTATAGGACGTATCCGTTGCACCACCCAGCAGCCCGTTCAGCTCCAGTATGGCTCCCCTTTTTCTTTCCCAGCCCATCCATTTTCCCTGCATTTGGTTGTACTGCCTGTGCCTGTGCAGGAAAAAAAAGAGTTCCCTGTCCTTTGAATATTTTTTGTTCAGCCGCTTTACCCCGGCCAGGCCCTCGCTTATTATTTCCCAGTCTCCCGGCATGGTTTGTTTGTCTGCATCCTTAAAATCCCCTGCCAGGGCAAAATACAGATTATCTTCCCTGTTGGCATGATAGAAAACCTCCAGCCGTTCGATAAGTTCCTTTACTTTCTTCTTGTCCGGCAACAGGGTTGGTATTACCACAAGGGTACAGACGTCCTCGGGTATACCATCCCTGTATTCAAGCTTTGGCAGGAAAGTGGGCAGCGTGCTGTGGTTAAAACCCCAGTTAACAAGGGATATGGCCACGTCGCTGGCCGGTATCAGTACAGTAAACACTATAAGCAAGTTAAGTGCTATACTGTCTTCGCCTGCATAAAAGCGCGAATAGCAAAATAACCCCGATATAATAATAAGGGTTGCCAGCATTATCAACAACAGGTAAAAGGGTACGCTGTAGTTGTGGAACCTGTCCTCAGACCTGTCCATCCCCAGCCGTTTGAATAACTGCAGCCTGCCACTTCCGGCAATATAGTAACCTACATGGCATTCTTTTTTGCCAAGTCCATTGGCCCAGGCCTCTTTGGCACATTCCACCGCTTTACGCGCCACATTATACTGGGGTAACCCCGCCCTGTCTGCTATTTTTTCTACCAGTTTCCTGTAGTAATCCCTGGACTCGAAATCCATTAAGGGGTATACGCCGTTTGGATCCTCCTTTAATACTTCGTGGATGGCACACAACGACTCGAATATATCGTTCCAGTCGAGTACTGCTACGACGCTTAAGCTTGTTATCGCGTTGCCCACCGAAATCTTTCTTGCGGCCTGGTCCTTATGCTCCTGTTCTATCAAGTCCTTTACTGTTAAACCGTAGTCATATAATCTACCGTCAACAAAATCTATTATCTCCCCGGTATCAATTCCATCCTTTCTTAACCTTCGCAGCAGATGCTCTATATAGGTTGGGTTAATCCGCTTTGTCTCCTTCATTCGCTCCTTAAGAGCAGGCAGCAGATTGGCACTGTTTGCCGTCACAAATTGCTCGGCTTCTTCCCACTGCAGCTGTGTTTTATGTATCCTTTCACATATAAATCTTATGTTCTCAATAAGGGCCAGTCTGGTCATAAGGGACAATGACCAGACTTCCTCACTGGACAGTTTGCTGTGGCGCTGATAGGCCTTCACAAAATCTATAAGGAGATTTTGGTCCAACCTGCTGTCGGTATGGGATATAAGTTCCAGAACGATAGCGTATACCCTTGGATACCCCTTCAGTATACCGCTGTCCAATATGTTCAGTTTACGCAGCCTTTCCCTTGTCAGGCTCTGCTTAATCTCCTTAACCTGCTCTTCTATTTTATAGTAATTGTCAAGCAGCCATTCGGAGGCGGGAGACAGTTCCCTGTCCTTTTTTGCATAGAAGTTTATACTTTTATACACCGTTGTTATGGCTTTAAAATTGTTGTCAAGTCGTCCGGTAAGGGATTTGACAAACTTCGGCCTTGTTGATACGGTATGCTCCCTGGCTATTTGAGCAGCGTGGTTTTGGAGCTGCTCGGGCTGGAGCAGCACATCCTTGACTGCCCCTGCCTCCCCATCCCTGACTTTTATATATCTATTAAGGCCTATCAGCAGCAGGCCGGTGACCAGTATAAACAGTAAAACTTCCATAACGGTTATGTCCTTCCTCCTCTACGGTATCAACCTTTTACCCTCCGGAAAAAATCAAAGACATTTTATTGTCTCTGATTTTCCATCAGCTCCTTTACCTTTTTACTGAAAAACACCGAGAGCTCATTGGCGTACTCCTCCGAAGATCCCTCGGCATACACATTGAATACCGGCCTTTCGGAATCCGGCAGTATTAACGCCCATCCCTTATTATTTTTAATCTTTACCCCTTCGAACATTTCTATGTCCCTGTCTTTGTTCTGGTAAATTATCTCCTTTATGATTCTGCCCTTGTCTTTCCAGTCGCATTCGATTTCCTTTTTAATATAATGGGACTCAGGCAGTTCATCCACCAAATGGCTCAACTCCATTTGATTTTCAACCAAAAAGTTGATTATGCTCCCGGCACCCCATATGGCGTCAAAGTTCAGTGCATATTGGAGCCTGACCCTTTGGTCCAGACCGCCTGTCTTAAGTATTTCGTTCATCAAACAGGCCGGGTTGGACTTGGTCCTTATCACATCCACGCCGTACCTCTTTGCCATGGATTCTATGGTCGCAGAGGCGGTATACGGAAGTACCAGGCTATCGGCAGCTTTGGTTTTTAACAGGATAAGGGAAACCAACGCGGTATATTTCTCACTGTCTATCACCCTGCCTCTATCGTCAATCAGAATTAAATTTTCCCCATTCTCACCGAATATTATTCCCATTTGCAGCTTGTTTGTGAGCACCTGTCCGGACATAAAGCTCCTGTAACTGTCAACCGACATATGGCTGCTGCCGGAATAATCGGCACTGACCCGGCATCCTATGTATTTCAAAAACTGCATTGCCAGTTCCAGTATGGTCCCGGACCTGGCGCTTACCAGTATTCTGGGGCCTTTGACCTTTATTTGACGTATATTGCCCTGCAGCATAGCCCCGTTCTTTACATATATGGCTGTAAAGTTGTCAACCCTTACCGGCTCGCTTATCTGGCTGGCATTACACCGCTCATAGTCATCCCTGTTGAACAGGTTTTCTATTTTCCTTTCAACGCTTCTGTCGATATTGGCACCATTATCCCCCACAAGTTCTATATGTACCAGATTTTCTTCGGAATGGTCGCTCCTGACATGCACTCCGCCATCTGCCTTGTAGTAAGTCACCGCAAAACGGTTTACCGGCGCAGAAGCGTCCTGTATATCAATTACACCGATTCCGGTGGATAAAATCCCGCACACGACAGAATTCCTGACCAGCCTCGACTTGCCGGTATTATCGCAGCTTACCACTATTACCGCATCATCCTTCATCAGGGTAGCAAAGGCCGACCCGAGACGGGAGGCAAATTCAGGGGTAATATCCGTGTTAATGTCCCCTTTTATGTCCCTGTATCCGAAGAGGGTCTTGGTCCCCTTGGTACCCCAGATGAGGTTCTGACTCACGCTCATGCCCTCGTCAATTCTTTTATGAGGCCATATCTTTATACCCGGTTTGACTGTTACGCCGGAGGCTATTCTGCTGTCCTTACCGATTACCGAATCTTCAAAAAGATTTACGTTGTTTCTCATATGCACATTTGTACATACCACGGCTCCACGGAGATGACAGTTTTCTCCCGCCCGTACATTTCTCCATAGAATACTCTTCTTCAGCGTTGTATTGCGGCCAATTTTACTATTATCGCCGACTATTGTATAGGAATGTATATCACAGTCATTTCCCACACTGCAGTTCCTGCCCAGATATGCCGGTGGCGATATGGCAGCATTATCTCCGATTTCTACGCCATCTTCCATCCATATCCCCTTTTCCACCTGATGGGCCTCAATGTCAATCCCGACCATACCGTCCAGTATGTCAAACTGTGTTTGCTTGTAGGATTCGAGGTCTCCTATATCACACCAGTAATCCTGTGTTATATAACCGTACATTGGAACACCGTCAAGGAGCAGTCTGGGGAACAGGTCCTTGCTGAAATCGAAATTCTGTCCCCGCTTGTAATACTCCAGCACCTCGGGCTCCAGTATGTATATCCCGGTATTTATAGTATCGCTGAAAACCTCGCCCCAGCTCGGTTTTTCCAGAAATCTGATTATTCGGCCGTTATCATCGGTTATTATTACCCCATACTCCAGGGGTACCGATTCCCTCTTTAAAACCAAAGTAGCTTTTGATTTTTTAGTCCTGTGGTATTCTACCGCTTTTCCCAGATCAAGGTCTGTCAATGCATCTCCGCTTATTACTATGAATGTGCTGTCCAGATACTCTCCGGCATTTTTTACGCTGCCTCCGGTTCCGAGGGGTGTTTCTTCAATGAAATAATTAAGGCTTACTCCCCATTCTTTTCCATCATCAAAGTATTCGGTGATTGCAGAAGGCAGGTATGCCAGTGTTACAGATATATCATTTATATTGTGTTTTTTCAGCAACTTAATGGTATACTCCATAACCGGTTTGTTGAGTATGGGAACCATCGGCTTTGGCATGTCACAGGTTAACGGCCTGAGCCTGGTTCCCTCGCCGCCTGCCATTATTACAGCTTTTATGATGACCACTCCTTGCCTTTGTAATAAAACGTTATATGAGCTTGCCTTTGAAAGGAAGACATTCCTTTAACTTATACTGCCCAATTAAGCGTAAATTAATCCGTTGGGTTGTGGCCGCCGTAACAGGTCCGGGGCAGGTACAGAACAAATGATTATAATAAAGAAAGGAGCGTATCTACGCTCCATTCCAAACAAAATTTCTTGATTCGTCTTCTTTAATTGTGCTTGATAATAGTACCCGTATAAACGCACCTTTGCTAGAATTTGGTAAGGTATTTCTCTATCTCCCATTCGCTTATCCTTGTCCTGTATTCATTCCACTCAATCATGGCAGCCTCCACAAACCTTTTGTAAATATGGTTCCCAAGGGCTGATTTGATAATATCATCCTTCTTAAGTTCCTTGAGGGCCTCGAAAAGGTTGTGGGGCAGGTTATCTATGCCCTTCTCCTCCCGGTCCAGCTTATCCATATTATATACATTGCCGTTAATCTGTGCCGGGGGCTGGATTTTGTTATTAATCCCATTGAGGCCTGCCTTTAATACAACCGCAAGGGCAATGTACGGGTTTGCTGCCGGGTCCGGGTTCCTAAGCTCAAACCTGGTAGAATTCCCTCTCTTGGTGGGCACCCTTACCAGCGGACTGCGGTTGGCAGCCGACCATGCAACATAAACCGGAGCTTCATATCCGGGAACCAGTCTCTTATAGGAATTAACCGTCGGATTGGTAATGGCTGCGAACCCCCGGGCATGCTCCAGCAGTCCCCCGAGGTAATTATAAGCAGTGTCAGATAACTGCAGCTTGCCCTTCTCATCATAAAACGCATTTTTGCCGTCAAGGGTGTAAAGGGACATATTGACGTGCATCCCGGAGCCGGGTATGCCGAATATGGGTTTAGGCATAAAGGTGGCATGCAGGCCGTGCCTCTGGGCAATTATCCTTACAACCATCTTAAAGGTCATAATATTATCCGCCGTTGTAAGGGCATCATCGTATTTGAAGTCAATTTCGTGCTGACCCGGAGCCACTTCATGGTGGGAAGCCTCAATTTCAAAACCCATCTCTTTAAGGGTAAGTACCATATCCCTACGGGCGCTTTCCCCAAGGTCTACCGGAGCCAGGTCAAAATAGCCTGCATTGTCATGGGTCTCCAGTGAGGGTTTACCCCTTTCATCGGTATGGAATAGAAAAAATTCACATTCAGGACCCACATTCATTTTGTAGCCCATTTTTTCAGCCTCTTTCAGCACCCGCTTCAGAGTATTTCTCGGGCACCCTGCGAAGGGTTCCCCCTCCTTGGTGTATACATCACAGATAAGCCTTGCTTCCCTTTCCTGGGAAATCCACGGGAAAACAACAAAAGTGGAAGGGTCGGGAATAAGGTACATATCTGATTCCTCTATACGGACAAAGCCGTCTATAGAAGAACCGTCGAACATTATTTCGTTATTCAGCGCCTTTTCCAGCTGCTCGATTGTAATGGCCACATTTTTCATTACACCAAGTATATCGGTAAACTGCAGGTGAATAAATTGTATATCCATTTCCCTCGCCTTTTTCAATACATCTTCTTTGCTCATTGTTATTGACATAATACATCCTCCCTTTTGATTAGAAATAAAATAAGCGTCCTTTGGTACAGGGGTCGCACCCCATGCCCAACGGACGCCGTTGCCCGTGCAAGTATTATTTTTAATGTTATTATTATACACTAATTCTCAGATTTTGCAACACCAAATTTAAAAACCCCGGCCTAAATACCGGCTTCCAGATTCCCTTCCTTCGAAACCCTGAAACCTTTGAACAGTAACGGAACAGTTACTGTACATACCAGTATTAGTATTATCTCTCCTGCTATCAAAATTCCCGGGGTTAGGCCTATCTGTGTCAAAAAGTTCAGGGCTCCTGCTGTAACAATGGTAACCATGAACATTATGCCAACGGCCCTGACCGTGTCTGCTATTCCCAACTCCTTAAGCAGAACCGTAAAGGTAGCTATACACGGGAAATACAATGTGAGAATTACCGCTGCAATAACCGTCTGGGAAGCGTTGAGGCCTATAGGCTCAAGAAGCGCTATTGCCGCATCCTTTCTAACCGTACCGATTATAAGGGCCGACACCGTCTCTTCAGGAAGCCCGAATATCCCTCTTACAAGGGGTGAAAACAAATTACCAACGACCTTTATAACCCCTGTAACATGAAAAAGGTTGATGAAAAGGATGCCGCCGAACACATATGGAACCGCCTCTTTTAAAAAGCATTCAATACGCATTTTCAGCTTTTTTATTTGGACTTTACAGCTTGGAAGGCGGTAAGGTGGCACCTCCATAAGAAGGGTTGGCGTAGTGCCCTTTACCATCTGTTTGAGAAATAGCCCAAGCACAAACCATACCGTTAACAGGGTCATAAAGGTAAGTCCTAGGTATAACCCTCTCCATTGGCCCACAGCTCTTATTATCAGCGCGGTCTGCGCCATACAGGGAATGGTTATGCTGGTAACCACAGCGGTGATAAACCGCTCCCGCCTGGTATCCAGGTTTCTTATGGCAAGCACTCCGGGAACATTGCAGCCGCATGCCAGCAACATGGGTATAAATGAATAGCCGTGCAGCCCAATTCTGTGGAGCAGCCTATCCAGTATGACGGCAACCCTCGGAAGATATCCCAAATCCTCAATAAACCCAAAGACCATATAGAACAGAATTATATAGGGAAGGACAATTCCAAAAATGACAAAAACACCGGTTGTAAGAACCCCCATTGCCCCCTCAAAGTCCAACGCACCGTCAACAATCTCTCCAATCAGCAGCGAGTGGATAATCCCCTCCCCCCCTAACAGTCCGCTTATCCCCATAACAATAGGAAGATAAACCAGTTGAAATAACTCAAGGATGTATTCGGTCAGGAATTCGCCTACTGCAATAATAAACCTGAAAACCAAGTATAGCGCCACAATGGCTACGGGGGCGCCGAAAAAAGGATGGATCATAAAGTCCTGCACCGCTTCGATGAAGGTCCGGTGCCGGTGCGAAAGGTTCTGCACCCCGGATATAATCTGCCCAATGTTTTCCCATCTCCGCCCTGAAGTAATCCTTGGTCGGTTTACAGGCTTTGCTTTGATGCACTGTTCCTGCAGCAGCTTCAATCCTTCCCCGGTTATACCGTTTGTAGGTATAACCGGTATTTTAAGCAGCTGCTCAAGCCTGCCGGCGTCAATTTCAATGCCCTTGCGTCTTGCATCGTCCCACATGTTCAATGCCAGCACCATGGGCTTGCCCAGTTCCATCAATTGTAGAGTAAGGTTTAGATTCCTCTCAAGATTGGTGGCGTCCACCACATTTACCAGCACATCACCCGAATCTATCATCCGTACGGCGACCTTCTCAGCCTCGGCCTGGGGATTAAGCCGATACATCCCGGGGACATCAACCACCGTATGATGTCCCCCCATAAGGAGCATACTACCCTTGGAATACTGTACCGTAGTACCGGGATAATTCGAAGTTACAACATTTATACCGGTCAGATGGGTAAATATTGCGCTCTTCCCCACGTTGGGGTTGCCAACCAGTAGTATGTTCATTGTACATCCACCTCTACAATAATTTTACGGGCCATGCCATAGCCCATAGCCACCTCGGTATTTCCCACCATAACAACAACCGGTCCGCCTCCAAAGATGGTACTTTTTTTTATTATTCTGGCTCCTTTGTGTATCCCCATTCCCTCAAGCTTTGAAATCATACCCATGCCTCCGTTTATGCCGGATACTATGCCGGACTGGCCGTTTTTCATCGAAGCAAGAATAATGCTCTGTTGTGTCTTCATTATGCGCTCCCCTCTGCTAATGGTAATCATTATCAATATATTTTCAAAAAAAAACTCTATTTGCAACTGCTGCAATAACCATATATCTTTATAGGCCTTCCCGCCATTAAAAAGCCCTTATCCTGCAACACCTGCTTTCTCAAGCTATCGGTCGCTCCATCGTCAATTTCCTCCACTCTTCCGCATAACAAACAAATGAGGTGATGATGACCTGAGGCCTTGGGGCTTATAAACTCATACCTGGCCGGAGAATTCTCCATTGGCAGCCTCGAAACCAAACCAACCTTGCAGAAAATTTCCATAGCACGATACACGGTGGCTAGTCCCGCCCTGTTACCGCCAGCTTCCTTGACATCAAGCAGCTGGTGTATATCTTCTATTTCCAGATGATGTCCCCTGTAATCATAGAGAATTCCGAGAATAGCTTTTCTCTGAGTAGTAATCCTCACATTCTGCTCCTTCAGCAACTGATAAGCTTCTTTAAGCAATCATCATCATCTCCCTGGCAAAAGATATAAATTTCTACCCTTTCCCTCTTTCACCCACTTTTCGCACATAAAACCTCTTGTTTTCATAATCGAACTGCTCCAACACTCCCTGCTCAACCAAATCTTCGATTGCATCCCGACTGTATCTTCTCTCGCCGAGAAGTTTATCTATCACATCCTCCCTAATAGGGTGAACCGAAGTAATACTCATAATGTCCTTTACTATATCATCGGTAAAGAAGAAGTTATCCCCCTCATCCCCTCCTACCAACTCAACCGCCGGACCTAATTTTTGTCCCATCACTGCATATATCTTTTTCAAATTTTCCATATCAGGGCGCTTTACCCATCCTTCCGATGGCGGTCTCGAGGGTACCAGAAGATATGTCTTTGAAGACTTGATTTGGGCTAAAAAATCGGCGGTTTTTGATATGGACTCCTGATTGTCGTTAGCCCCCTTTACCAGCATGGTTTCGGTGACCAGGGTACCTTTATAACCGGCGGCAAAATCCATAATCCCTTCCAATATTCTACTAATATCCAACTTCCCGTGGGGCCTGTCAACCGACCGCCATATATCCTCATCCACGGCATCCACCTTTAATGATACCCAGTCGGCTTTGTTAAGGTCTGCCTTCACATGATCCATCCATATCAAAGAAGCGTTTGAAATGACGGCTGTCTTTGGACCTAACGACCGCAGCAATTCAATTTCCTGTCCCAGGTTTTTATCAAGTGTAGGCTCTCCGTCCGCCACAAAGGTAATGTAATCAACCCTTTTACCGGCATTTGCCAACTCGTCCATCTTATCCTTTGTCTCTTTAAAAATATCTTGAGGCTGGTAAAACTCTGCCCTTTCAATCCGCATTTGATTCGTTCTCCCCAACTGGCAGTATATACACGAATAGGAGCAGAACTTGGGGGGTATGTTATTAATCCCGAGACTCTGACCCAATCGCCTTGAAGGAACCGGTCCGAAAACCTCCAAAGAATCACTCCCTCTCATAAAGTTTAGCTCCCTTCACCGGCCTTGCCCATATACTTTCAAACCCACCGGTTATCCTGCCGTTACCGGCTGTTTATATTATTGTATGGACATATTATTGACTTATGTTCATAATATATTGTATTGCAATTTTTGGCATATGTCAATTACTTCGCCTTGTAAAAAAATTTTTTAATACCTTGTATTGTAAGGTAGCTTGTGATAGAATGTATTCCGTTGTGGCACCACTATTATAATTATTCCAGACAAAGGGGAGCCAATATGAACATACAATTTAAGAAGGGTGTTCTTGAATTATGCGTTTTATCGGTTCTTGCCCGCAAGGACTGCTACGGCTATGAACTGGTAAACGAGATTTCAAAAAACATATCAATTTCTGAAGGCACCATATACCCCCTACTGAGGCGTTTGATGGACGAGGGGTACTTCACCACCTACCTGCAGGAATCCCAGGAAGGCCCTCCCCGGAAGTATTACCGTCTGACCGATTACGGCAGAAGAACCAGAGATGAGCTCTGCAGAGAGTGGTCTTTATTCGTTGAAGGAGTTACAAGGATAGTAAGGAGGGAGTCGGATGAATAAACTCAAGTATTTGGAAGAACTGGACCGGCTGCTGGGGGATTTGCCCGAAGCTACCAGGAAGGACATTATTTACGATTATGAAGAGCATTTCAGAAACGGGCTGGAAGAAGGGAAATCAGAAGACGCTATCGCGAAGGCCCTGGGAGAACCGCGGGTTATCGCCAGACACTACCGCGCCAACTATGCATTAGAGCAAGCCGAAACAAAGGCTACCACAGGAAACGTATTCAGGGCGGTAATCGCTTCGGTAAGTCTTGGATTTTTTAACCTTGTATTCGTTCTTGGGCCTTTTATAGGACTTTTAGGTATACTGGCCGGGCTGTCCGCCGCTGCCTTTGGTATTACGGTAGCAGGGATTTCTACATTCTTCGGGGTTTTGCTGCAACCGCATCTGCCCTTCACCTTCACGGTGTCAACCGGTTTAGGGGTAAACAAGGTGATTATGCTGTTTGCATCCATCGGAGCAACAGCCTTTGGAATGCTTTTTCTGATAGGGGATTATTACCTTGCTAAGCTTTTCTACAGGCTTACACTAAGGTATCTGAAATTTAACCTGAATATTATCAATAAATAGGGAGGAAGTAGAATGGATATCAAAAAAATTGTACTTTGGCTTGTGGTGATAATGGTTGCAAGCCTTTCAATAGCAGCAGTGGTTGCCGTGGTTTCCGGCTACACGCCGGGCAACCTAATGCCGGAAAGCACTGCAGGCCGGTTTGCCACTCCGGTGGAAGAAGAAAGGGCGTTTCCCGCCGGTGATATAAAGGAGATACAGGTAAAAGCCATAAGCTCAGACATAAATATAATCGCAGTTGAAGGGTCGGAAATAAAAGCCCATTTGTATGGAAAAACGGTATCCGGAGTAACCGGGCCGGTTGTGGAGCTGATTGCAGAAACCCGTGGCAGCAAACTGGCAATTGAAGTAAAACACAGGCCTAATATATCCTTGTTTGGTAACAGCAGTGTTACTCTGGATGTCTTTGTACCCGGCAGCTATAATGAAGATATGCGGCTTGAAACGGTGTCCGGAGACATCGCTGCAGACAACTTAAATCTTAACCGGCTGGCCGCCAAATCGGTTTCCGGCGCAATTGAAATATCCTCGGTGGATACAGCCGAAACCTCCGTTAAAACCACATCCGGAAGGGTCCGGTTAGACGGTTTTGAAGGGAACCTCGACTTTGATTCCGTATCAGGCGGCCTTGATGTCCAATACAATACCTTTGATTCGGATATCCGGGGAAAAACAGTTTCCGGAAGCTTAGAAATTATACTTCCCGCCGATGCAGCCTTCACCCTTGAAGCCAAGACCGTCTCGGGGGATATTAACTGTGGATTTCCTGTTACCGTTACCGGCTCCCTGTCCAAACGGGGCTTAAGCGGCACGGTAAGCAGCGGTGACAATAGCATTGCCCTTGAAACGGTATCCGGTAACGCCCGTATATACAGCCAATAGTATTCTTTTTATCGTCCTGCGCTCGGGAATACAGAACCGCCCTGGGGTATAACTAATACCTTGGCATCCTGACCCACAGCCTTTATGGCATCATTAAGGGCATGCTGAACGGATTCCTTTTTAACAAAAAAAGCAGCTTGGATATCATTTTTATCCATTGCTGAAACCATAAATACCTTCGCCTTCTTTAACACTCTGGCTATGGCGGCGGCTTTGTGCCCACCCAAAACAAATTCCTTCTTCAACCGGTTTACAAGGTCCTGGGGCAAAGCCGCCTGCCCAATCCAATCGGCGAAAATATGCTCTCCGTAGCCTTCACTGCACTCAGCCACCAGTATTATAAAGCCGCCGGGTTTAACCACATGGCTTGCGTTATCCAGGGCTTTCTGGGCCTGATAGAGGTTTATATCCTTTGGATAGCCTCCGGCGGATACAATTACTATATCAGCGGGCCCGGAGATATTTATTTTATACAGGCTGTCCAGGTATCCGCATCCTGCTCGATGTGCTTCCAGATAATGCCCCGCGAAGGCTTTTAATACCTGTTTTTTCTCATTAAGCACAACGTTTAGGATGTACGATATCCCCAATATCCGGCCAATTTCATCTATGTCCTCCCGGACAGGATTACCTTCCAGCCTGCCCGTCACCGCACCGTTTTCCAATTGAAAACTGTGGTTATGCTTTATGCTTTCATAATTGGCAGCTCCGGGCATAATGGCTTTGGCGCCCCCCGAATAACCGGCAAAATAATGATATTCTATATTTCCGGTGCAAATCCGCACATCCGCCTCGACCACCGAACGGCATATATTTAAGGGAGTACCCCGCAAAGTCTTGCCTGTGTTAATATAGTCTTCCCTGTTACTGTCAACGCACCGGATAGTGTTATATATCCGTTCGCCCACAAGTGCCCTTTGTTCTTCCTCTGTATGGGACCGGTGGATCCCCATTCCAAAGACTATCTTTATATCCTTATGGCTCACCCCTGCCTGCTCCAGTTCGTTAAGCAAAGGCGGAAGCAGTTTCCCTGTAGGCGAAGGCCTGGTTATGTCACTGGCCATAATTACAATTTTTTGTCCCCTTTGTACCAAACCCGAAAGCTTTCTGGCACCTACGGGGTGCTGCAAAGCCTGTTCAATCCGAGCTCTTTCATAATCTTCATCAATATGCCCTTCTTCGAATTTTCCCTGTAACACACCCATCAGGTTGTCCGGCGGAACGTCAATCTTTACAATGCTTTTCCCGTATTTCAAACTAATTGCCGTCAAGGTACCTCCTCCTAACCCGCTGTTCTGTCAAGCCTTTCACAACACATTAAAACGTCAACCGGCCGTTATGTTTATCTATTATTGGTTTATATTAAAGCCAGTTTCCGGGTTCTTCTTTCAATCTCCTCTGTATCAACATTTATACGGGCAACCTTGGTATCCACAGCCGCCTTTGCAACGGCAGCTGCCACTTTGGGAGCTACTCTCGGGTCAAAGGGCTTGGGTATAATGTAATCGCTCCTTATCTCATCCTCCGAAATAAGCCCTGCTATGGCGTTTGCTGCCGCAATCTTCATTTCCTCATTTATGAGTCTGGCCCGGGTATCCAGCGCCCCGCGGAAAACTCCCGGAAACGCCAGGACATTATTTATCTGGTTTGGAAAATCCGATCTTCCGGTTACTATGACGGCTGCCCCTGCCTCCTTTGCTTTGTCCGGCATGATTTCAGGTACGGGGTTTGCCATGGCAAATACAACGGGATTTGGAGCCATAGTCTTTACCATCTGCTTTGTCACCGTGTCTGCCCTTGAAAGGCCTATGAATACATCCGCATCCTTTAAGGCCTCTTTCAAATCTCCCCGGTATCCTTTCCTGTTTGTAATCCTGGCCATTTCTTCTTTATAGGGGTTCATACCCTCTTTTCTTCCCTCATATATTATGCCTTTGCTGTCACACATGACAACATTCTGCGCTCCACGGGCCATTATCAGCTTTGTCACAGCCATGGCGGCAGCTCCCGCTCCGTTGACCGCAATCCTAATTTCGTTAATCGACTTTTTTACTATTTTCAGTGCGTTTATCAGGCCTGCTAGAACTACAATCGCAGTGCCATGCTGGTCGTCATGAAAGACAGGAATATTCATCTGCTGAATTAACCTCTTTTCGATTTCGAAACATGCCGGAGCGGCTATATCCTCAAGGTTTATGCCTCCGAAAGTGGGTTCCAGCAATTGAACCGTCCTGACCAGTTCATCAATATCCTTTGTCCCAAGACATACGGGGAAGGCGTCCACTCCGCCAAAGGCTTTAAAAAGTACGGCTTTTCCTTCCATTACCGGCATGGCTGCTTCAGGACCTATATCCCCAAGGCCCAGCACTGCAGTGCCGTCGGATACCACCGCCACCAGATTGCCCTTTGAAGTGTAATCATAAATGGCATCCCTATTGGTATGGATTTTCTTACAGGGCTCTGCCACACCCGGAGTATATGCCAGCGCTAAATCTTCATCGTTTTTAACCGGTACTTTGCTTTCCACCCTTAATTTGCCCTGGTTTTTCTTATGCATTTCCAGCGCTTTTTCTTCTATTGACATGAATTATCCTCCTGTTATGAATTTTTGCTTTGATAAGAACAACATATTATTAGTTCATTAAAGCTGCGGTTTCTCTATATGAGCAAAACCCTGCTTCACCATGTCTTCAAGGTTTTTGTAAGACATCTGCCTGTAGGAGCCGTCCTCTTCAAAAAGCTTTACCACATACCCGTCAACCTTTGATACCCTTGATTTGGCTATTTTGCCCGGGGTTTCAAAAACCACAATGTCATCACATTCAAGCTTCATCCACAGCACCCCTTTCAGTGTTTTTTCCTGACTCCCTCTGTACTATTCATCACCTGAAGGGTAAATTCCTCCTTCTGCCGCCGGACAATTACCTGTTTGGTTTTTATTATGGATGTTATATAATAATTATAAATAAAGAAATAAAGGAGGTATCTCAATGATAGTATCTCATATTAATGACGTTGAAGGAATCAAGGTCTGTGTTCCGGGATCATGCGGCGCAGAGAAGAAGGTTTTGATCTCTCCCTCCGAAGGCTGGGAAGGCTATGTAATGAGGGTGTTTGAAACCGTGGAAGGCGGCAATACTCCAAGACATACCCACGACTGGCCCCACATAAACTACATACTGGGTGGAAAAGGAATTTTGCATATTGACGGTGTGGACTATGATATAAAGGAAGGTTCCTTTGCCTATATCCCCGGCGGCAAAGAGCACACCTTTATCAATACCGGTGCGGAGAAACTTTCCATTATATGTATAGTGCCTGAAGAAGGAGACGTGTAGGCTGGCGGGGTTTTTATTCCCCTGCCGGCCTTTTTCTACCCGGAGATTCCGTGCTCAAGGCGGTCGCTGTATTTGTAAATCCTTGACAATACCCTCTCTCCGTCGGTACCTTCCAGGATAGTGGGACGGTAATCGTTTGCATGGGGTACCGAAGATACGCTGCAGGGTATAATCCGTTCTTCGCTTGATACAACCTTTCCATCCACCAAAGTAAAATAATTCTGGAATATAAATGTATCCTTATCCGACGGATTCCTGTTTCCGCCAAAGCAGAAATTCCCGAGACTGTAGACTATATACCTGTCCCTGTATTTTTCTATACCCTGTATTACATGGGGATGATGCCCCACCACAATATCCGCTCCCCTGTCTACACAAAAACGTCCCAGCCGGATTTGAAGGCTATTCGGGTAATTGCTCCTTTCGGTTCCCCAATGAAAGGATACAACCACAAGGTCGGCCCTTGACCTTGCATAATCAATATCCCTTTCCACATGCTCCATCACGCTGTCGTCCCAACCTGTATAGCCCATACACGCAATGGTTATCCCCTTTGCCCTGTAAAATGCAATGTTTGACTCTCCACAGACCTGTATTTCCGCCCGCCGGAGAGCTGCCAGGGTATCCATAAACCCCTCCCTACCATAATCGTATATATGGTTGTTGGATATATTGACCATCTCTATTGAGCCTGCTTTGAGAATACCTGTATAGGAGGGGTCCCCTTTGAAGTTAAACTTTTTGGGTATGCGGAACTTCGACCGGGTAAGCGTTGTTTCGAGGTTAACAAGGGTTAAGTCGTCTTTCTCAAATACCGGCAACACATTGCTGAAAAAATAGCCAAAATCGTTGTTTTCTGTTACCAGCCTGTGGGTAAAGGAACCCTCATAGGGAAAGTTCTCGTCCGTCCCTATTGTGCAATCCCCTGCAAAGGAGATAACAATTGTTTTTTTCCTGTTTGATTGTTCCCTTTCCACGCGTTCAGTCTCTATGCTGTCATCAACAAGGCCTTTGGCAAGCCCTTCTCCCCGCCCGGTACAATCAACCGTTTCGGGAAACACAGCCGAATACAAAACCATAATAATCAGCACACAGATTATAAAGACCATGGTATGGGCAGCATGATTTGGCATATGGAACCGTCCCGTTCACTATATCGCCTTTGAATTTTAATCCTCTGTTCTTTTTCCCGTAAACAGGCTTAATCGGTTGTAATTGCGCCTTATATACACATGCTGCATTGATAGGGTTTTGCCTTACTATAAAATTCTATTCACCATCCTCCCAAAATAGACATGCCTTATTTTGCTTTTTCTTCCACTGCCTTAAGGTTTTCCAGTGCAATATCCTTTTTAATCTTTAAAAGGTCCAAATCCCTGTCCTCCATTGCATTGCCCATGTTGTCTACCGACAGGCTCAGTTTTTCCATAAGACCCTTGTCCGCTTCCTCCAGCTCTGCCTCACGCTCCAGCTCTTCCACCGCCTGCTTCCCGTCCCTTACTCTGCGCTGCGCCTGGTCCCAGTTGCCCTTCCGGGCATCTATGCAGCTTTGCTGCAGATAGTACCTGACCCTTGCTATCTGTCCGTCCGGGTTGTTTTTGTATAAATCCAGAAAATCCGCTGCGACAAGGGACATTCTGTTTGCATGCTCCATGGTCGCTTCAAGCTTCTTTTGGTTAACAGCAACGGTCAGGGCGTTCAGGGAAGACTCAAACCCTGATATTGCAGTGTTCCGGGCCTTATCCTTGACTGCCGTATTCTCGTAATCATTCCATTGTTTGTGGGTATCCTCCACTATCTTTAAGGTTTCTTCCCATATTTTCTCAATTCTTTGCTTTTTCTCCTCCTCCGGGTCCGGCGGACTCTGCTGGCCCCCGCCTTGCTCTTCCTGTTGTCCGCCCTGTTGTTCTTCCCCTCCGCCTCCGCCCCGGCTGCCCTGCTGCTGTTCTCCTTGTTGCGTTGCCGGTTTTTCCATCTCCTGCTGCAGTTTTTCCATCTGTTCAATAATGGCCTGGGAGTTTTCCCCAATCTGCTGAAGCGGTTTTGGTATGCTTTCCTTTTTTTCCTCCGGCGCGGGCCGCTGCTCCTTGCGCCCGCAGGCACAAACTGTGCTCACCAGCAGCAATATGGCTAACAGTATATAGAGCAATGACTTTTTTATCAGCCTTTTTTCCATAATAATCACCTCGGGATTAGTATATCCCTCCACCCTGATATTTTATTTCTTCGAACTGCAAAAAAAAGGGAGGGAACGCATCCCCTCTTATTTTCCTTTAACCTTATTTGTTATTGCAACGCTTTGGGATTGTACTCAGTATCCTTAATATTAAACCCGTTTACGTTTTTCAGTATTCTGGTCCGTTCCAATCCCTTGTCCATTTAATGTTCATGTTGTCTGCAATATCCCCCTTAAATTGCCTATTGTGTTTAGTTTATTGTGATTGCTTAAGTAATACATTGGGTGTTAGTTTACCTTGACCTTAAATTCTGTTTTTAATGCTACCTTTTCCTTTTGATCGGCATCCAGGCAAAAGTCCGTTGTTGCGGTAAAGGTGTAGTCTCCACCGGGCAGTTTCAATTCTTTTTCCGAAAAGTACTGCTCCCAGAACTCAATGTCCGGGTCTTCCTGTGTAAATCCACCGCTTTTGGAAAACGGTATTGTGTATACCTCACCCTTCTTAAAAACCGTCTCCTTTAACACATCCAAAACAACTCCATCATTGATGTACTCCTTGCCGTTGTATATCAGGTGGTGAAAATACGGTTCTCCCGACCATATACTGATGCTTTCGTTTTCGCCTATATACTCTATGGTTGAGTATATATTGATCTCTTCATTTTGCTCATATTCCAGCTTATCGATGTATGTCTTTACTTCAAAGTTTTCATCTCTTGCTGTAAAAACCGGGGGCTTTGCATCCTTCGCTTGCAGGTCACCTTCAACCTGGGAACAGCCTGCCAGCATCAACACCGTTATCAATAAAAATATGTGTATTCTTTTCTGTTTCAAATAACCCACCCTCTTTTAAATTCATACCGCTCTCCGGCGCCTATAAGTTTATTTTTTGAGCGTATTTTTATGTACAATTTAACAAGAGTATATATTGCTAATACTCCAACATATCATTTTCATCGAAAGTAAAATTGGACCCCCATACAACTTCCCAATAATATCCGTCGATGTCACTGAAATATGCATGGTATCCTCCCCAAAATGCATCCTGTGGTTCTTTTTCAATTTTTGCTCCAGCCCTTCTTGCAAGTTCAATGACCTCACATACTTCTTCCTTGCTTTTCGCATTATATGCAAGCGTAATTCCCCCAAAACCAGTAGTGATTTCAGGTGGGTTGTCTTTGTTAATATCCTTTGCCAATAATTCTACCGGGTATAATTCGAGTTTTGTTCCGGACGTATTAAAAAATACTACTTCCGGATTATCGCTTTTTTCATCAGTTTTGAAGCCAAGACCATCACGGTAAAATCTAATTGATTTGTCCATATCTCTTACACCCAGACAAACTATATTTATTCTATTCATCTAAACTCCCCTCCTCACAAATACACTATTTACATTGTGTCACACTTTACTGCAAATATGAATCAATACACACCAAACCATATACTTGTATAATTCTCGGCAGGACGCCGCTGCCATTGCGTGTGGTTTTGCAGGACGATGAGCGTAGCCGACACGCTTGGGACTTAGATAACTCCGGTCTTGGTGAAAGCATGTGTGCTGTTATGCTCCGGGGCCTGCTAGCCCGGCACGAACGTTCATGCCGTGTTTTATGATGCGGAGTTGGGTCCGGAGGCATATCCAAAGAATGCGGTTCCTCAATTCTAATGACATCCGCAATTTATCATCTTGTAAACTTTATATTAGTATTCTACTGTTGCTTAAATACTACTTTTTCTCTTAATGTCAAATACAGCACTACTATTAAGCAAGATACGGCAGGAGATACAAATACAAAGAGAAAATCATGCAATAAGTTCATAACTGTTTGATTTAAAGCGCTTAACGCCTTAAACCATGGATTAATATTTGTAATAAAAAGACTTGGCAGGTTTATTATCAATATCATAGATGCCATCAATAATGTTATCCTCCAAAAATTATTTTGGACAAGTCTTTTACTTAATTTAAAGTAACTTGCTTTTCCTTCTTCATATGCTTTACCTTTTTCGATAACCGAAGCCAGTGGTGCAAATTCATATATTATTGCTAAATATATGGAAGGTACTGCAACAATCAACAGCAGCAAATACTTTAATAAGTCTGTTTTTGCAGTAAGGTACACCCCAAGTCCGATGAGTACTGATGGTAACATAATAAGTATAAAAAGAATACCTGTTCCGATATAAGTCCAGACACTCTCTTTCGACTTTTCAAATGCTTCCCTAAATGTGATTAACTTTCCACTGTAACGATTGGAGATACTAATATACATTGCTACAGTCAACATCACCTTAAAATAAATTACAAGAAGAGATATTGCCAGAGTAATTACTATGTTTGCCGCGCTTATTTCAGAAATAGTTAAAAAATATGAAAATACAGTATTAATCATAGAGATAAGAAAACTTATCAGTGATATTTTGAGTAAAAGCTTATAATTGTTCTTATACAAATACAAACTTTCTTTTACAACTTCCATCGTTTTAAGCTTATAAATATCAGGCCTTTTGTTTTCCATGATTCTGCCTCCCAAAATAATTATTGTATATAGCTATTATACTTTCCTATAGTAATATTGTTTTGTAAAGCCCATTTCGTTATTTCTTTGACGGGGATGCGAACTCTTTTTTTGCGCATCTGTTGTTATTAACACATTGACCACTCCCCATTAATACTTTTGACGTACTGACGTCTTGCGGGTTCCCGAGGCCCGGTTATTACGTTCATATTATATCAGATTTTGGGAATCCGCTGTAAGGCTATAGGTGCGCATATTCTTCTTACATGTCTTCCAAATAGTATCTACCCTCAAGGAAATCAGCCGGAATCCCAATCCGATTAAAATATTTAGTCATAGCGATACATGCAAATTTCTCGGTAGTGTAATGAGTTGCTCCAATTACATTTATATTATTTTCGCAGATAATTCTATGGAATTCTTCTGTTGGTTCATATGAGGGTACATGTCTGATACAACCGGTAATATACATATTGATTCCTAGATTAGATAGCTCTTCTGCTACAAATCCGACACTTCCCCCGCCGGCGGCAACCGCAACCCGTCCTTCATGAATCACGTTATCACCATAGGCCAATAGTTTCACTTCATGGCCTATGGCAGACTTAACCTTTTCCGCTAGTTCAGTTATCGTTTTTAGTTCAGTTTTGCACAGGATGCCTACTTTAATTCCCTCATATTCGCAAAATTCATCAATTATATCAAGTTCTAAATTCTTCGCTAAGTTTACTGAAGTTGAGAATTCACTATTTTTGTCAAGAGGAGCATGAAGTACATAAAAGGAAATCCGTTGTTGTTTCAGCTTTAGAAGATACTCTTCAGGTATATTGTAAAACGGGAACCCACTGATTGTAGGATCATAACCCATTGCATGGTGAGCAAACAATAATATGTCAGTCTGTTCAGTATCAATTAACTTATCGAGAATATCCAGGTCCGGAAATACTGCAGTATAGACTTTTTTCACTTCAATTGCGTTGTCTAACACGATTCCCATGTAACGCCTTTTAAAACTAGGAGCAATATAGTCATTGAATGTCATAAAGCTCCAGTCATCTTTTAGACTCTCAATTTCAAAGTCGTTATCCATCTTTGCGTATAACTCTCTTGCTTTCATACGTTATATCCTCCTTTATTCACGGTCTCCTTGCTTTTACATGCACCTGATTACGGAAACCGTTCACGGCTTCCCGATGCCCCTGATCCGGACCCGCACGGCCTATCTCCCTCAGTGATGCCTGCACCCGGCGAAGGGGTGTGGCACGATGGAAAACAATTGTTAGATAAAGCGTATCGACCCAAATTTGAAGGCTGCGCAAGCAAAAATAATCGTTCATTGAATTATATACCTTATCTTCTTCACTAACAGGCTATTATATAGGAGTCAAACCTTTAATTCCTTTTCATTTATTATATTAATATCAATCAAACCATATCTCCTCTTTTCAAGAGCTCTCATGAAATGATTTCAAGTTCCCTAAGTAATTCTATAAGTAACATATATTCCCTTTTATTTTTACAATAAATAATAATGCCGGTCTGGCCATCGTACAAAAACCAACATCATTACCTGTCTGCACTTGCTGATATAGGATTCAACCCGCCACACAGCACATGAAAGCACAGCCTGGAGGGATCGGCCTTCTCATATCGGGCAAACCACAAAGGGCAGCCCATTTTCGGGCTGCCCTTTGCTCTATCCTGCACCTTATTCAAATACTGTCTGTATTTCAGCATCAGTCCGGAAGGCTTTGAGGGATGTTTTGCCCGGATTGCCCGGTGGTACCTGTCGGGACTAAATGCTGTCAAACAGGGCCAGCAGTTCATTGGCCACCCTCTCCCAGTTATACTTTTCTTCAGCAGTTTTCCTTGCGCTTTTTCCAATTTTCAGGGCAGTATCTTCATGCTCCAGCAGATATATAATCTTTTCAGCCAGCGCTTCCGGCCTGTTATACTCCTTAACTACAAATCCGTTAACGCCGGGCTGGATTACCTCCGCGTTGCCTCCGCGGTCTGTGGTTATAACAGGGATGCCCGCCGCCATCGCTTCATAATGTACCCTGGCCAGCGGTTCTCTCCACTGCGAAGTACATACAAAAATATCGCCCACACTGAAATGCTTTGGAATATCGGCGGGGGGCAAGAAGCCGGTAAATACAACCGGGCCCTTTAGCTCTTTGGTCATGGATTGCAGGTGCTGCGTATAGGAATCGCCGGTATTTCCTCCATACCATTTGCTTCCGATAATCATCAGCGCCGTCTGCGGGTATAAGTCCATTATACTCTTCATGGACTCAATTAAGACATGGGGACCTTTCTTTTTACTCAGCCTTCCCACAAACAGAATAACCTTGTATTTATCCAAACCGTATTTCCGGCGCAGGACTTTCCTGGCTATAAAGTTCTTTTTCAGGTATACAGGCTTATACAGGTTTGAGTCCACGCCTGAATACACTACATGCAGCTTATCTTCGGCAGCAGGATACAAAGCCTTTGCCCCGTCGGCAATAAACCGGCTGACGGCTGTGATAAAGCTTACTCTGCCTATACACTTTACAGCTTTGTTGGCATCTATCTTATTTGGCAAAAACATTTCATTGTGCAGGCTGAGGCTTATAGCACTGCCCGACGCCGCCTCGCTTATCGGAAGCACCCACAGCGGCCTGTTGAATATGTGTATCAACTGGTATTCATCCCAGGCCTGGGCCTTAAGATTATTAACATATTCATTTTTGGTTCTTCCGGCAAGCCTTTTGTACCGTACATTCTCCAAAACTTCCTCGTCGGGGAGTTTGTCGCTTTGCAGGCCGAATACGGTAAGCTCGTGGTGTTTGGACAAAAATGGCAGTACACCGTCAATGTATATCTGAATGGCTCCTCCCGAAACCGGCGGAACAGGAAGCTTTTCAGTGCAAACCAGCGCAATTTTCATAACTTGTCGCCCCCGGGCAAACCCCGTAAAACTGAAAGCTTTGACTGTTCAAACTTCGCAGCCCTCTCTATCTTGTTTGAGGCTATAGCTTTATTCTTTTTAAACAAATCCTTTACCTCGGCAAAAAACCAATGGGGGAACAACAGGTCGACCGTCAAAATTTCCTTCTCTTCATCTGACAGTTTGTTACCGTTTTCATACCATCCTATTATTTCGTCTATCCTGTCCTGCCTCCAACCACCGCCGTCTTCCATCTGTTTGCCTATAATTTTACGCAAATCCCTGGCCACCAGGTCATGGGTGACTCCATCAAAGTCCAAAACGCAAACATCCCCGCCCGACAAAAGTGCATTGCCCTTACCATAGTCCTGATGGCACAGCGGGCACTGCTTGAATTCCATACTGGTCAAAGGTCCGTACCCGGAACTGTGTATAGCGCCTATAGCCCTGTCCGCAATATCTATTACCCCGTCAACGCATTTTAGATAACAACCGTACTGGGGCTGCGCTTTTTGCCGGGACAGTTCTTTCCATTCGGACAGTTTGGTACGCATGGACTTATATTGTGCCGGCCACTTGCCGAGCTTTGAAGAAACCCTTGCTCTTTCCGGCGGAGTATATCCAATGGATACTTTGTGTACCCTGCCCAATCCTTCAACTGCCATGCCCAGGTCACGGGGATTATCAAAATTCAAATCCCTTCCGTCAATCCAACTGTACACGACAAACAACTGTTCTCCACGCCGGGTGATTGCGCTGCCTGCCGAGTTTAATATCACCCCCGGTACATTGCCGCCGTTATCGTGGATGTAAATCTGGGCATACACTGAAAACAACGCTTTTTCCTCCGAATGCCTGAGCCTTTTGAGGCACATTGTCGCACCATTATGGGAAAACTTCCATATCGTCTTTAAACCTTTGTTCTGGATAATTTCAAGCCCTTCAGGGGCTATGCCATAATCCAGCAGCACGTTTTGGGCCAGCTCAACCAGCATACTGGCATTTTGTTGGTCCATCATAAGTTTAGCCTCCATTCGTATAGTTATCGCGGAATCAGCGTTTCAAAGCCTTCAATAACCGGCTGTATGGTTTTTTCTACTTTGACCATTTCCTTTAATCTCCTATGGTATTTGGCATGGGTCCAGCTTTCTTCCCTTTTTTCGTAGTATTTGGTCATAATGCCCGAAAACAGATGGGGGTGCATAAGCTCCCATTTCAAAACCTGCCACTGCCGGTATTCCAGGGGGTTTTCCGCCTGATACCATGCCAGGATATCCTTTGTAAGACCTGCTTCCCAGCAACCCCGCTTTTTCATAACCTTTAGAAGCAGCTTCCTTATATCCCTGACGGGTATATCCATTGTTATCGAATCAATATCTAAAACATACATCTCCCCGGCCTCTGTTAAAATGAGGTTGCCGGCGGCAAAATCCTGGTGGCACAGGCCCCCGGTCTTTTTGGAATTTTCAACCCACTGCCAATAAAATGAGCTCTCAAGTCCTATTATGGAATCCCGGGCCCTTTGCAAAAAATAGCCGAACTCTTCCAGGATTGTTGTCCCGAAATCCCCGTGCACAGCAGCCGAGTTTTCCAGGGCGTGGTAGCTGCTTAATTTATCCGTCCTTTCACGATAGGTCTTAGGCCAGCTCCCAAGATGTATCCTTGGCTTACAGCCCTGGGGCGGAACAAAGCCGGTTGAAGCTTTGTGGAACGCGGCAAGCTCCCGCACTACTTTTTCCAGCTGCTCACGACTGCTATAGCTTGGATTTACCCCCGGGATGGCTTCGTTTAGGACATAGCAGCAGTTATTTAGACAGACGTACTTTTCCCCGTTGGATGCAGGGATAACTTTCGGGATGCGTATGCCTTTGCCCTGCAGGTATTCTACCGCGGCTATTATGAAATCCAAGGTTTTATCGGAATTGGAATGCTTCTTTAAAATGCTGTAACCCCCGGGGGTTTTTATCCACCATACACCCTTTTTATTCTTATAGGATTCTGTGCGTATATCAATAACCTCAATGTCATACCGCACCAATATACTTTCAAGATCCTCTTTGTACGCTTCCGCCATGCTTCCTCCTCCTTAAAGAAATGCTAACTGCCCGTTTGCGTATTTTAAGGTTTGACCATATCAGAATAACAGATAGGGGAGCCCTCCCCTATCTGTTATTCTGCCTCCTCTTCTTGCTGCTCTTCCTCCGGCATTTCCGCATTTACCCATGTGATTTTCAGTGATAATTCCCCTTCAAATTCATCATTCTCGTACTTTGTTTTGTAATTCAGCTCCTTATCCTCAGGTATTTCCACTGCTTCCCCATCCACCGACAGCTGGTTTTTAAGAAGCTTGGTGAAGGCTTCACTTAAAAAAGCAAGGCACTCCTGTTTTGACCCGATATAATCTTCCTTATACTTCATACCATATCTCCCTTCTGATTTTGGATAAGAATCGTCCTTTCCAGTACATATAGTATTCACAAGCATTAAAATGTGCCTACCTTTTTCTGATAAGCTGCTTCATATATGCGACCTGTTCCTTAAGGCCCCTGTCAAGCTCAAAGGATGGCCTAAACCCCAGCATTCCGGATATCTTTCTGATATCCGCACAAGTATGCCTCACATCTCCCCGTTGGCTGTGTATATACTCTATCCGGCACCTTTGACCTGTCAGGTTCTCCAGTATCCGTATTACTTCCATCAGAGCCACAGGCTGTCCGCTGCCTACATTAAACACCTCGCCCACAACCGGAGATTTTGCTACCAGTATACTGGCACTGACCACATCAGCTACATAGGTAAAATCCCGTTTTTGGTTTCCGTCGCCGTATACAACTATGTTTAGTCCTTTGAGAATAGCATTTATAAAACTGCTTATACCCATGTCGGGACGCTGACGCGGCCCGTAAACGGTAAAGTAACGCAGCGACACCACCGGTACTCCGTAGTTTTCATAGTACAGGCTGCACAGGTTTTCGGCTGCCAGCTTGGTTACGCCATAGGGCGAATAGGGTCTGGTCGGATGTGCCTCGCTGACGGGTAAAATATCTGTATTGCCATAAACCGAGGATGAGGACGCATATACAAACTTTTTCATATCGATATTTTTTGCTGCCTCCAAAAGCCGTTGGGTAGCAAGGACATTATTAATTACATAGCTGTCAAACTGCTGCCCCCAACTGTCCCTGACCCCGGGCTGGGCGGCAAGGTGAAAGATGCAGTCAATTTTCTTAATAAGCCTATCCAGGGGAACCTTCATCAGATCCTGGCCGACAAACTTAAAATTTGGCTTGGATAACAATCCTGACAGGTTTCTCTCCTTAATCCCTTTATCATAATTGTCCATGAAACTGTCTATGCCAATTACGCTCCATCCCTGCAAGACAAGAGCGTTGCATAGATGGGATCCGACAAACCCGGCGCAGCCGGTCACCAGTGCTTTTCTGAACATATATATTCCTTCCTTTATTAATTATTTGTTCTTAAGTATATTATTTTGCCGTGATACAAAACGTGAAGCCGAAGGAAAATTTGCTGCCCTTTTATCACATAAATAATACAGCAGAATACTATAGTATAGAAATAGATTTTAATTTTGACAAAAGGGGTGAAAACTGTGAATGAAAACAATAATATTCAGCCGGAACCCGGAAGGGTAAGGACGATAATAACCAATGCAGTTTACGGCAGCGCAACCAAAATATGCAACACCACTATATATATAAGTCCTGTTGACAATAAGAGACCTACAGAGGTTTTGGGATGTACGCTAAAAGGTGTCCAAATTAAAGAATGCAGCTTTGAAGAGATTATGGATAAAATGGTAAACGTCAGGTCCAATGGAATTTTTGAAGTACATGTTTGGTATGAAGCCGGCGGCGATACTTATGTAGCTAAAAACAATGCCAGATTTTCCGAAGTTGTTCCTGTAAGATGCCTTGGCGGAGAGAGCTATCGAAACAAGAAGATACTGGCATGGATTTCCCAAAAACCCGTATCCCTCGGAACTGCAGTGGTCAATAAATCCGGATCGCCTTCAATATCCGTCCAGGTTGAATTCGGCCTGGGGGTAGAAGTAATGGGAGAAGCTATGCTCAACGTGGTTTCATACCAACAGGAGAACGCTGAAAGAAGCATGGACGAAGAAACCATTATGGATACTCTGGAAGTTTTCAATGTAGATGCAGAAACGGAAGACGACGATTAGGAACATAGAATATTCTGATTATGGGAGTATGATTTTCACATGCTCTCATTTTTTGTGGCGGCCAGTCTGTTGTGCCCGGGAACGGGACAGGTTCTCCGGTCACCCGTAATTCCTCCTGCCGATACTATAGTATTCAAAACCTAGTTTGAGCATGGTGTCCACATCATAAACATTCCTTCCGTCTATGAATACCGGCCTTTTCATTATTTTTCTGATTTTGGCCAAATCCAGCTTTTTGAACTGATTCCATTGTGTAACCAGGACAATAGCGTCCGCACCTTCGGCAGCCTGATAGGTATCTTCACAAAACTCAACTCCGTCCAGCACCTTCCCTGCATTGGGTATGGCTATGGGGTCACAGGCCGTAACCCTGCCCCCAAGCCTTATTATCTCCCTTATTATGTCTATCGAAGGGGCTTGTCTTACATCATCGGTATTGGGTTTAAATGAAAGCCCAAGAATACAGATTTTTCTGCCCTCCAGATTGCCCAGACAATCCTGCAGCATTTTTACCGGCTTCATCCTCTGGCTCTCATTAATCTCGATGGCACTTTTCACCGTCTTCAGGCTGCAGCCATGCCTGTCTGCAAGCGTAATCAGAGCAAGAGTATCCTTCGGAAAGCATGACCCGCCATATCCCAGCCCTGCCTCCAGGAAATCCATCGAAATCCTGCTGTCAAGCCCCATGCCCAAAGCCACCTTCGTCACGTCCGCACCCACCTTTTCGCAAAGGTTGGCTATCTCGTTTATAAAGCTTATCTTGGTTGCCAGAAACGCATTGGAAGCATATTTTATCATTTCGGCACTTTCAGGATCGGTAAAAACCATCCTTCCGCCCATTGGCATATACAGCCCTGCCAGCACCTTTGCCGCTTTAAAATTGTCCGAGCCCAATACCACCCTGTCGGGGTGTAACGTATCGTAAACGGCATTTCCTTCCCGTAAAAACTCGGGGTTTGACACTACATCAAAGTTTGACCGGCCCTTTAAGTTATCCGCTATAATGCCGGTCACCAGTCTTTGTGTGCCTACGGGTACCGTACTCTTAACAACTATTATTTTGTAGCTGTCCATACACTTCGCAATACCCCCTGCCACCTCCTTTACGGCAGTAAGATCAACTTCTCCGCCGTTAACAGACGGTGTCCCCACGGTAATAAATATAATATCCGCATTGGTTACGCCATAGCCAAGGTCTTCGGAGAACTCCAGCCTACCCTTTGACACGCCTTGCTGCATAAATTCCGCGAGACCTTCCTCATGGATGGGCATGACCCCTTTTTTCAGCAGCCCTATCCTGTCTTTATCCCTGTCAACACATATTACATTATTATCAAGGTAAGCAAGGCATACACCCGTTGTAAGTCCTACATATCCCGTACCTATCATGCAAAGCTTCATAATTACAGCCTCCATTAAAAACTTTAGAATCCATTTGCCCGGTAACCCCTGCCCGCCGGTTTCCCAGTAGTATAATATGCCGCCGTTACTAAGCTGGTTAATTATCTTTGTTTCTGGTATCATGTAAATAAGAATTAAAAAAAAGCCCAGTCAGTTCTATATTTCATCAGATGGAGGCAATTGATTATGGAATCTGGTAAAGATGGGAAGAATGAGTTAATCGGAAAATGCGTGGAGTTTTTTAACGAAGATTACAACTGCTGTGAGAGCGTGCTTCTTTCATCCGCCGGATTACTCGGCGTGGATTGTGACATTATACCCAAAATAGCCTCACCCTTTGGGGGAGGTATATGCCAGAGAAAGCATATGTGCGGCGCCCTTTCGGGAGCGGTCATGGCGTTAGGGTTAAAGTATGGCAGAAACACCGCCGTGGATGACAGAGAGCCTTCATATTCAAGAGCCGGCACAATAGTCGAGAAATTTGTCGAAAAGTATGGAAGTGCAAACTGCATTGATATTATCGGATATGATCCAAAGGACCCGGATAAGATTATCCGGGACAAACAGCACATAAGAGCCACCATATGCAGCCCTCTTATAAGGCAGGTAGCCGAATGGCTGTGGGAAGAGCTCGAATAATCCAATATTCCGCCTCTTTCCGCCAGCCACCGGCGGTTTCTTTTTATTATATGAGGGTTTCAATGTATTCAGATATATTTTCCAGTCCCATTTTGAGCATTTCGGTATCACAGGAGTATCCCATCCTGAGCCAGCCGTCCATATCAAAGCACTTTCCGGGCACCAGCATGGTCCCGCTGCTTTTAAACAGTCCCCGGCAAAAATCATCCGAGGCTATGGGCAGGTCGTACTTCAAAAAAGCAGTTGTTCCTGCTTCCGGCTTCACATAGCTTATATGCTCCTCCTTTGAAACCCAGTCGTACAGGATGGCTGCATTTTTCCTGATAAGGCTTAAATTCCTATCCATTATCCTGTCGTGATTTTTGAGCGCAAGTACCGAAAGCATATCATCCAGCATACCACAGCTAATGGTCATATAATCCCTGTGACTGAAACACTCTTTTATAACTTCCACAGGACCGGCTGTCCAACCCAGCCTCAACCCCGCCAACGAATATGGCTTGGACATGCTGCCGGTGCTTATGCCCTTATCGTAAATATCAACGATGGAGGGAACCGCCGCATTGCTGTCGTGTAACAATCCCCTGTAAACCTCGTCACATAATACATAGGCACCACTGAACCATGCAATCTCTGCAATCTCCCTTAGCATCTTTTCTTCTATTAATGCCCCCGTGGGGTTGTTGGGGTTGTTCAGAATAATCATGTCCACCCCGTTCCGGGCAATAGACTTGAGTTCATCCAGGTCCGGCAGAAAGCCATTATCGGGTCTTAACTTCAAAAGGCTGACCTTGGCGCCAAAGCTCTCGGGCACCGAATACAGCTGCTGGTAGGTGGGATGTACACACACAATCCTGTCCCCCGGTTTAACCATCGAAAAAAGCGTCAAAAAGTTTGCCCCTATTCCGCCCTGTGTTATAAGAACATTGCCTGCGTTTATGCCGGAGTACTGCGAAGCTATTAATTCCCTGAGTTCGGGCGAGCCTTCTATATGACCATAGGTAAGCTTTTTGTCATAAAGACCCTTCACAAAAGCGTCCGGGTCCTCCGACATGGATATGAGTTCGCCTAAGGTAAAGGAATCCACACAGGTCTCCGCCAAATTGTACACGGCATCCATTTCATAAGTATTCATCCATTCTTCAACCAAAAATTTTTTGATTTTCACTTTATGCTTCCTCCTTTTAAGGTTTTCAGCCTGTTTCGGCATTCCAGCTTCAGATACACCTTTGCATTATCCAAAGTCAGCCACGGGCACAGTTCAAGGGGGACACGGTATACGTATTCTCTTATCCTCTCCCTTGCCCTCAGTACGCCTTCACATCCAACCATCATATGCACCTCCGTTAACCCTATTTCCCCTTATCCATTAATTCTGAAATGAAAGGCAGATTCCTTCCTCTGTTCATTAATAATACCTTTATTTCAGGCTAGAAGTTTGCCGCCGGCTTCCTTCAGATTCCATCTCGTGGCGGACACCCTTGCCCTTTGCTATGTACTTGACACTATCAACCCACACTCGGAACTTTCACCCGTTTAACTGCGCCCATGCCGGGCACACAAGAAAGAAAAAGAGATGCCGGTTATCCGGCACCTCTTTTTCTTTCTATAAGGCGGATATAAATTTATCTTTCTTTATTATGTTAAAGGCCTCACTCGCCGAATCGATTTCATTTACCTTTCCGTCCTGCATAACCGCAAAAGTATCCCCTATCTGTCCGGCCTCCGCCGGGTCGTGGGTCACGTATAACACCGGAACATTCATCAGTTTGGTTACCCGTCGGAATTCCGGCAGAAGCTTTTCCTTTACCGCTGCATCAATATCACTCAAAGGCTCGTCAAGGAGTATCATTTCGGGCTCGGGTGCAAGAGCCCGGGCCAGGGATACCCTGCTCTTGTAACCGCCGCTCAGCTCCCCGGGTTTTTTGTTTAGTATATCTTCAAGACCAAGCATACTTATAAGTTCTCCCAACAGTTCTTCAGAACCCAGGCCGCTGCGCATTCCATACCTTATGTTGTCTATAACCTTTTTGTGCCCGAATAACGCCGGATGCTGAGGTACATAGCCTACCCGCCTTTCTTCCGGAGCCAGATGGGTTATATCCTTTTCCCTGAGCAGGACACTTCCCTTATCGGATTTAATTATGCCCGCAATTATCTTTAAAAGCGTGGACTTTCCACAACCGTTTATGCCTATTAGCACTTTAATCTCGGATCCGATTTCAAGGCTCGCATCTTTAAGAACTTCCTGAGTCCCGTACGCTTTATAAACTTCGTTTACTTTAAGCATGTTTTCTCCTCCTGATACTCAGCAGAGCTACAATTATAAGGGAAAGCAGGATACATATAACGCTGGCGGTAACCGCCATCTCCAGCTCCCCTTCCTCAACCTTTGTGAATACATAGGACGCCAGAACCTGGGTGGAACCCGGCAGGTTGCCGCCGAACATTACAACCGCTGCAAATTCACTTAAAGCCCTGGAAAATGCCAGTACAAACCCCGCAAAAATAGATTCTCCCATAAGCGGCAGCACTATCCTGAAATAAGCCTGTACCGGATTGTCCCCCAGGGTACGGGCAACATCCACCGTTTCCCGGTCGGTACCGTCTACGCCGCTGGCTATGGTCCGTGCAGACAGCGGATAGGACACGAAGAACATGGCCAGCACCACCGCAAAAAGGGTAAAGGCCAGGCCGGTATTGCTTATAAACCCGCAGGTCTTGCGCCCGAAGGCCAGAAGCAGTGCAAGCCCCGCCACGGTATGCGGTATAGCAGCGGGCAGGTCGTTCATCAGGTTTGCCAGCTTGTAGGTAAAGGTATTCTTGTGGAACAGATGATAATAACCAAACCCTATGGCCAAAACCGACCCCAGGGCGGATGCTGCAAAAGCTGCTAAAATGGTATTCTTAAAGCTTTGCCAGAAAAACCAGTCCTTCAGCGTTTTGACAATTCCGTCAGGTTTGAGATTCCATACCAAAGCCAGCAGTGGAAATACTACAAGCAGCAGAAACAGGGGCAGAAAAAACCAGCTGACCAAATTCTTTGGCATGGACTTTGTTTGCACTGTTTCTTTATTCATAGGGCTCCCATCCATAGCTGCAGAATTCGTCCACATGTTCAAAGGCAAAATCCATAAATTCCCCTGCGAGCTTTTCATTGCCCCCCTTGATTACGCCCACTCCGAATATAATCTCGCCTGTAACTTCCTGGTCAAGCCTTTGTACTATCTTCAGGTCGTTTCCGTTTGCCACGCTGGAATATATAAGCCCGGCATCAACCTGGTCCTCCTTTACCATTATTGCTACCTGGTTTACAGTTGACGGCATAGCCTTAAGAGTGTCGCCAACCTTGTCCCACAGCCCGAGGTTTCTGAGAGCGGTCTCGGCATACATTCCAACCGGGGCCTGGGGGTCGCCTATTGCAAAGGTTACATCCGAATTTGTAAGGTCATCCATATTATTCACTTTCCCGTCACCCGAATCCGATACCACCAGCACCAGGCAGTCGGACAGAAACTCTTTGGAATCGGTTAGCTTATCTTCTTCCTGGGCCATCTCTATGTACATCCAGTCCGCGGAATAGTAAAGGTCACAGGGCTGGTCCTCCCGGATCTGAGCCCACAGCCCGCCGGAAGAAGCGTAATTGGGTGCCACCTTGACCCCCTTCTCTGCCTGGAATTTTTCGATTACGGTATCCATGGGCTTTTTCATCCCGGCAGCCACAAACAGCTGCAGAGGTCCATCGTTCCCGGAACCTCCAGCCGTATCACCGGTCTTGGAAGTGCTGCAGCCGGAAGCAGCCAGAATAACCAAAACCATAACAAACATAACTACCGTTACCTGTCCAAACCTTGTACGTTTATTAATACACATAAAATAATCCTCCTTATTGTTGTTTTGTTAATAAAACAACAAAGCTTAAGGAGGCGCTATAAACAAAATATCCATATTGACCACTCCTTTCCAAGTATGGGGGGCAACCCCGTTTCCAGGATTACCTTATCGGCCTTCCATCCTAGCAGCAGCCTTAGATGTTGAGGCTCGGAGCACCAAATATATGTTTATTGGCATATGCTATTATAGCACAGTGTTAAATAAGTGTCAATTATCCCCCCGCACTGTCCGTATGCGTCGGTTGTCTTACCGATATCCCACAGGCGTTGTGTACACCAGGTGTGATTGTATATAATATATGTTATGGAGGTGCAAAAAAACATGGATGCCTGGCGGCTGTTAAACCTTTTAAAAACCCTGGTAGCCTGCCCCAGTACCACCGACACTCATGAAGAGGCAGGAATGTACATGGAGATAGCAAGGCTTTTATCCGAAATGGAATACTTCAGGGCTAACCCCCAAAACCTTATGCTGAACCCCATACCCGGAGACAAGCACGGCAGGTCGGCGGTAGCCGCCCTTGTAAAGGGAAACGGCAGCAGGACCGTTATTCTGTCAGGCCATTATGATGTGGTTGATACGATTGATTACGGCCCCTGTCGAAAACACGCCCTAAATATCGACATCCTGGGCGACGCCCTAGATCCATCGGCCTTACCGGCGGATGCACTGGACGACCGGAACTCTGGCGGCTGGATATTTGGGAGGGGCGCCGCGGACATGAAGGCAGGGCTTGCCCTTTTCATGTCACTTGTGGAACAGATGAGCCAAAGACCGGATAACATTAACGGCAGCATACTGTTCCTTGCCGTTCCTGATGAAGAGACCAATTCCGCCGGTATGACCGGGTCAATTGAGTTCCTCAATATACTTTCGGAGGAAAAGGGACTAAATTATGTATGCCTTGTTGATTCCGAACCCTGCAATTTTAACGATGACGGCACCTATAATATATATACCGGCTCAATAGGCAAAATGCTGCCACTTGTTTTTTGTTTCGGAAGGGAAGCCCATTCCCGGGAACCCTTTGAGGGTATCAATCCGAACCTGATAATGGCTGAAATAGTAAGAGAGATTGAAGGCAATCCCCATTTTTCGGACAGGTATAAGGATACCTTTACAATGCCCCCTGTAAGCCTTAAAGCAAAGGACCTGAGAAAGGGGTATTCGATATCCACACCGTCGGCATCCGCCTGCTGTTTTAACATGCTTACCTACCGACGCCCCCCAGGCGAAATTATATCGGTATTGAAAGAAACAGCTGCCGGGTGTTTCACTAGGGCAGTAGACACAGTAAACATAAGGATTGCAGAATACAATTCGTACTCTGACAGCAGTATAAAAGAACTTGCTTGGCCCCCCAAGGTCTATACATATGACGAGCTTTCTGCTGTGTGCATTAAGAAGCATGGAAGTGCACTGGAAAGACACATGAAGGGTTTTTTGGAAAGCCGGGCCGTCAGGGACGCGGACTGGCGGGATGCTACTATGAGCATAATTAACGAACTGCATTCTTTCTGCCCGGACAGGTCCCCAAAAATAATAATCGCCCTTGCTCCTCCCTATTACCCCCACGTCACAACTGACGGACAATCGCCAGGGAACGACGATGTATTGAAGGCTGTGGATTTGCTGCAGGAATACTCGCTCAGTGAATTTGGCATGACGCTCAGGGTTAACCGTTTCTTTGACGGGATATCGGATTTAAGCTACTGCTCGATACAGGACGCCGGTAATGTTATAAATGAATTAAAACCGAATATGCCACTCTGGGGGCATTCTTACTCAATACCGGTGGAAGAGATAAAAAAGCTGGACGTGCCCGGTATAATACTGGGCCCCTGGGGCAAGGACCTGCACAAATACACCGAACGCTTAAACCGCAGCTTTTATTTGAATATAGCTCCCAAACTGCTTAAGTTTTATGTATGCACCCTGCTCGGCATGGATGCCGATTAAACCCCGGCATTCCCGAAAATATAATAATTCACCGGAGCATACCCGACAGGGTGTCGGCTTCGGTAACCGGCTGGAGGCATGCAAAGTTCTTGCACACATAAGCAGTGGGTTTCTCTTCTATCATCTTCTGTTCCCTCGTAAAGGGGGCTATTCTATAAAGTTCCTCTTCCCCCACATTCAAAAGGATTGTGGTAAAGGGCACAAACCTGCCGTTAATCCTGTCCAACATATCCCGGGCATCCTCCTTTGCCTTCGCTGTCAGCACAATCTCCCTGGTGGGTTGTATGCTAAACAGCAGTGCCGATAAAAAGAAGGAATGGGAATTGGGGTTATGACCCACTTGGCCCCCAAAGGCTTCGATTAATTGCCGGGCCCTTTCCTCTATCCCCGTATCTCCCGTCATCCTGGATAGCCGCAGCATATTGTAAAGTGCTGCCGAGTTGCCCGAAGGCAGAGCGCCGTCATATACCTCCTTTGGTCGCATAATCAACTGCTCGCTGTCCTTTCCGTACAAGAATAAGCCGCCATCCTCATCATCCCGGAACAGCTCATGCATCTGACCGTTAAGTTCCAGCGCTTTCCTAATATAGGCCGTTTTATAGGTAGCCTGGTACAGCTCAATAAGCCCCCATACCAAGAAGGCGTAATCATCCAGGTACGCGGGCAGCGCCGCTTCACCGTCCCTGTATCTTGCCAGAAGTCTTCCGTCATCCCTTACAAGGTTTTTTTGTATAAAACCAGCCGCCGCCTCCGCCGCCCGGGTATAATCTTCGTTGTTAAAGGCCCTTCCTCCGAGTGCGAGAGCGGCTATCATAAGTCCGTTCCAGGAGGTTAGTATTTTATCGTCCTTGTACGGACGGATTCTTTTTTCCCTGTGCTCAAATAGCTTTTCCCTTATTGTATCCAGCCGCCTGGCTAGGTCACCGCTCTCGGTCAGATTCTCCAGGTCTGCATTTATAAGGTTTGGGATGCTTTTCCCCTCAAAATTCCCCTCCGGCTTAATATCGTAATAGCTGCAGAAAAACTCACCGTCCTCACGGCCTGCGGCTTCCTTCACCTCCTCCGGCTGCCACAGATAAAACTTGCCCTCCTCACCTTCGGAATCCGCATCCTCCGCCGAGTAAAAACCTCCCCCGCTTGATGTCATGTCCCGCAATACATATGTAAATACTTTTTCGGCAATATCTTTGTAGATTGTTTTGCCGGTTGCCTGATAGGCCTCGGTATAGGAATAAGCCAGTAGGGCATTGTCGTACAGCATCTTTTCAAAATGAGGTGCCAGCCATCTTTTGTCGGTGGAATACCTTGAAAATCCAAAACCTATATGGTCAAATATTCCCCCCTTGTACATCGCCTCAAGGGTTCTCTCGACCATATGCAGAGCCCTGTGGTTTTCCTTTGCCTTCCAGTACCTCATTAAAAAGAATATATTTTGGGGTGTAGGGAACTTGGGCGCTCCGCTAAAGCCGCCGTAGACTTCATCAAAAGAGCTTTGAAAACCCCGGAAGGCTTTATGTACAGTCTCCTCCCCCGCTTGTTCCCCGCTACCCCTGCGGGGGGAATTTTTTATCGCATCGGTTATCCTGCTGCTTGTTTCGATTAACTGGTCCCTGTCGGCAGCCCAGGCATCCTTTATCTGCAAAAGCAGCTCAACAATGCCCGGGTATCCGTATCTCCCGGTCTTGGGAAAATAGGTGCCGGCAAAGAAGGGCTTTTTATCCGGCGTCATAACTATTGTAAGGGGCCACCCGCCCTGTCCGGTAACGGCCTGGCATACCGACATGTATATGCTGTCAATGTCCGGACGCTCTTCCCTGTCCACCTTTATCGATACATAGTAATCGTTTAACACCTTCGCTACTTCTTTGTCCTCGAAGGATTCCCTCTCCATCACATGACACCAATGGCATGTTGAATAGCCTATACTTAGAAATATAGGCCTGTCTTCCGCTTTGGCCTTTTGGAAGGCTTCTTCAGACCATGAGTACCAGTCCACAGGATTATGGGCGTGCTGCAGCAGGTAGGGTGATTTTTCCCGGGCCAATCTATTAGGCGTTCTTGTTTTAGTTGTCATTGCCATCAACTCCCTATAGAAAAATACGTATAGGAATATTTTTTCCAATATTAAAGAAATAATCCTCCAATCAACTCCGACTCACCGTCAGAGCTTTCGAAAATAAAGAATGTTACAGTATTTCCACATATCCATCCGTACCGTTTAGGCGGAGTCTCTGCCCGTTTTTAATCAGCTTTGTTGCGTTTTCCACACCGGCAACAGCCGGAAGACCATATTCGCGGGTAATTACCGCGCCGTGCGACATCTCACCGCCCACCTCGGTAATAAGCCCCGCAATGGAAACAAAAACCGGTGTCCAGCTTGGATCGGTAAAGGCGGTCACAAGAATGTCGCCCTTTTCCACCTGGGCATCTGAAAGCTTCGAAACCACCCGCGCAGTGCCTTCTACAATACCCTGTGACACGGGAACACCTGCAAGCGCGTTCCCGGGAATTTTGCTTCCGTCATATTCGCCGGAGGGGACTTCTCCGTCGGACAGGATAATGCGCGGCGGCGTCAGCTTTTCATAACGGGCATATTCCTTCTTGCGTTTCTCTATCAGCGGCCGGCCCACACTGTTTGTTGCAACTGCCTTGCGAAACTCGTCAAAATAAAGATAGAATGCATCGCTCTTTTTAGGGATGACACCCGCAGAAACCAACTTACCGGCTTCTTTCAAAAGCGCCCGTTTGTAGATTGCATAACGGCGAACCCAAAAATATTTCGGGTACTCCCTTGCCCCAACAAAATTACGATATATGCTAATCATTTTTTTCGTTTTCTTAGCTTTTTTGGCGCCTCCGGGAAGTTTCAGAAGACGGCTGATGATTTCGTCTTCTTTTTCCCCGGCTTCGCGTTTGCCCTGTTTAAACTTCTCAATATGCTCTCCGGGCTTTAAAAGCTTTACATCGCTCAGGATGGCCGGAATGAGCTGCGTCGGCTTTTCGCAAAAGCGCGGCTTGGTAATATCAATTTCCGCCGGACAACGCATCCCGTATTTTTCCAGGAAAGCCTTGAGAGCCGTCAATGTTTCTGCACCACCCCGAAGCTTTGCAAGTTCATCGAAAAAGCTTTCGTCATCCGCCTGCGCCAAATATTCACAGACCTCGGGATACATGCGAACAATATCTGCAACGTCGCATAAAGCAAGCCCCATCTCGGAAGTAACGTTGTGCTCCACCGATTTTGACAGCGAGTTGGTAATACCCTTCTCCCCCAGCCACTTATTAATATTCCTGTTAAGCCAGCCTGATACGTACTGGCAGGCAATCACCGCACCGAAGGCTGTGGCATCAAACAACTTTGCCTGTAACTGCGTTTTGTCTTTTTGGATGAAATCAAATACTTCGTCATCGGAAAGGCCTTCTAAGATTTTCTCAAGCTTATTCAGCGCATCCTCGTTATTTCGAACCATTTCGTCAAGGATTGAAGGGTCATTTTTACGGTATATCCTAAACGCCTCCCTTATCCACGGTAAAAGACTGACCCCCTTTAACAGATTGCCTTTGCCCTTCGGAAGACTCCTAAGATAGTCCTTATCTGCCATGACTTTTCTGACCGAGCTCGCCATCAGCGGGTCCATGGTGTCAACTTTCTGCTTAATCATCCTACGGCCTTGCGGTGTGGTCAGGTCAAAAGTGATATCTACATAAAGCCGCCCGCCGGCTCTATCCAGGGGAAAAAGTGACGCCAACCCAAAAAGTGACATGCCGAGTGGGAGGATGGGGTCGGTCATTACCTGCATATGGCCCACCGACATATAGACGCGTTTCACACTGTCGGGACTTTCGGGGCAGGGAAAGAGCGTAGTGATGGGACGGCTTTGAACAATGTGAAATTCACCGTCGGCAAGGCACCATTCGATATCCTGCGGATATCCGAAATGGTCTTCTATTTTCTTCCCGATGGAGGCAAGTCGAATTACCTGGACGTCTGAAAGAACCTGTTGTCTTTTGTCTTTGATTTCCGTCTCTTTGGTGCCGCCTTCTTCGACAGGCCTGATTTCAAACGACTGTGTACCGGTTCTTTTTGAAACGATTACCCCGTCCCGGACTTTATAGGTGTAGGGGTTTACGAGACCGGACACCAGCGCCTCACCGAGCCCCAGGCCGGCGTCAATTGACATAGTTTTTCTGTCTGAAGTCATTGGATCAGCCGTAAACAGAATGCCCGACGCTTCTGCCATCACCATTTTCTGTATCACAACGGACAGCAGCACCTTACGGTGATCAAAACCGTTTTTTATGCGGTAAATAACGGCGCGGTCGGTAAACAAGGACGCCCAGCACCTGATTACACTTTTGAGTATTTCTTCTTTGCCCCTGATATTCAAATACGTATCCTGCTGACCGGCAAAGGAAGCCCCGGGCAAATCCTCTGCGGTAGCGCTTGAACGTACGGCAAAAGCCTGCTTCTCGCCAAAGGTGGACAGTGCTTCAATGATTTCCTTTTCAATCTCTTTTTCCATCTTTGAGTTTTCTATGACTTTACGGATTTGGCCGCTGATTTCCGAAATCCCGTAACTATCAACGTATTTCAGTCCGGCGAGACGATTGAGTAATTCTTTTAATTGTATGTTGTTTTCCGTAAATTTTTTGTAGGCCCTGGTTGTAACGCAAAAACCTGCGGGAACCCGTATCCCGTCTATTCCTGCCAGTTCCCCGAGGTTTGCGCCTTTTCCGCCCACATCCGCGAGCTTCGTTTTGTCTGTTTCAAGGAAGTTTAGAATATATGTTTTCATAAGATCACCCTCCGGTAATGTTTTGAAATATCAAATGGATGATTTCATAATATACCGGTGAAACTGCCTTGTCAATAAGTTTTGAAATTTATGTTGCGATATTTCATAACAATGCTATAATATTGCTCAGGTGATAAATATGAATGGTTATCAGAGAAGAACAGAAGCGAAGAAAAAAGCCATCATCAATGCGGCTCGGGAGCTTTTTATTGAGCGTGGCGTAACAGACGTCGGAGTAGGTGAAATAGCTGCGAAAGCGCATGTTTCGCAGGTATCCATCTATAACTATTTCGGTGACAAGAATACCCTTGCCAAGGAGGTGCTGATCGCCTTTTTGGATAAAGCGATTCAGGAGTATGAAGAAATACTGGGCAGAGAACTTCCTTTCCCCGAAAAGCTTAAGATAATCATGATGAAAAAACAGGATGCGATGATTGAAGCAAGCCGTTCCCATTTTAGCGAGTATGCGTGGGGCGACAAAACTCTGCGGCAGATATACTGGGAAGCGGCAGTGATAAAATCCAACCATATCTATTTAAAATTCATCGAACTGGGAAAAAAAGAAGGGGCAATTGACGGGCATATTCCAAACGACGCTATACTAAAATATCTTCATTCGTCAATATCCATCATGCAGGAACCCGATTACCTTAAAACCAGCTACGAATATAAACTGGGAATATTTCGGCTGTTTTTATATGGTTTATTGGGAAAAGAGAGCTAATAATAACTTATTCATTATGAAGAGTACCGTAATAGTTGCAATCATTACGGCGCAGATATTTTCGGAGATATTTTGGGCTAGCGAGCCTATCCCATCGGTTGATTTGGTAAAGCTGTGCCCACAAGTCTCTCCTCCTGTACCGTGCATTATTTATAATCGATTCCGGCCCTGGCCGCCTGGACCATTTGATGCTTCCTCTTAATATTGTATATCCGGTCCCCTTTGCGAAACTTCGCTCCGGTCTGCCTGAAACTAAAAGGCACGTTATATTCGATGCACTGTTCCCTGCTAGAAAGCACCCATTCATAATCGCACACCCTGGCCTCATGACCGGATTCGCCGCCGCAGGTCACACTCTGTATCCGGTCTTTATACCTTTCCAGGTAGGGCCTTATGTCAATAGCCTCCAGCATTGGTTCGTGAATTATGGAGCACTTCTTGATTGGCAGCTCCAGAAAAACAGGCAGCCTTTTGTCGGTCATTTCCTGATTTTCGCAGGTACAGCAAACGTGAACGTTTTGGTAACCATCCTCCCAATCGGACGGCAGGCTTACATGAAACCGCTCAGGGCGTTTGGTTATAAAGAAAAACATAAGGTCAGAACGCTCTTTCATAAATCTCCAGGCGTCCATGCGCCACTTGTCGGCTTCCGGGTGAAAAAAATCCGATGTAAAACAGGTGTATACATAATCACCGTCGGGCTGCAGTTTATACTCGCCTTTACGGTTTTTCCTGACAGGCAGGTCAAAGGATGAAGTCTTGTAAACGCTTGAGGCATCCCGTTCGTACTTGCTGTCATGCCTGTAAACATAGCAGTGACTGCAGCCGGGGCTTATTTTGGTACATCCGTGCCAGGGATTCCATCCGGCCATTTGCAGCTCCTCCTTTCATCAAAGCTTCTGACCCTAATTCCACCTGCTTGCCTCGCTTCTTTCCCTATCTAATCGGAAATCGTTACTTCCTTGTTGTTTATATCAAGCACATATGTTTCCACCTTACCCCCAAGATGCTTTAATACAAAATGGACCAAATCCTTAAGGGCTGCACAAAATTCATCCGTCCTTTTATCGTCCACCAGCTCAATGCAAAGAAATGCGTTCTTTGTATCCTCTGTCAGCATTGTGCTTTGCAATTCCCGCCAGCTCCGGCACCTGCATACGGCGCCTTTGCCGTCTCTGTATACTATTTCGCCTGTATAGGGCGGCCCATTCTCACTGCTCTTCAGGGGGATAAACTGCTCGTTTCCCGCCGCCGTTTCAAGGCAAATCCCCGGCAAACAGCCACGCCTATCTTATCACCGGGAAACAACTCCCAGAACCCGTCTTCAACTATAAACTTTTTCATGTTTTTCCCCTCCGTATAATGTTAGCCCAATAATCAAATTTTTTCAAGAAAACCGCTGACCTTTCAAGTACCGGCTTTCAGTAATTATATATTGGGCAGTGCTCACCCCAAAAAAATGGGCAACTGATAAAAAAGCCCTATGGGTAAGTAGTTGTATACTTTCCCACGGGCTTTTCGGTTTCCTTTGATTTGCTTGGGAGTTAGACTTCTTCATCTATTAAACTTTATTCTTCCTAATTTCTTTGGCCAGCCATAGGTCTGCTACCGAGCGCCGCGATCCGTTAAAACCGTCATTTTGATTATAACCACCAGTCCGTCCAGCACGGAAAGGCTTGCCGCCTATAGGCCTGTGATAATAATTTTTGGGCATTAATTTTTGAATGGCCGGCAAATTTTCGTTTACTATGCCGTATTTTTCGTTCAGCTCTCCCCAGGCTTTCCAAAGGTCCTCATAATGCTTATTATCGCATGGACGCAGCTCAAAATTTTCAATATCGCTTAATTCCCAAACCTCGCAGCCCTGGAACGGGTTGGCAGTTCCGAGATATAATCCGTCGTCGCTGTCCACATAGAGTATTCTTCCTCCATAGTTGTTCGGGTTGTTAAGCCCTCTTAAGACTACCGACTGGAAGTTAATCCCGTCTTCGGACATATACAAATCAAACCCAATGGGATATCTTATTTGCCTTAGTATTGCCACCACTGCCATGTATATTCCTATCAGCAAGTTTGTTATGGCTGAGCCTATCATCTGCTCCAGAGCAGCCCTGTTTGCCAGAAGGGTAGTCAGTATCACTTCCATATTGCTGGAATCATCAAAGGTGCTTATAAACAGCCTATCCTTGTATTCCTGTATCTGCCATGCGTATACATTGAAGGGATTGTTAAACCCGGACCCGAGGCCCGAAAGACTTCCGTTACCCTGTTCCCCTGCCGGTATAAAAGGCGTCAACGGGTTTCCGCCTACCACCAGCTGCCAGTTATCATCCGTATCTATTCTTATGATATCGCAGCCCATGGGAATAAGCCACGACAGCGGCAGTTGCTTTGTACCGCTTACATAAAGATAGTTTTTAAACACGCCCATGCTTAGAGTATACCTGTTTGGGGGAACTCCAAATCCATCAACCACGAGTGTCCAGTCATTAAGTCCCGGCTCTGACCTGTTTGTTCTCCAAACTTGTATCTTATCGGAATTACTTGTAGCAATATAGATTCTGTTATTGAAAACAGCCATATTGGTTATTGCGCCCCCAGGATTGCTGGCAGGGTCAAAACCCGGTGTACTGCTGTCAATAACAGGTTCCCACGGATAAAATTCGGGGTCCTTGCTGCTGTACAATAGTGGGGCTGCGCTGGGATCTGTCACATCTCCTGTCTCATCTATAGTAGCCACATATAATTTCCCCCTGTGTGTTATCATTGCCCTTGAGGAGGTTCCCTGTAGAACGGTATCCGGCAGTATAAACCAATCAACTCCGTTGGTTGTTTTTAAAACCTGCGCCCTTGTTCCAAAGGCTGCAGCATAAATACAGGGGCTGCCGCCAAAGGGCATGTGCCTGAGCATAAACCTAAAACCCACAATGCCGGAGTCATCAGGAGCTTTATAAACCCTTTGCCACGGCAGGCTTCCGTCTTTTTTGTATCTCCATATCTCTGCCAGGTTATCTATAGCTTCCGGCCTTATCAGTGCAGGAATTTGAGCGTTCGGCACAATCGTCCTTATAACATTTACAAGTATATTTCTGCCTGTACCCACATAAATATAATCACCCAGATCGGTCATGGACCATGCGTAATTGTTTTGTCTTGCATTATTCAGGTTACTGATGTCAAAGCCATTAATTGGTGTCAAATTCTCAAAACCGGGCATTATTATTCCTCCTTTTGTTTAACTCACTGCGTTCTTCCACTAACAGCATATTTACATCACCATATATTGCTACAAAAAACCATCTGCGCAGCAGCTTTATTAAAGCTTGCCGAACAGACAGTCTCGCAACGCAGGACGTGGGGGCGGAGTTTCATAGTGCCATCGCTGTTTACTGCATTAGTATGAAATAATAAAGGCGTAAAATAGTTTTAATAACCTGCATGTCTTTAAGGAGAGATACAATGTATAGGGTTTTCTGTGAAAGTTATGACAATTATAAGAATCTGTACGATAAACCATACAAAAGGGCCGAATATCGATATATAATAACCAAAAAAGCAACTTCTACACTAATGCGCCAGCCTACATCATCTAGTCTTAATACGTAGGTTGAATTTGCAGCTCCTTCTATGGCAGCTCCGTTCCTCATCCACTGATAAGTGACTGGCGCATAAGAAGGTTCTATGCCTGTAACAGTAAGCGTTACTCCGAATTCTGCATCTCCGTCTATTTGTACATTATCTATATTTATCTTGGTCCAGGTTTCATAAGAACTTTCAGCGATATAGGTGCCGGCACCACCGTTTACATCTGTATATGCATCACGTAAATAATTGTTATCGGATTCAAGGAGATTTTTTCCTGTTGTCACCTCTTCACCAATTGTTATGCTGGTAATGTTATTGGAGCCGAACGCACAAGAACCAGTTTCTGTTAAGCTGTCAGGTATCTCAACACTGGTAAGTACATTATCCGAGAACGCATTATCGCCAATCTTTGTTACACTACTAGGGATTGCTATGCTGGTAAGGACCTTGCCACTGAATGCTCCTTCACCAATAGTGGTTACCGTAACTCCGTTTATCCTTGACGGAATTACAACATCTAATCCGCCGTCTGCCACCTCGATATTGTCGGGCTATTGCTCTATGGCCGGCCCGTCGGCATTTATATATGCGGTCCCTATGTCCCCTTTTCCGGTTACCTCTGTCCTCGCATCAAGGGTGAGCTCTTACCTCACTTTTCCACCCTTAACGTCCGTAAAGCGGTGTGCCCGGCTCCTCAAAGGAGACGGAAACCCCGTAAAGGACAATAGATACTCCTGTGGATTTTCCAGCGTTCCTAGATTCTTGGGAACAAAACCATAAATCCATTAGTCAAAGGAATGTAGGCAGTTGTAACGCGGTAGTTTGCAACAGCAGCTATAATCCATAACTTGCAGAGGGAGGACTACTAAATGATTATTCCAAAGTTTTTAAGAGTGTTTATTGCAATTACGTGCCTGGCGCTGTTATCACCGGGTGCGGCCCTGGCTGCTTCGGGAGAAGGCATTTCCCCGTATGCGGTACAGCAGCCGATGGATATGGGCATGGATACGCCGGTTTCGGATCTGACACCGGAGAAAAGGGCCATTGATGAAGAATGGCAGCTGGGTTACCCAAGTGAGGAGCTCTATCAAAAGCACAGGGAGATTGACAAATATGTGTTTAAAGACCATGCCGACGAAATCAGGCTTGAAGGTTTTGGCGTTACCCATACCGGGCCCCGGGACGGGTTTATAGAAATAGGAATCACGCCCTACAGCGAAGGATACGCAGACTACCTCTATGAAATATTCGGCGGCGATATGGTAAGGGTGGTTGAGGGTCGGCAGGCGGTTACGCTGCCGCTGACCACCGGTGAGGAGCCGGATGTGGAAGTTGATGCCGGCAGGGCAGAGGACGATATAATAATAAGTAAGGACCTTGGAGTCGGAGTTAGGCTTAACGGCCGGATGCTTTCCTTTGACGTCGAGCCCTTCATCGAAAACGACCGCGTTCTGATACCCCTTCGCGGAGTAATGGAGGGACTGGGAGCTGACGTTGAATGGGACCAGCAAACAGGCGCCGTCAGTGTTTTTACCAAGGATGTAAGTATCCAACTTGTTATAGGTGAAAACACCGCAAAGGTGGTTAAAACCGTTGACGGAGCAACAAGTGATGAAACGGCGGAGCTAGACGTCGCTGCAAAGCTGGTAAATGACCGCACCTTTATCCCGGTACGTTTTGTAAGCGAAACCCTGGGGGCTAACGTTGAATGGGACAGTGACCTTCGAATTGTTATTATCGAGGCCGAAGATAAGGACCAGGAGCAAACAGAATACCCTGGAGAAGACGAGGCGGAGCCTGATAAATTAAGCCTTAAGAACTATTTCCCCCTGACCGGAGGAAGCACATGGAAGTACCTAGGCGAAGGGAACGAATACGCTTCGTTTAGCCGCGAGGTGCTGTTTGTCGACGGAGACAGGTCTCAGGTTTCCGAGGACAACGGCGGTACCGTAAGCGCGTCGGTCTTCGGGTTTGAAGAAGGCCAGATAGTGCGCACCTTCTTCCGCGGCGAGGAATACGACGGGAACAACCTTCTTGACGAGGAGGCCAACGACGACCTGGTACTTCTTAAGGCACCCCTTGAAGCGGGTACAAAATGGGAGACTTCAAACGGTGTCAGGGAAATAATCGGAACCGGTACGGAGGTGGATACACCAGCCGGGAAATTCGAAGACTGTATAAAGATTGAAATCACTACGGAGCACTCTGTCATGTATGAATACTACAAGGAAGGGATAGGCCTTGTAAAGAGGGAATTCCTTACCGAAGGCATGAATGTTACCTCCACACTGAAAGAGTACAACATAAAATAGGATATACTGCACATTTTCACAGTAAACCCGGCACAGGCCATATGTGCCGGGTTTACTGCCGGGCTCGCAGCCGCACGTCACATTTTCTGCCCGGTCATGATATTTATCCGGATAGGCTCCGGCATCGGCCCATGATTAACAGAACGATGTTAAACGGGCAGTTCCATAAAAACAGGCATTCTGATGTAAAGCAAAACCCATTTATACTAACCGTTAATTATGATTTCCCTGTTATTTATATCAAGTACCCGGGTTTTTACTATGCCGCCAAGGTTTTTTGAAACCAAGTCCGCCAAACCGCTGAGGGCTTCGTGAAACTCACAGCTTCTTGTTTCATCCACCAGCTCTACACAGAGGAATGCATTTTTCGTGTTTTCGGTAAGCATTGTCCTTTGCGCCTCTCTCCAGTTCCAGCACCTGCATACAGCGCCTGCATCGTCCTTATAAACTATTTCACCTTCATAGGGCGGAGCGTTCTCATCACTTCCAAGGGGAATGAACTGCTCGTTCCCGACTGCTTTTGTAAGACGTATATCCCCCGTAAACTTATCTATATCTTCTCCGCCGCATGGGAGAGCGTATCTTAGTGAAATTGAATTATATATATCGACGAGTGGATTTATTGTTGATATGTGATTATCATTTTTAACCCTTTTTAATAATGCTGCAATTGAAGACCTTGCTCCTTTCTTGGTTTTAAATTTTCTAAATGCTTCTCTCCAAACCGCTATTACAGGGTTAGCGCTGAATTCTTCCCTCTGAAAAAATTTGTGAGCTTCATTTTCCGCCTGCATAAGCATTACCTCATATTTGGCCGCATCCCCTATTGAATTGTCAATGCCCCGGCATACAACAACACCTAATTTTGCACTGGGGAATACAGACCAAAAATCATCTTCAATTATAAACCTTTTCATACAATCTCCTCCTAATCAATTTACTGGTCATAGCTGGCAGGGAAAAATTCAACCTTAACCACACCACTTTTTCTTTCCCATACAAAAAATATTATGGAGAAAACAAAGACCTGGGCGATGATTTCAAGAACTCCTATTTTCAAGGAGTTTAAAAATTCTGCCATCGATTCCACCGGTGCTAAAAATTCACTGATAAAGATTGGCGAGCCCAATACCTTTAGGCCGAACAACAGTCCGAACAGCAACAGCCAACCATGCCTGTTTTTCATGAATACTTGGCAAAAAGGGTACACCACCAGTGCAAGGATTCCACCACGGATTATTTGCCCAAGGAACACTACTACAACCATTGTAAAGCTTTCTAACGGGCGGTAATGCTCAAAAACCTCCATTGTAGCCATGGCTTCCTCGTATCCCGCTATCTGGTAAAGTACACTTCCGACAATCCAATATACCATTACATGAACAAGAGTGAACCTTCTAACGTAACCCCAAAGCTTCTTATCCATGAATCTCACCCCATTTCTGCGAGTTGCTGTGGTGTTCCCATTTCAGAAACAGCCAGCAAAAAAACATCACCTGGACGGCCCCGGCAGCCACTACTAGTAAATGTTCAACTGCCGTGGTTCTGGTATAGATCATCCCTTCAATGGACCCGGGAAAGGGTTCGAGGCTGCCCAAAAGGGCAAGCCCCCATAGTGCCCCAAATAGTACTAACCAACCACCTTTGTTTCTTATGATAATCTCATAAAACGGATAAAGCACCAGAGCCATGACCCCTGCGCGTATTGTCTGCGCTGTAACTGCCGTTAAATCCGGAGAACGATATATTCTGAAAAAATCTAATACAACCCGTTGTGACACAGGCAGTGCGCGCTGTATGCTTAAGAACACCACAGCAATCACAAAGTAGGTTATAAGATGAACCAATATGAAACGTCCGCTGTATCCCCAGAAATTATTTTTCACTATCTTTTCCAAAACTAACCCCTCCTTTTTCGTTTCCCCAGAGATAGAATGCCTCCCCCGCATTCATGAGAAAGTCAAGAATATCCTCATCGGAGCACCGACCCAAGGCACCGGAGTTAACCAACACGGCAAGACCGTGTGTGAAAATCCAGGTGTACCCGACCAATGCCTCCTGCCCGGAAGCCTGTAACTCCAGCAGTGCCTTTGCTTCACCGCCCTGCTCACCGAATTCTGCAAAAAACCATTCCTTCACAGCCGATATATCCTCCATGTTAATCCTGTTTGGCCTTTCCAGATAGAGAAAGCGGAACAGATTTTTTTCATCCCGGGCAAAGGCCACATACCCGAATGCCAGGTTCAAAAGGGTATGTTGAGTATACATCCGCCGCTGAAAATCCTTAAGGAGAGTGCGGGCCTTTATGTGCAGCTCCTTTTCCAGTTCTTCCACCGACTGCACATGGGAATAAATTGGCATGGTGGACGAGCCAAGCTCTTTTGCGATAGCCCTTGTTGAAACTGCTCCCCAGCCCTGCTCCCGTACCAGCTTAAAGGCCGCCTCAATGATTTGAAGCCGGGAATACACGCTTGGTTGAACCATAAAACCACCTTCCTTAATTTCAAATACCATCCCATATAACATATGTTATTTTATATAATATATGTTATATAGTCAAGGGTAAATTATATTTGCAGCCGCCTGAATATTGGTTGAAATATATCGTACGATATGCTATGATTATCGTACGATATATTATCATGATCGTGCGAGGTGATTGAAGCTATGAGAGATAAAGACAAAGTCAAAAAAATCATAACCGCCACCGAACTCAAGCAAAATCTTGGTATGTATCTGGAGCATGTGATGAATGATAATGAAGTGGTAATTAGCAAAAACGGCAAGAAGGCAGTGCGGCTGGCGCCTTATTTAACCAACTATGACCGCTATCTCGCCGTCAAAGAAAAGGCCCCCGATTACCAGTACGGCGGCAAAAAGGTCTCCTATGAGGAATTCATGGAAATCTATGAGAAAAGCGATTTGCGAATGGAATTCATCAATGGTGAAATTGTGCTGCTGGGCTCGCCCACTGCAACCCACCAGGAGATCTCCGGAAACCTGTATGTTGAATTGAGAGAGTATCTCAAGGGCAAAAAGTGCAAGGTGTTTTACGCTCCCTTTGATGTACATTTTAATAAAGAAGGCTTTAAAGAGCCGGATGTTATGCAGCCGGATCTGATTATTGCCTGTGATGTGGATGAGAGTACCAATGAAAAAGGACGGTACATGGGCACACCAGATCTGGTCATTGAGATATTGTCACCAAATACCCGCTCAAAGGATATGGTGGATAAACTGAGCACCTTCATGATTTCGGGCGTAAAGGAGTATTGGGTTATCGATCCTGAACAGGAAGTAGTGCTGGTCTATGGGTTTAAGGACTTGGACGTTGACCATTTTAAGACGTACCAAAAGCAGGATGTTGTCAAGTCCTATTGGTTTGCTCATTTGGAAGTTGCAGGACCTGCAATATTTCCCTTTTTTACAGATTGACCGGCAAGCCCATACAACATCAAGCTGAACGTGACTTCCGAGAAAATTGATAATACCTTTATTAAGACACGGGGACGTTTCTCGCTTCTTCACAAACGGCCTTTTCAATGACAGTCTTCCCTTGTCTTTAAGAACTAAAAAGAGATATCCCAAGGTCGGCGCAGCAGTTTATGTTTAAAAACGGGAACATTTAGTTTTCTTCCAAGTACCCTGAGTTGCTCTTTATAGGCACCTTTCAAATTATCATGAAATACAATGCCATTGATTCCTCCCTGAATCGAATTCACACAGGCTTCGAGCCTTGCCTGGCCGTCTTCCCCTTCGTATTGTCCGGTAACCAACCAATGGTTTCCTAAAATATGTGATATGCCGAAAGCGTTATCCTCCCAAGTCTGAAATACTGCATTTGCAAAGGATGGCTCAAAGTGAACTCCTCCCGCGCAGAGCAGACTCTTAAAACTTTTTTCATTGACAGTAAAAATCCCGGTCAGGGATTGGGCAATCACCTTTGCTGCTGTCTCATTCGACCATGATTCCGAAGTACTTCCTATTTCGATATCAACAATAGGTACCGGAAACTGAGGTATCATATCCGGAGTTCCTCCACCATAAATAACGCCCGACCAATGGGTAGCTTCGGTGGTGACCGTAAAATCGGCCAGCTGGGCGTTGGTACGGTTATTTTCCAGGCTCAGCAACAGATTATGCATGTAAACTGGATTGGCAGGCCCGAAGCAACCTGTTTCCACATCCCCCGTCGTATGAACAGACAATATTCTGTCCGGCGCATTATGCCCTTCGTGCCACGTGATAAGGCCCGTCATATCATAATCCGAAAAGTAATTGTTTATTACCGGCAGATAGTTATTGTAATCGTGGCAAATAACTTTATGGGTTCCAACAAAGTAGAACCGGTCTCCTCCTTCATCTGAATATTCCAGTACCGGGCTGTCGTCAACAATGATATCCGTCTCATGCAGATTATATATTTCGGACAACTTATCAAATACCCGTCCTGCAACCGGGTCTATGTCAGGATTGGTACAAAAAAAGTATACAGCTCTTTTGAATAAAGACATTTAATTTCCTCCTTATGAAGCCATTATTGGGCTAAATCCCAGCGCTCCTCGTTTATCACTTGAACGGTCCACGTATCGTTCTTTTTCGTCTCGGTTAATACAAACCCGTAACTTTCATACATATGACGTGTGGCTTACAATTTTTAAATCTGATAGTCACTCCTTTTTCTGTGTTTTTACGTAAGTTGAACAACCTCGCCGTCTGGCAGCCTATACTTAACTCCCGTTTGATTGTTTGCTTTCAGGTGCTTAATAAGGTTTTCCCTGTGCAACGCGGTGACATCGTCATAGTTACCGTAATGGTTTAGTATCAGTTCCGCCAACCCTTCTATTTTTTTGCCTGATACAGGCATGGTACAAAAATCCTCGATTGATTTGGCAAAGTACGAAACGTCCATGGCCTGCCTGTATTCCTCCAGCTTATACTCTCCCTTTCCATCCTTCACGTAGGTAATAGCTGCGGGTACTACCCCTGCCCCGTCGGGCGACAATGTCTTACCATATAAATGATAATTGCCGTAGTAGGTTGTGACAAACACTTTGAGCATCCCGCCTGCTTCATAATAGGCGTGGATTTTTGGCGCGACAACCACAAATCCGCCCCGGTAAGAGCTTGTATTGTTTTCCACTTCTATTGCGTAGACCAAACTCTGTATCGGATCGCTGCCGTCATAGTCAAAATTAGGCAGCCGGGTTTCCTCGTATATGGTAAGCTGCGAGTACCACTCCTTAGGCAGCAGTGTATCATCGCTCTCACTTTGTCTGTCCCCCAGCATATCTTTACAAAGCCGCATCATAATATGCCCTCGTAAATCGTTGGTGCCGCCCTTTTTAAACTGTGACAGGAGATAGTCCAGCGCTTGGTCCCCCAGTTTCAGAATGCTTTCATATTCATTCCGGTGTGCATTAATATAGTCCTGTGGATTGGATGATTCCTTCGGTGAAGACATTATAATATCGATATTTTCTTCTATAATAACTGAAACCGGCCGGATTTCCCCTTCCGCTGTATTACCGGGACTGTTTTGATGCCCGCCAATACCGGTATTATCAAAATGCTCTGCCATTCCCAATAACTGTTCCAATTCCTCCGGACCCTGTGCAAATTCACGCACATCCCTGCCCATGTTTTTGTTTGCCCGGTCCCTTGAATATTGCACCATATAATCACTGCTGCCGTCGCTTATATTAAAATTTATATAGTCGGCATTACCTATAAGCGAAAACATAATAATGGCGTTTTTTTCAAAGGGTGCCTGATACGCAGCCTGGCTGTAATAATCCTTTGTCTTTGTATCCGTCTTTAAATGTACAGTCACAGCGTAGGGAGTGCTGCCGGTGTGAAGCTCGATATAATCATAGCTTATTCTTTCCGGATATCCCAGTAATGAAGCTATGCTTCCAACCTTTGACGCATCACCGACGTATTCCGTTTTGCAATCGAACAGTTTATCGGCAGTTGATGAAGATACGACCCTGTCTGCGGGATTGGCCATCAACCCAATTGCTGCTGCTGTTACGGCAGCAACAGCCACGACAGTTATCCAAAATGCGGGTTTTTTATAGTTAAGCACATTTCTTATCCTGGACTTCACATTGCTTTCCCCAAAGGCCAGCGGACTTAAAAGACCGCTCTGCTTAGCAGAAAGCAAAAGCAAAGAATTCGAATAGTTTGCACGGATATCCTCGCTTGTTTGATTCATTACGCTTTCATCGCAGGACATTTCCATATCCTTTGCCATGAGGAAATAACAGACCCACATTATCGGATTAAACCAGTGCAGGACAAGGGCGAAAAACGCAATAGGCTTTATTAAGTAGTCCCGGTGCTTGATATGTATTTTTTCGTGTTTCAGTATATAATCAAGTTGATTCCGGGCAAGCCCTGTTGGTATATAAATTTTCGGCCTGGTAAACCCCAGGACAAAGGGTGTCTTAACCCTGTCGGTTTCAAAAATATTATCTTCGACAAGGGTTGCATCCGAAAGTCTGTATCTAATCCTTATATAGGATACAGCGCTGTAGCACAAAAGCACGGCTATCCCGAGCAGCCAGATTATAGCTGCAATTTCCAGAAAAATGCCCATAGGGTTTACGCTTGCAGCAGGGTTGACCGGCGGCAAAGAATAGGCGACAGACTGGTTTAGTGTATTGTCTATGTTCCGGATACCTGTTTGTATGGCAGGGTTTTGGGAAAATACGATATCATGGGGAATAACATCGGTTTTACCGGGTATAAGGCTAATAGTGCTTTTAAACGAAACGGGGCAAACCATACGAAACAGCACCACCGCCCAAAGAGCATACGAGTAAATCTTCGGCGCCTTGCTAATAAGCAGCCGGACGAGAATAACAGCCAAAGCCGCATAACTTGCTATAAGGCTCATATTCAGTACGGTGATGAACATACTGCTCATTTGGTTGCCTCCTCTATCATTTTTTCGATTTCCTCCGCTTCCTGTTTGGACAGCTTTTTGTCTTGCAAAAATGCAGCCAAAAACGCAGGCAAAGAGCCATCAAAGGCCTTTTCCAATAACGCCTCGCTCTCATATTTTTGTACCTGCTCCCGTTTCACAAGGGCCGTAACCGTTGCCTCTTCGTTTTGTAAAATGCCACGTTCGGATAGCTTTCTTATCATTGTGTAGGTGGTGGACTTTTTCCAGCCCAGGCTTTGCATACAGATCTTGGTAAGCTCGGTGGAGTTGATAGGTTCAAGTTCCCAGATGATATCCATAAATCTATATTCCGCATTAAACAGTTTTAACTCTTCCACAATAATACCTCCCAATAGGTTTACCGGAATAAACCTTTATATTTTTAGTCTATCAGGATAAACCTGCTTTGTCAATAAAAAAGATACAAATGGAGCGCTTCCTGTATCCCCTGCTTAAAACATGATATAATGACGGAGTAATGACTTTAAGAAAAAGGAGAGTATGCGAATTGCTATTTGACAGGGATATAAAATACAGAGATTTAATAATTTTTGCGCTAATAGCAGCAATAGGGTATATCCTTATAAAAAACTTTGGTGTTTTGTTAGCATTTTTAAGGCACCTTTTTTCCATACTGTCTCCATTCTTATATGCTTTGGCAATTGCATACTGCTTAAACCCGATAATGAAGGTTTTTGAGAAAAGGTTCAGATTTAAAAGGGGACTGTCCATAGCATCAACCTATATATTTTTATCCAGCTTGGTAGTCTTAATTGTATTTTTCATTCTGCCCAGTATCATAAGCAGTATAATCTCGATAGCATCAGAAATACCCAGGTATGCCCAAATAATACAGGGATGGATTTACAGTGCATTGGGAAATGAAACCCTGTACGGTTTGTTAAATGATGTCGGGTTATTAAGTTATCTGACAGAATTATCTTCAAGATCCGGGACAACAATTGTAAGGTTTATGCAAGGATCCCTATCTTCAATATTCCTGGCAACCGCAACTTTAGTCAGAATAATTATAGGCTTCTTAATTTCAATATATGTGCTGCTGGACAAGGAAAGGCTTGTCAAAGGGACCAAGATTTTTATTTATATGGTCATTAAAGAGGATAAAGGCCATAAACTTATAGAGTGGATGAGAATCTACAACAGAATGGTAGGTCGTTATATAGGGATAAAAGCTGTGGATTCATCAATTATAGGATTTATTGCTTTTATTGGATTAATACTAATTAAAGCGCCCTATCCCAGATTAATAGCGTTGTTTGTAGGTATAACCAATATGGTTCCTTATGTCGGACCATTGGTGGGACAGGTTGTGGGAGCATTTATTGGCCTGTCAGTATCCCCTGTCATGTCAATTACTGTATTTCTATTCCTGTTCGCATTACAGCAGTTTGACGCCTGGTATTTGGATCCGAAGTTAGTTGGACACAGAGTTGGAGTAAGGCCCTTTTTCATTATTCTTGCGCTGATAATAGGCGGAGGATACTTCGGCATTATCGGAATGCTTTTGGCATCACCCACTATAGCCACTTTGAAGATATTTTATGATAAAAGGGTTGCAGTGTTTAAAGCCAGCAACAGCAGCCTTATGGAACATATAGAAAATTAAGTTGGATTCTCCCCTTCTGCCCTGTGCTTTTACCAAAGCAGGGGGCGTTTTTTCCTGCCTGCCCTGTTAGTGTTGACTAATCAATTATTTGTACTATAATAGTTGATAAGTCAACTAAGGGGGAAATAATTTTGAAAAGAAGTTTCGGGCGGTTAATGTCAATTCTGCACCGGCAGAAACAGGTCTATATTAATTATTCCTTAAAGGAGTTTTGTATCACTTCGGCGGAGTATTCCTTTCTCCTTTATTTGTATGGAAAAGATGGTGCGACCCAGGACGAATTATCTTCATATTTATATATAGACAAGTCTGCAACGGCCCGGGCGATAAAATCACTGGAGCAGAAAGGCTATGTCATAAAGGATAAGGATAATGCAGACAAAAGATTTAACAGGATTTATCTTACCGGTAAAGCAAAGGACTGCAAGGATGAAATATGGCAGAGGATACGTAGTTGGGGTGAATTCCTCACAGAAGGAATGGATGAGGAAACTATAGGTATTATCTTAACTGCACTGGAAAATATGGTGGATAAAGTTGAACGCACAAGTTTGAAAAAGACAATGGAGGAACTATGACATGGAATATGTAAACCCACTGGGCCAGGAAAAAGTTTTAAAACTTTTGATAAAGTTTTCTGTGCCCGCCATTGTAGGAATGGTAGTTAACTCTCTATATAATGTTGTTGACCGGATCTTTATAGGAAACAGCCCCGATTTGGGCTCCTACGGTTTGGCGGGAATAACAATTTGTTTTCCAATCATGATAATACTCATGTCAATGGGCAATTTATTCGGGGTGGGTGGAGCTACCCTATTCTCGTTAAGACTGGGAGAAGAACGGCATGAAGGAGCGCAAAACGCCCTCGGGAATGCTTTTGTACTGCTTATTATTTCCGGCCTTTCATTCATGATTTTGGGCCAGATTTTTCTTGAAGACATACTGTCCCTGTTCGGTGCCAGCCAGACAGTACTGCCCTATTCCATGGAATATATGAGAATAATCTTCTTTGGAGCGGTTTTTCAGGTGGTAAGCATGGGAATGAATAATTTTATTCGTGCCGACGGCAATCCCAATATAGCTATGATGACCATGTTTATTGGGGCAGGTGTAAACATCCTGTTAGACCCTATATTTATTTATGTTTTCAGGATGGGCATGTCGGGAGCGGCCCTTGCCACCATCCTTGCACAATCGATCTCGGCTGTATGGGTTGTGTCATATTTTATAGGCAAACGCAGCAGAAACAAGCTTAAGCTCAAATTTATGAAGCTAAGGCCGGGTATTATAGCCAGCATAACCTTCCTGGGACTGCCCGGTTTCTCCATACAGCTTGCTAACAGCCTTTTGAATGCAATACTCAACAAAAGCCTGCTTATATACGGCGGCGATATAGCAGTATCGGGCATGGGCATTATTAACAGTATCCGGACTTTACTGCTGATGCCTCTTATGGGAATAAGACAGGGCGTTCAGCCAATAATCAGCTTTAATTATGGAGCCAGAAAATACGGCAGGGTAAAAACCGCCACAAAACTTGCGATAATTGCTGCTACCGCAATTGTAGTTTCAGGCTATATAATAACAAGGCTTTTCCCGGTACAGCTGATTTCTCTGTTCAACCGCGAACCCGAGCTAGTGGAATTCGGAAGACATGCAGTAATAACATGGTTTTTGTGCCTGCCTGTACTTGGCTTTCATTTTATTGGCTCTAATTTCTTCCAAGCCATCGGCAGATCTAAATCCGCTATGTTTTTAAACCTTACAAGACAGGTAATCCTTCTTATTCCGGCACTCATTATTTTCCCCAAATTCTGGGGTATTAACGGGTTGTTGTATGCAACACCCTTTGCAGACTTTTTCTCGGCTTTATTGACGGGCATATGGTTTTATTATGGTATTAAGAACCTGGAGCAGGATTCGATTAAGACAGTTTCCAAAAAAGTAGCAGCCCAAAGCAGGTAAAGTGAAGCTTTCGTCATAGGGTCGGGTTATGCCGCCGATGAAAAGCGCCGCAAATTCTGGCGTTTAGCAACCGTTTGAGCCGGCAGGTTAAATTATAGGCGCTTCCAAACTTTTCCCCAGGCACCGATGGGGCTTTTTTTATTAGCTATACCAAAAAACTAAAATTCCCCTTTCCATAAAAGTTTACACTTTGTTTAAAATTTGTTGAATTAAGCTTTAAACTTATTCGTTATAGTTGTTATAGTAAGGGGGATTTCGATGAGACAAAAAAATAATTTGAATCCACAGCAAAACATGTTTTCAGAAGCTGCGCTTTATTCCGGAATAGGAGAACGAATTGTCTCTATTGATGCAGTCAGGGGACTGGCTATCCTTATGATGGTTTTCAGCCACGGGCTGCATTGGTTTTTTACCGGCAGGTCCCACGATGTAATAAGCCTGTTCGGTGTAAATTCCGTGGGAGATATGGCCACACCCTTCTTCTATGTCATATCCGGAGCAGCGCTCTACCTTTCAGTTTTATCCAGAATCAGGGCACAGGCAAACTTTCAGGAATTACTTGCATCTTATGCCAGAAGGTTTGGCCAGCTGTTTCTGGTAGGCGTCGCCCTTTCAAAAACCTGGGGCGTGCTGCAGGCCCAGGCAGTGTCCTTATTCCTGGTGGCTGCCGGTTTTCTACTGGCGGGCAGGTATAATAATCTCAGAAAAAGCGTTAAACTTGTTTTCGCAGCCGGGCTGGTAGTTTTAACGGTACACTACATAGCTGCCGGACTGCCATTGACACGTTTTCCGGCTGTTTTTCTTAAGGGGCCTTTTCCAATACTGGCAGTATTGGCACTGAATGCTCTGGGATTTTGTCTGGGACACAGGCTTAAAAGCAGAGGTCTTGGTCTGTGGACCGGCCTTTGGGGGATAGCTTTGACAGCGTCGGGTTTAGTGCTTCACCTTTGGCTGCAGCCGATTCGGCGCATTGACATGAGCCTTGCCTTTATGCTGCTCGGGATGGGTATGGTAATGCTGCTGCTTTATGTTTTTAATTTTACCCTGCTGCAAAAGAGTAACCCGGTGATATCTTTGATTAGTGTAGGAAAAGATGCCCTGTTTCTTTTTGTAGCCCACTACCTGGTTTTTTTCGCCCCTTTATATCTAACAGATCTGTTGAATACCTTTAACCGGCCGATGGCGGTTTTCCAGTCAGGTCTGCTGACCTTAGGGATAATAAGAATGGCTGAATGGCGTCAATACAATAATGATTTTACAGTCTACGGTATCATGGAATGGATTTTCCAACTCGTATTAAGGCCCCGCTCCCTGCGCAATGCACCGTGGTGGTTATATTTGTCAGGGAAATTTTTGCAGCATAAAGCAGGAGCTGAGCGTAGCATGAGCGAAGGTTAATATTATATAAAGTTTAATGCAGGGATGGTGTAATATATGCAGTGGACTGGCAAGGTGCTGGTGGTTGATGATGATAAGGATATTTGTGATATGGTATCCATTGCCCTGAAGGCGGAGGGTTTTCAGGTTGATACAGCCTTTGACGGGAAAACCGCCCTGGATCTTATGAATGATAATAACTATGAAGTTATTGTCCTGGATATTATGCTGCCGGTTCTGGACGGCTGGGAAGTTTGCCGCCGGATTCGAAGCGGGCCACAAAAGGGAGTTTCTATTATAATGCTAACGGCAAAAACATCCGAAGCTGACAGAATACTTGGTTTCCAGATCGGTGCCGATGATTATGTTGTCAAGCCCTTCAGCCCCAGGGAACTGACCATCCGTGTCCAGGCACTCATTCGCCGTTCCAGAGAATATAACAAGGCTAAAGTAATCAATGTTTCGGGCCTGACCGTTGATATCAGCGGTTACCGGGTGCTTTCCGGCGATAAGAATATAGAAATGTCACCCAAGGAGTTTGAGCTGCTGGCACTGCTCATCCAACAACCCGGTCAGCTTTTTTCCAGGGAAGAAATATTGCAGCGTATATGGGGATATGACTATCAAGGCAATACCCGCACAGTGGATGAACATATTAAAAGGCTGCGTCAAAAACTCGATACCGGCCAGTTTCAATATATTCAGACAGTATGGGGCATAGGATACAAGTTTGAGGTGAGGCCAAAATGAAGTATTTTTTCCAGCCCAGGAGCATCTTTGGCAAGCTTTTGACCAACTTCCTTATTGTAATCCTGATCACTCTGATAGCCGTAGGGGCATTGCTATCTTACCTTGTGGAAAAATACTTTTACGGCATGAGAGAGTTTGAAATCAAACAGCAGGCTGAAACTGTAGCCAACTTAATCCAGGATTCCCTGGGGGACAATACCCCGGAAATAATACCTGACGTTGTGGCACCCCTTGCCAAGTCCCTGGATATGAAGATTAAAGTATTGGATATCAATGGAGAGGTCGTTGCCAGGGCTTTGCCTGAAGGGGGAGATAATCCCACGGTAGAAGGTCTGAATTTTGAGGAACAGGAGCTGGAGCAAGTATTTAAGGGGAACGCCCTTACCAAAAAAGCCTTTGGCCCGGGGGCCAAGCGCCTGTTGGTGGCAATGCCCCTTCCTATCCCGAAGATGGTTGATGAAGAGGAAAACCCGGAAGAAATAATTGGTATCATTACTCTGGATGCCCCTCTGAAAGGAATAGAAGATACTATTGCCAACCTGAGCAAGCTGATTCTTTTATCCGGATTAGGCGCCACCTTTATTGCAGGCTTTATCGCTTTCTCACTATCCCGGAAAATTGCCCAGCCCTTGCGGGCGATTAATAAATCTGCCAGAGAGCTGGCTGCAGGTAATTTTAAAAGCCGTATTCACGTAGAGCGCGATGACGAAATCGGACAGATTACCAGCGCATTTAACTACGCCGCAGCAGAAATTGAAAAAACAGTGCTGGAACAGAAAAAACTGGCTGTCCTGCGCAAAAATTTACTGGACAACGTTTCTCATGATTTCCGGACACCTTTAAGCGCTATTCAGGGTTATACGGAGTTAATGCTGGATGGGCTCCTGCCTCCTGAAGACCGGAGCAAATACCTGCATCTGATATTGGACAACAGCAAGCACTTGGACCGTTTGTTACAGGATTTGATGGAACTGTCCTCGATAGAGAGCGGGGATGTTAAACTGAAAAAGGAATACCTGCGGGCGCAAGAGATAGCTCAACGTAGTTATAACAGCATTTCAACCCGGGCAGACAGTAAAAATATTTCAATAAAACTCCAGGTAAGCGAAAGACTGCCAGCCATTATTGCCGACAGGGACAGAATGCATCAAATATTGGTTAACCTTTTGGGGAACGCTGTCCAGTATACCCCGGAAGGAGGCACCGTCTGGCTGCGCGCTTACCCTGCAGCCGACAAGGACAGAATTGTTTTCGAGATAGAGGATACGGGTGTCGGCATACCGCCGGATGAACAAGGTAGAATATGGGAACGGTTCTATAAGGTAGACAAGGCCCGTGGTAACGCAAAAAAAAGCCCCGGTCTTGGGCTTGCCATTACCAGGCAGTTGGTGGAACTGCACGGTGGAGACGTGGATGTAGACAGCAAGCCGGGTAGGGGCAGCACATTCAGAGTATCTATTCCCACACGATAGCCGGCAGCCTGAAAGCTGGTCATAACATCTCTTGTTTCAGCCCGTTAATGAGGTTGGGTACAAGTGCGGCTAGTTCTTCAGCCTGGAAAGTTCCCTCTGGAACCAGGCGGTATGCAGGTCCTCATCGAAAAGGTTGTTCTGCAGCAACGTGACCAGTTCAATATCGCCGTATGTTCTCTTTAACCCATGAATTAAATGCTTATAGTCCTTCATCGCCTTCTTTTCGATTAGTATATTGGCCCTTAGTACATTTGACAGACCGGCAAGTGACAATACGGTACCGGCAGCACCGCCCGCTATGGGAGCGAGCACATCACCGATCTTACTGGGTTTTCCGCCGAGTTCCTTAATCTTGTCCGCAATGTTGTCAACATGCTGTTGCTCGATATATGAGATGCGTTCAAAAGCAATCTTAACGTAGGGGTCATGACTGTATCTGCTCTGGGAAGTATACAAATCCACCTGGTTTAGTTCCAGGTTGAAGAACCAATTCAACCTGGATATTAATTTTTCCCTGTTCATATAAACACTCCCAAAAGTTTGCGAATCAAGGCATACCAGTAGCATGCTATAAATACGGCCATATTATTCGGACGCGCATCAACTCTCAGTCGTTTCCCATTTGTCCTGCGAACATCTATGCTTCGTTGCTTAGCTTCCTCATAAATTCCGGAACTTCGTTTTCCGCATCCCTGTTTATTATATGTACCTTAACCCCGGCCGCCCTTGCGCTGTCCACAAAAACCATGCAAAACTCTTCCGGCAGAATATCTTCTTATAGCCTGCAAATGAGGTATCTGCCCGGTGGGTTCCCTCCTGAAATTTATATTCAGCATGTACCGGTTTAACTGAATCAAAAAAACGCCGGTTTTATTCGCCGCCGTCTCCGGAAACCCCCATGGACGCTACATTGTCCGGAATGCCTGGGTCGGGGCTGTATAGACGTTCCTCCAGTTTAACCCACAGCCCCGAAAAGATATTTTTTAAATCCGCTTTATTGCCGCCCTGCCATCTTTTAAAAGCTCTGCCGCCTTACGGATGACGGGCATTGCCGGTTACAAATATTTACATTAATTTGCCAAGTCTTCTATAGAGTCAATTTCCATATACTCAGGGACAACTAATCCTATCTTAGCTCCTTCAAGATTTGGACCTAAATCTTCAACCTGTTCATTATAGTCTGACATATATTTCTCATGGGTTGCCGGAAGCCATGCTGCGACAATTGCATCTGCATCCCCACTGGCCACCGCAGCCCACATTGGCCCTGCCTCTACCTGTGTAAGTGTAACATCATACCCCATATCTTCCAATACTATTCCAATAACATTGGTAGATGCTATTTCAGTGTCCCAGGCCACATAAGCAAGCTTGATTTTTTCTCCTTCTACTTGATTTGCCCCTTCTGTCCATTCTTCTACTTTTTCCTGATTATCATTAATCCATTGTCTGGCAGCTTCCTTTACATCTTCTCCCTCGTTAACCTTTAGCATAACAGTTTCCATATCGTCAGAGGTCCAATAAAATCTGTCCAGAATACCATGGGCATTTGGCATATCTTCCTGTAACCCCAAGCGTGTAACTGTATTTATATGCTCTGCACCGCCAAAGGACCCCTTAGGGTCATCCAGGTATTTTAAGTCATATTTAGCAAATTTCCAATGGGGTGACCATCCGGTAACTACAATCGGCTCTTCATTTTCAATTGCGTCTGCAAGGGCTTGAGTCATAGCAGCTCCTGAGCTGGTTTGTACAGTAAAATCCAAATCATAGTCTTCAACAGCCCGTTCAGCAGCTTGCACTACTCCTGACCCGGCATCTATTCCGGTAATCTTATAGTCCAACTGTTGTCCTATATTTGTATAACCGTTTTCATTTTCCGGACGGTTTTGTTCATTGTTATTTCTACAGCCTACAGCAATCAGAACCAATACAGCACATACTATTACTGCGAGTCTTTTCCACTTGTTTCTTACCATTGTTTGTTTTCCTCCTTCTTTTTTATCCTAGTCGGTTGATAATAACAGCAAATCATAGTGTCAGCAGATGCTACCCTTAAAGCTTTAATGCTCTTTATTTACATTAAGTGCCTGAGTAATACGGTCCAGGATTATTGCTAATATAACAATAGACAAACCGGAAGCAAAACCTTGTCCTGCTTCATTTCTTGTAACAGCCCTGAAAACCACAACCCCCAGACCTTCGGCCCCAATCATAGAAGCTATAACTACCATAGACAATGCTAACATTATGGTTTGGTTAATGCCCGCCATAATAGTGCTTTTAGCCATTGGGATTTGTACCTTAAACAGTTTTTGCGCAGCGGTTGACCCGAATGCATCTGCCGCTTCAATCAGTTCTACAGAAACCTGACGGATACCAAGATTGGTTAATCGTACAACCGGAGGCATTGCAAATATTACAGATGCAATAATCCCGGGCACCATTCCTATACCAAAGAAAGATACGGCGGGTATTAAATAAACAAAGGCAGGCATAGTCTGCATAAGGTCTAATATAGGTGTCACTATATCCTGTGCTGCTCTGCTCCTTGACATCCATATTCCCAGGGGTATGCCTATTAGTATGGCTATTAAACTGGATGTTAAAATCAATGAAAGTGTCAGCATGGTCCCTTCCCAGTATCCAAGATTTTGTATTAACAATAATCCAAATAAAACAAATGTTGATAAACGCCAATTTTTTCTGGTTACAAGCAAAGTTAACCCTGCCATAATGGCAATAAAAAGTAACGCCGGAACAGCCATTAACCCCCCACTCAACCTGCTTACCGCCCAATCGAGTAAATTCTTTAACGGTTCAAAAAACCACTGAGCATTTCTTCTCAGCCATGCTACAATTATGTCAGCCCATTTAACTATTGGTATTGGAGGAATTTGTGTCACGGTCATCCACCTCATTTCCGGCAAGAACCGCCAATACTGCACCTCTGACTATAATCCCCTTTAATATCTTTTCTTCAACCACAGCTACAGGCACAGGAGAATCGTGTATTATATTAAATAAATCATTTATCGATAAATCCGGACTAACCACAGGGATATCCGTTTCCATTACATCATAAATATCTTTATTTCCATTCTTTACTGCTTCGGAAGCAGAATCCGCAGTTACCACTCCCAGCAGCTCTTTATTTTTATTAACAACATAAATACTTGAAATCCCGGCTTGCTTCATACGCTGCAGCGCAACCCGCGGCCCATGCTTCTCTACATTAATGGTTTCCGGATGCTTCATAACGTGTTGCGCAGAAAATACCTTGGATCTATCCACATCTTGAACAAATTTTCTAACATAATTATCTGCAGGATTGGTCATTATTTCCTCTGGAGTGCCAATCTGTACAATTTCTCCATCCTTCATCAATGCAATTCTATCCCCAATTTTGAGCGCTTCGTCCAGGTCATGGGTTATAAATATTATTGTTTTTTGCATGGATGACTGCAGCTCCAAAAGCTCGTCCTGCATTTCCTTGCGAATTAGTGGGTCAAGGGCTGAAAATGCTTCATCCATTAACAGAATGTCTGTATCATTGGCCAACGCCCTTGCAAGCCCTACCCTTTGCTGCATTCCTCCCGATAATTGTCTGGGGTATTGATCCTCGTACCCTTTAAGGCCTACCATTTGTAACGCTTTAAAAGCCCTTTCATGGATTTCCTTTTTATCTGTTCCTTGTACTTCCAATCCGTATCCGGCATTCTCTAAAATAGTACGATAGGGGAACAGCCCAAACTTTTGAAATACCATACTTAGTTTTTTTCTTCTGGTTTCTCTCAATTTGTGTTTATCCATTTTAGCTAAATCTTCGCCGTCTATTAACACACTGCCTGCACTGGGCTCTATTAAACGATTAATAAGTCTGATAAGCGTAGACTTCCCACTCCCGGATAACCCCATAATCACAAAGGTTTCTCCCAGGTGTACCTCAAAGGATGCTCGATTCACTCCTACCGTCATTCCTGTTTCCTTTAATATATTCGTTTTAGTTTTTCCCTTTTCCAATAGCTTTATAGCCTGTTTGGGATTTCTGCCAAAAACCTTGGTCAAACCTTTAACTTCAATCTTCAGCATTTCTGCACCTCATTTATTGTTTTATCTGCAAAGATAAATTATCCGGATTTTCAGGTTTCTATATGACAGTATTCCCAAAAAATAGACAGCATTATCCGTCTCTTTAGATGGATAATGTCTTGATAAAAATAATGTATGTTATCTCCTAAGGTATAAAATACATTGGAATCCGCACAATATCTTTGAATAACAAAATGTTCGGGGAGGGATGTAAATGGGAATGGTAACAATGGCAACCAATAAGTTTCAGGCATGTATAGATGCCTGCTCAAAGTGTGCCCAGGCTTGTTATGAATGTTTTTCCGCATGCCTTAATGAGCCCGACCTGGGCGCCAGAAAAAGCTGTGTGAGTATGCTGATTGAATGTGCCATGATGTGCCAGATGTCGGCATCAACCATGTCAATGCTGGGACAGTTTTCCAAGGAACACTGCCAGCTGTGCGCTAAAGTCTGCGATAAATGTGCGCAGGAATGCGTCATGTTCAAGGACGACCATTGTCAGAAATGCGCGGATATCTGCCGAACATGCGCAGACGAATGCAGAAAAATGGCTAACATGTAAACCAAAAATGCGACAGTCTGAGAACCATCTCCCTGTCGCATTTTAACCATCCGAAAATTTTTAATTGAATGGATATATAAGATCCATGTATTCATAATATGTCCTGTCATCAAACAAATATAGTATACTTTTTTAAGCTTTTGGGGCGGGTAGTTCCCGAGCACTCCCGTAGCTTAACGGCAGATAATACCCGGGGCAACACCTGCCTATTCCAACCGGTTTCCGCACTCTCCGCAAAATCTTGTACCCGATGGACTTTCCGCACCGCATTTTTCACACGCTGTCAATGACATGTTGGCTCCGCAGTTATTGCAGAATTTTCCTTCCCCCGATGGTTTGCCGCATCGCGGGCATACTGTCTGCTTACTCTCAATCTCACCGGTGAACACCTGTGTCTGGGAAGCCTTTGCCCTTACATCTGAGACCATTTTTTCCGCTTTGGCAGCACCACTTCCACATTAACGCGCGGTGCGCAGACAACACAGAGGCCCTCCTGTTCATTCCAGTCAGTTTCACATACCCATTTCATGCATTTAGGGCAGCGGGTAAAATGTCCCTTTGCTTCATTCTGGGCCAATTCAAAAGCCTCTTCATGCTCCTTATGCCACTCGGGAGACATACCCCTGTAGCGCTCGGTTATAACACTCGAGCCCCTGTCAATACTATAACCAATACTATGCTTACCCAGGGCATAAGCCCCCACCCGGGCAGCTGCTCCAAGACCTTTTATAAGCTTTCCTTTCTTATGGGTTTTGGACTCGACAAAGCTTGTTTTATACCCATCACGGCAAATATCACAAAAAAAAGTAAACTGGAAACCTGCCTCGGTACTATTATCAGCATAATTACTGGTAAACGCTTTTAATGTCACTTAATATCCATCCTTTCCTTTAATTTTAAAGCGGCTGCTTGCATTTTATGCATAGTTCGCTAACGGGAGGCTGTACTGTATTACATTTGCTGTTGGGACATGTAACGGTTAGTCTTTCTTCACAATTGTCGCAGTAATCCCCGAAAAAGGTTGTACTGCCGCATTTGGGACAGGTAATTGTCAATGATATGCCACAGTGGCTGCAGTTTGACCAGCTTCTTCTGATTGGATTTTTGCATTTGGGGCATCTCAGCTGCCCAAGGGGATTAACCTTGTTGCATAGGGGGCAATAGTTTGAATCCGGAGGAATAAATTCGTTGCAGTAGCGGCAGGGATGTTTGTATCCTGCCATAGGCCTCACCTCCTTAATGGTTAATGCTATTCCCTGGATAAGGATTTGCTCCACTTCTCCCCGTTATCCCTGGCGTTTATATTAAACTGCATCAGGTCCAAAACATCCTTCTCCCATTGTTCTGAAGAACCATGTATAACTCTTCCTATAAAATGCTTTCTTAAAGTCTGCAAATAAGGTATCTGCCTGATGGATTCCCTATACCTCGAATACGAAGGCTGATTTATCTTCTCATCCGTCAGGTATATGGGTTCCCTTCTGAAATTTATTTCCAGCATGCATCGGTTTAACTTAATCAAAAACTCGCTGGTTATATCCGCCAGCTCTGATTTATCCCTTTTTTGCCGGTATTCATTTCTGTCCATTATCCTGAAAAAATAAGTAGCTTTACCGCCTCCGTCTCCGGAAGCCTCCATGGCCACTACATTGCCCGGCATGCCTGGATCGGGGCTGTATAGACGTTCCTCCAGTTTAGTCCACAGTCCCGGGAATATATTTTCCAGATCCGTTTTTTTAGCCGCCCTGCCATCTTTTAAAAGCTCTGCCGCCTTACGGATGACGGACAGGATTCCTTCAAAAACATGCTTTGATTTCTGTATTTCATCTGTTCTACTAATATATTCCACAGCAATCCGATTTTATAACAAGATACACAAGAAAGCCATTTGGAGGCTTTCTTGTGTATCTGCCGTCTGTCACCTGATAACCAGATGCTGCCCTCTATATTTAAACTTGTACCAGATGGAGACCTTCCATGAAAGCCTTGTGGTTCAATTCGATAACCTGGGGCTTATTGGAAAAACTATTATTTATAGCCTTAATAACCGAGGCTTCGGATACCACGCCTGTCTTTCTTACGATAATACCAAGGGCTGCCATATTGGCCGCAGCGGCATTGCCTAGCTGACGGGCTATATCGGTTATTGGATAGCCGTATTGCTTTACACCCGTTTCCCTGATATCAGTAATAAGACTGCTGTCATAAATCAGCATAGCATCTTTGTCCATGGAGGATATATACCTTTCATAGGCAACGGGAGCCAGCGCCAATACAATGTCTTCCTTCATAACTTCGGGAAAGTATATATCCTCTTCGCTGATTATTACATCGGATTTTGCGAGGGTACCCCTGGTTTCGATTCCGTATGAAGAGGTAAGGGTAGCGTTTTTGCCTTCATAAACGGTTGCCGCCCGGCCCAGTATGGTACCGCTCATAATAAGGCCCTGGCCGCCTACCCCGCTTAATATTATCTCCCACCTATCCTTCATTTACCGAATCCTCCCCTCCTTCTGATTTTTGCACCAGCTTCTGCAGTCTTTCATATTTGGTGCTGTAATCCTCTTTATCTATATCTGCGAATTTGCCTGTTATGAATTTACCCTGTTTGTCCTGGTCAGACAGCTTCCCGGCCTGTTTTTGGGTAATACTGTTTTCCTTTATCCACATTAGCGTAAGCGGCGCTGTTTTCATGCGGTTTAGTCTGCCAAAATGGGTTGGACACGGCGCTATGACTTCCAGAAAAGAAAAGCCTTTTTTATTCAGGGCCTCTTCCACCAGTTTGTCAAGCTGTATTATGTTATATACCGTACTCCTTGCCACAAAGGGCGCACCCGCCGCTTCCACCAGCTTACACAGGTCAAAGCCCTCCTCTATGTGTCCGTACCTCGAGGTGGATGTAAAAGCGTTTTCGGGTGTTGTCCCCGAGTACTGCCCGCCGGTCATGCCGTAGTTGAAGTTGTTTACCACTATTGCGGTTATGTCCACATTACGCCGGGCTGCATGTATAAGGTGGTTTCCGCCTATGGTGGCGCCGTCACCGTCTCCCATCAGCGCAAGGACCTTAAGTTCTGGATTGGCAAGCTTTATACCGGTGGCAAAGGCAAGGGCCCTGCCATGGGTACCGTGGAAGGTGTTGGTGTTTATATAGTCGTCCGCTTTTCCCCAACAGCCTATGCCGGTTACCACCACGGTATTGCGCCTTTCAAACTGCAGCTTGGCAAAGGCGCGCAGTATTGAACCCAATACATTTCCGTTACCGCACCCGCCGCACCAAAATAAAGGGAGCTTTTCCTTCAGCAGGTAGTCGTCGTATTTTATTACAGACATTTCGCCACCTCCTCAATTTTGCCCAGTATTTCCACAGGTGTTATGGCCTGGCTGTTCACTTTATTGACGCCTGCTATGGGTATGTCTTTCCTGACCACCCTTTGAACCTCCCTTATCACCTGTCCAAGGTTCATCTCCGGAACTATTACCGCCTTTGCGCCTTCGCATGCACTTTTTACCCTGCCGTCGGCAAAGGGCCATAGCGTAACAAGCTCCAGCACACCAACCTTTTTACCCCGGCGACGTGAAATTGACATCGCTTCCAGGGCGGACCTCACAGTACAGCCGAAGCTTATTATGGTGTATTCGGCATCCGACAGGTTGTACTCCCTTGTCGTTACTATATCGTCTTTGTTCTTTTCTATCTTGTCGGTATAATGTCTTACGAACCTATCGGCGTTTTCCGGTCTGTTACTCGCAAAGCCCAGTTCATCATGGGTGGATCCGGAAACCCTGAAAACGTATTCGCCGCCATAGGCCGCCAACGGGGCAATTCCCCCTTTATCCATCCCGAAGGGTTTGTATTCATCCGGATGGCAGATAGGTTTAATGCGTTCAGTTAACTCCCCGGGTCCCGGCTCTCTTATCACCGCCTTTTCCCGCATATGCCCTACAATCTCGTCTGCCAGAAGCACCACCGGCGTTCTGTACTTCTCCGCAAGGCTAAAGGCCCTTATAGTTAGGTCAAAACAGTCCTGTACCGAAGACGGGGATAGTACTATTATACCGTGGTCGCCGTGGGTGCCCCATCTGCTTTGCATCACATCGCCCTGGGCGGGCTTTGTGGCAAGTCCTGTGCTTGGTCCTGAACGCTGTACGTTTATTATTACGCAGGGCACTTCCGCCATTACCGCAACGCCTAAATTTTCCTGCATCAACGAAAACCCTGGTCCGCTGGTGGCGGTGTATGATTTTTTGCCGGCGACCGAGGCCCCGATAATAGCAGCTATGCTGCCTATTTCGTCTTCCATCTGTACATACACACCGCCAACTCCAGGCAAACGCCTTGAGGATATCTCGGCTATCTCGGAGGACGGGGTTATAGGATATCCGGCGAAAAACCTCGCACCCGCCGTTATTGCCCCTTCGGCTATGGCCTCGTTACCCTGGATAAATCTAATCCTGTTTTCTTCCGTCATCGCTGTCCACCTCCACTTCGAGTGCAAAATCCGGGCACCTTAGTACACACATCCTGCAGCCGGTACACCTTTCCTGAAAGGTTGGTACCGGTGTGCCGTCTATTTCCCCGGTAAACACCTTTACGGGACAATACTCTATGCATATGCCGCATTTCTTGCACCACAACCTGTTTACTGTTACCCTGTTCATAATTCTTAACTCCCTTCCGCAAATTATTAATGCTTTGATGTCTGATGGTGGAGTTTACCATCCTTATATATGAAGCTCAGTACAATGGTGGATACAAAGGCCACAATTACCGATGCATAAGTCTCGGTAACGGCAGGGTGAATGGGGAATTGCCCGTACATGGCTTTGTAGGCAACCCAGAATAAACCCACTATACCGGTGATTATCATAGCTATAACGGCACCCTTTGGAGATGTCCTTTTCCAATAGATTGCGAACAAAAGGACCACGAACAGAGATCCCCTCAGGGTGTATGCAAAGTATACCATGTCCAGTATCCTGGTGCTGCCATACATTAGCAGTGCAAGTATTATACACAGCCCGCCCGAAATGCCTGTTGACAGCCTCGACATAAACAGCACTTTTTTGTCGGGGGCGTCCGGCCTTAGTATTCTTTGATATATGTCCTTTGTAAACATGGTGCCGGACGCCAGAATTATCGGCGAAACTGTGGAAAGTATGGCAGCCATTATGGATGCAAGCACTATACCCCCCGCCAACGGCTGCATGTTCATCATCAGCATGGGCAGGGCCAGCTTTGCATTGGCAAGCTCCGGAAACTTTATCCTTGCCGCCATTCCCAGCGCAGCGGTTAGTATGCCAAAGGGGGCAACGGCGAAGGCGGTGATTATGGCAGCCCTTTTTGCCACTTTGACATCCCGCGCCGCCAGGATTGGTTGTATGCCGGCCTGGGCGGTACACGCTCCCAGTATGGATGCTATTATCCAGGAGGATACCTTGGGCATACCTATCCCCGTCCAACTGAAATACGGCTGCGCCGGCAGCGCATTCTGAAATGTCTGCATGCCTCCAATATCTCTGCCCACCAGTATTAACGCCAGTATTACACCTCCGTACATAGCAGACAGATGCAGCATATTGGTGTATCCCACAGCGTTCATACCCCCCGCAAGGGTATAAATAATAAAGCCGATACCAAGTACTATTACCGATGTGTTGAAGTCAAGACCAAGTACCGTTACGCCCAGGGTACCGGCTGCTATTACCTGGGACGTCCCCACCACTATCATTACAAATATAAGCAGCACGCTGGCTGCCACCCTTGCATTAACACCTATAAACCTTTCCACCACCCCGGGTACCGTTACCGTCTCAAGGCTCCTGTAGAGCCTGGCAAAAAAAAGAGCCAGCACCATTACCCCGATGGCATTTGCTATTGAGTACCATGCCCCCGATATACCGAAAGAGTATCCGTATTCGGATACGCCGGTGGTTGAGGTGCCGCCCAGCCATTCCCCCGTCCCGGCTGCTACGCACATAAGTACACCAAGCCTTGCTCCGTGAAAGGCATCCGAGCTTGTGGATTTTTTTTGTGCGTATACCCCAATGCCTACCGTCAGCGCAAAGTACAGAATAATAATTAAAAACTGTATAGACATTTTCCATCCTTCCTCCCCTGTTTCGATGAAATGCGTATTATTCCAGAACCATTACGCTGATTCATAGTAGCAAAATCCATACCACTTTTTCAGCCGGTATTTTTTATAATAAAAACCTATGACCAGCCTCCTCTTTCCTGCCATAACAAAGTCCTGCCTTTTAACGCAGGACTTATAGTTGTTTGAATTATTAATAAATCATGGATATATGTTAATATTTTGAACGCGGGAACAGTAAACAAGCTGTTTTACTGTTCGTCTCCGGTCTCCAATTCCCTGAGCCTTTTCCAAAGGGTTGTCCTGCTAATCCCAAGTTTTTCGGCAAGTAGCTTTTTATCTCCCCTTACCCTATTGCTTATGGCTTCAATAATTTGCAGTTCCATTTCCTTTAAAGGGCCTATGCTAATCTCTATCAAATCGTCCCTTTCCTTATCTGTCTCAATGCCTGTATCCCTGTAAACGACATGATCGGACAACAGCTGTTGGATGAAATCCTCACCTATCACCGGTTGCTCGGCGAGTATTACCATCTTCTCGGTAAAATTTTCGAGCTCCCTGACATTCCCCGGCCAATTATATTTTTTCAAAAGCTCCATACCGCCATCGGTTATATCGCTTATACGGGCGCCGTGACGATGATTGGCATTAGAAATAAGATGCCTTATCAGCATCGGGATGTCATCTCTTCTTGCCCTTAGAGGCGGAACCTTCAGGTTGAGTACATTTATCCTGAAAAACAAATCTTCCCGGAACCTGCCTTTCTGTACCAGATCATACAGGTTGCTGTTGGTAGCGGCTATAACCCTTGTATCTACGTTAAGAATGTATTCCCCTCCTATCCTCAGCACTTCCCTTTCCTGCAAAACCCTTAAAAGCCTGCTTTGAAGCCCCGGAGAAATCTGGCTTATTTCATCCAGAAAAATCGTCCCGCCATGGGCCAGCTCAAACAGCCCCGGTTTACCTCCCTTTTTTGCCCCGGTAAAGGCTCCCTCTTCATAGCCGAACAATTCGCTCTCCAGCAAATTCTCCGGCAGGGCTGCACAGTTTATTGCGACAAAGGGGCCATCCCTCCGCGGGCTTATATTATGTATGCTCTGGGCAAAAAGCTCCTTACCGCTGCCGGTCTCGCCTTCAATGAGTACGGTTGCAGGCGTTCTGCCGAATTTTTTGGCTTTGTTTATCGTCTCCCTTATAACACTGCCATGCCCTATTATATCGTCGAAGCGGTACCGGGCCACCAGACCTTTGGCATACAGCTCCTTTCTTACCTTATGCTCCAGTTTTTGTATCCTTGAGACCTCCTGAAGGGTAAAGACGGTTCCCGTCTGTTCGCTGTCCACTATTATGGGCACTTTATTCAGGATGATTTGTGTATTGTTGACTTTGATAAGCCTTCCCAGTTCCTGTTTGCCCTCACCAAAGAAAACGTCAAAGCTGCTGTTTGTCTCCAGCTTTCTGATGGGTTTCCCCACTATGCCTGATGCAGTTATTTCGAATATTCTTTCCGCTGCAGGGTTAAAGGTTGTTATAATGCCGTTTTTGTCGGTAGTTACTATGCCTTCGCCGGAATAGTCTATCACCGCCTTTAGCCTCTCAGCCCGTTCCTTCTCCCTTTTGCCTAAATCGCTTATATTTCTTGCTGCAATCACCGCCTGCTCTACAGACCTCCTGCTGTGATGTATCAGTACGCCCCTTAGGCCCTTTTGCGTGGCAACCTCCATAACACAGTTGCCCATGCTTACCACCGTAAGTTTTTCAAAGGCCAGTGCGCCCTCCATCTGCTTTTCCAGTTCCTCTTTGTTGGAATACGGGAAATCAATAAAGTCTATATTCAGCGCATTTTTTAAACTCTCAAGGTTTTCAAGCTTCTCACTTTTATAACTGACAAGTCCTATCCTGTCTCCATACTCCCTGGCCTTTATAAGTGCATTTAGAAAATCCACCGTGCCGGTTTCCACCGAGACTACGGGTATGCTGACAAGCTCTTTGATAGCTGCAGCTGTGGCCCCGCAGCTTATTATCACATCCAGTTCCCTTTCCTTTTCCCTGGCGTAAAGATGGCCGTTTCTCATTATTCCACCTTCGTATATGCTCAAAGGTATACGCAGTTCATCTGAAATATCACTGGCCATGGCAGTCAGTTCAGGGTATGTTGACACGAATAGAATCCGCGATTTCGCCACACTCTTACCTCCCCTGTATTATCTATTAATAATCTAATTCGACAGCTTATCCCAATTCCCTTTATGTGTATTCGCAGTGCCTATTACCTGTCAATACTTTTCGGTCGGGTTGTGTACAGCTAATAATTTTTTCCTTTTCAGAACTTTTTTTCATACTTTGAATACCTTATATTGAGGAGGTGATATTTCAGTGTATAACTTTATGGGGAGACAATGCCCCCCAAACACAGTAGCATATACCATAAGGCCGGGTGATACTTTTTTCTCACTTGCGCAGCGGTTTAACACAACGGTGCCGGCGTTAATATCGGCCAACCCCAATGTGAATCCCAATTTCCTTCAGGTTGGTCAGGTGATATGCATCCCCAGACAGCCTATTTTCCCATCCTGTCCTGGAGGCAACTTCTACACAATACGCGCCGGGGATACTCTGTTTGCCATTTCCCGCCGCTTTAATGTGTCCCTGGACGATTTGCTGGAGGCGAATCCGGGAATTGATCCCGAAAGGCTTATGATAGGCCAGGTGATATGCATACCGCTGGCAGTACCGCCGGATGAATGCCCTGACGGCACAGAGCCCTACACAATAAGAGCGGGAGATACTTTCTTTGCCATAGCTCAAAGGTTCAATGTTTCTCTGGAAGCGCTAATAGCTGCAAACCCCGGAGTAAATCCCGATGCGCTGCTGATCGGTCAGGTGATATGCATACCGCGTCCTGGTCCTCCGGTTACCTGTCCTGCCGGCACAAGGCCATATACAATTAGAGCAGGGGATACCCTGTTTGCTCTGGCCAGAAGATTCAACACAACTGTTGAAGCCATAAGACGGGCTAACCCCGGTATAGACCCTGAAGCCCTGAGGGTAGGCCAGATAATTTGCATCCCCCGGGCTGTGACACCTGAACCACCCGACGAGTGCCCTGCGAATACAAGACCATATACCATAAGGTCAGGGGATACTCTGTTTGCTCTGGCCAGAAGATTTAACACAACGGTTGAAGCCATAAGACGGGCTAATCCCGGTATAGACCCTGATAACCTTCAAATAGGGCAAGTTATTTGTATACCACGCAGACAAGATAACAATGACAACGATTAACAAACAGTCCGGGTTTAAAAAACACCAAAGGCTCAGAACTGAGTATTCTGAGCCTTTGGCTTGGCTTACATACTATATTTCATTGACCGCTAATTCACCGCCATCAATTATAATATTTACTTTGTTATTACCTTCCCCCCATTTGAGTTGTCCTTTCAAAACAGACCCTCCATTCATCGAAAGGGCTGTTTCATCGGTTTCCCAATTTACGTTTCCCCCAAGGTGACCGGGGCTTTTAACCTGTGCCGATATGGCTAGATCTGACTCTTTTACAGCTGTGATGTTGAGCACTCCATTTCCTTTTATAAGCCAGTCATTCCCCAGGGCCTCGCCGTCAATATCAAGGTTGAAATAATTGGGTCCGCTAATCTCCACGTTCCTGTCTGAGGGCAGTAATATGGTATGTCGTATTTCCCTGATGCTTGGTTTGAAGTCCCCCGACCAGGTATTGGATAAAAACTGTACAAAGAGGGTATCCCCTTCCCGGTGGGTAACCACTCGGTTCTGCTCCACCAAGCTTTTGGCTTCATCCCTGTCGGCTGCATTTACAAAGGCTTCCCCGAAAATTACCACTTCGGGATTGCTGCTTTTTTTAATGTTAAGCTTTCCCCGGGGAGCGGATACCACTAACCTTTCTATCCCTTCGTCTATAACAATTCTGTCATCAGGCACCTCCACCGGAATAATGCTGCTCTCCACCATCCAGGTAACTCTTTCAAGGACACCGGTGGCTGTGAGGGAATATACTCCTATGCTGAAAAATACTATAACCATTATTATAAAAATACTGAAGGCATCATATTTTATTTTGGGTTCGGGTTCTTTCGCGGCATAGACATGTATAAGTATTTCCCCTCCAATCAATACAAGTATCAAAGGCCACCATGTAAGCAGCATATCAAGTATGGCAACCTGCCTGAACTGTGCAGACAGCATAATAACACCCAGGACAATCAGCAAGACTCCTAAGGACAGGGTCCCTACTCTCCATCTTCGCATTGCTCGACTACCTCCTCTTGGTTAACACTGGGCTCCTTACGGCCGCCCATAAGTATTTTAATACCGCCTGATATAAACAGCAGGGCAACTATTCCCGTCTGCAAATAACTCCTGATTTCGTAGGGTATCATCGGTGAGATTATCCTGTCGAATATAAGCAGCAATCCTATACCTATAAGCCCGTATCCCAGCAGCTTGGAACCGCTCCACTTATATCTGTTTTCGCCGATAAAATCCAGTACCGAAAGATTATCTTCAACCGGGGCCCTTTCACCGGAAGCCTTGTTAAGGGCATCAAACATGCTGTAAAACCATATTACCGGTATTATGAACATGAAAAACCCAATCCTCAGCCAGTCGATGAAAAAGAAGGAGAAGAAAAACAGAGTCATCAATTCCAGCCCAAGCTTCTGATAGCCCATGAACATGTGCCCGGCCCCCGGAACCACAGACAGCAGGCAGGTTATAATTTTTCTGTTCTGATCGCTCATTTTGTTTTCCCCCATATCTATATCAATCCTGGGACTGTCCCCCGTATCATCGTTTAGCTCCCGTCTGCCATTAACCCTGGCAGTCAGGGACATACTGTCTACCAGAGCAACCAACCACAAGACCGGCAGTCCTGCCAGCAATACCAAAGGTCCCTCGCTATGGGACAACACGGAAAGTCCTAGAATTATGGCTACGGCTGCGGCCGCTGTTCCTAAAAATATATACCCTCTATACATTAGCCCCAGATAAATATGGCTTAATCCCGGTATAATCGATAAAACAAACACTACAAACTTACTCTTTTTTTTCAATACATTACCTCCTCTTCACCCTTTGGTTTTATCGAGTCTATAAATGTCAAAGTATTGTTTAAAAGCCTATCCGACCATCCAAATTCGATTAGATTCCCGTTATCAGTTTCTAATGGATGTTCTGCTTGTATTTTTGCCTGGGTTATTACTGGTATCATATGGGCAAAGCCCTCAAATACTCCCGCAGACATTAGCAGCAGTGTTATACAGGCTGCTGCGGTATAATAGGAAATGATTCCCTGTCTGCTCTTTGCTCTCCTTCCTTGTGGCTTCAAGCCGCCAATCCTGCTCATAACGTTGGAGGTAAACTGTGGACTGAGCTCTTTAGCGAAACCGGCTGCATTTTCTTCGGGGAAAAAGGATAAGTATATTTCAACGCATGTGTTACATATTAGCAGGTGCTCCTCCATTGCTATATACCTTTTTTCTTCTACCAGACCTTCCGAAAAGGCCTTCCAATCCTCCCGGGTAAAATGCATCATCTAACCACCCTCCTTCCACTGTTCCTTTAATTTCTGTTTTGCCCTGTAGAGTCTGGTCTCCACCGTCTTAACCGCTATACCTTCCTCGCTGGCTATCTGCCGGTAGCTCTTCCCCGAAAAGTAGTACTTTTTAACCACCGTTCTGTAGTTATCAGGCAATTGGCTGCACAGATGTCTGATTCTAATAGCATCCTCCTGCCTTATAACAGCATCCTCAATGCTGTTACCGGCCTCTTGTGCCGGCAAGTTCTCCTCCACCGCCACAAGCTTTTCCTTTGCCTGTATCTTCTGCTGCTTCCTTTTCCAGTCTATTGCCTTGTGGGTTGCAATCCTGCCTATCCAGGTCCTAAAACCTTTGAACTCATACTGGGGTAAAGAGATGTAAATTTTCAGGAATACCTCCTGGGCAATGTTTTCGGCATGAAAGCTGTCCCTTGTTAAGCCTAGAATGATTGCGTATACGTATCCTTTGTATTTATCCACCAGTTGTTCATAGGCGGCTTTATCGCCGGCGGCCGCCTTTTTTATTATGATATCCTCTGAGTTCATCTCTCCCCCCCTTTCCTCTGTCTCTAGTCCGAAGTCTATCATTCGGGGACATTCCGCAACAAGGAGTTCTAATGGGGACATTCCTTGGCCATAAAGGAATACCAGCTATAAAGGTGTGTCCCCTGACCTTATATGCAGCGGTGTGTCCCTGACCTCGAAGTCTATCATTCGGGGACATTCCGCAGCAAGGAATTCCCGCAAGTAGCGGTGTGTCCCCTTTCATTAAACTAGACGAAAATATTTTCAATATCCCTTCATAGTTTAACGTATTTTTTTATTAATTGTACAATAAATAATAAAAAAATATTAAGTCCACCCGATAAGGCAGACTTAATATAAATAACCTAAGACATCAAGCAGCAGGGCTTAGTTATTCCTTAACACTGTGATAAACCCATCCAGTATCCGGTGACTGATTTTGAAACCTTTATCCACATAAAATTTCAACGCACCGTCATTTCCGTTTGATACAAATATAAATACATCTCTTATTGACTTAAATGAACATATCCAATCCATAGACTTATCAAACAGAACGCTTCCAATTCCTGCATTACGGTAATCCTCTTTTATGAAAAACTGGGAAAGACAGCCCACATCAGCATTTTCTACAGAATCAAAGTCAAAAAAGGCGTCACATTGTAAAGTAGCAAAACCGCCGGAGTATGTCTCCTTTGGCGCAATGGTGCTATAGGCATACCCAACCACTTCATCACCGTCTTTAGCTGCTACTATGTAGTTAGCTTTAGAACTCTTGACAGCCGGAACCATTCTGGTTTCAAAACACATGCCATCGAAAAACTCAGGATGGATATGCGCTATGGATTTTTGATAATCCATTAAGCCATTGCACAAGTCCCTAATGCAATTGATATTATCTTCGGAAATTACCTCATAATGTATATTCATACTAATCTTCCTCTCTAAAAAATTAAAAACATGTTTGATTGCCAGGTCAGCTTTGATATCATTGTATCAGTTACAATGATTGTGACAAGTATGCAGTATTTTCTGCTTAAGGAAGTTTAAGCTGAGTATTGGAGTGGTATTATGAATGACAAAGGATTGTATAAAAGCAGCTTTGACAACTGTCCGTTAACATTTGCTTTAAACCTTATCGGCGGCAAGTGGAGACTGCCAATAATCTGGGCATTAAGTAAAAATGGGACTATGAGATACAATCAATTGAAAAGGAGCATTGATGGAATTACAAACATGATGCTGACTCAATCGCTAAAGGAATTGGAAGCCTATGGTATCATAAACCGGAAGCAATTCATGGAGATACCCCCGCGGGTTGAGTATTCCCTGACCGATAACGGAAAAGACCTTATCCCTGCCCTCAAAGCCCTGGCCGATTGGGGCAAAAGGATGAAAAATATGAAATAGTCCAGGCCAAGCCTTCTTATCTGTTTCCGGCCTTATATTTTTGAACTATCCTGCAAATGACCAACGTAACAGCAGAAATTCCAAATCCCATTATGCCAAAGGTCATAAGCATACCCTCTTGCATGGTGGGATAGGGATTGTATATAGAAGATTTGTACAAATTATATCCGGCAAGAATGAGGAACAGCACTGGCATAATATACCTAAATACCACGCGCTTTCTAGTGGACAATACCGCCTGAACCCCGATTATAAGAAGCAACAGAACTGCGCCAACAACAAATATATTAGATACTCAAAGAGCTTCAAATTTAAATTATTATTCTAGAAGAAATGTGTCCATATATCTCTGATTTTTCATATGAAAAGTCTAATAAATTCCATTTTCTAAAATCCAGATCAATACTAGAATAAAAATTTTGAAAAATATATTTTACAAACTTATTAAAACAAATAGGCTTATCTATGTGAATTCTTGTCTCTTGGTGCTGAATGTGCATATGAACCAATGGATGATTATCATTCATATTTTTTGGATCAAAATCTATTCTAATAGGGCTTCTCATTCTCAATCTTTTTTTCCAATTAGAATCATTTATAAAATCTTCATATTTGCTTTGTGGTGTAACTTCTTCAATATAACTCTCATTATTATAAGGTGCTGGCCACCACAGGTGGCTATGATTAATCAAGTTATTACTATCAAATATAAAGGCAGATCTAATAATTGAACCATCGAACAAAATACAGTGAAAAGCACCGGATTTAAGAATGTGTTCATATTGTTTTAAAGTAGTAAAAAATGGGCCGCAGTTTGCTCTATCAGGTATATGATTATCCCAAGTAATGATTTGTTTTCCATTCGAAAATTGAGGTCTTACTTCTTTATAGTAATAAAGTAATTTCAAACCAAATAATAGAATCATTGTATTGTTCATCTCTTCAGCAGTATTTTGGATGTTCTTATTGTATTTAACAATTTTTTTACTCATCTTCGTTATCACTCATTTTTGATTTTTTATACACATTTAGTAACACTTCTAATTCTGGTATCAATTCAGGATCTAATTCTCCTTTCTCAAAACCTTCAATAAGTTGCTTTACATTGCTCTGAGCGAGGTTTATCTTTTTCACTTCTTCCTGTGTTCTTTCCCTATTTATTCTTCTTATTGATTCTAACTCTTCTTTGGTAGGCAACTTAAAATCTAAAATATATCCCTTTTCTATACATTTGTTTATTTCTTCCTGGAGTAAATCCATTCCTTCTCCAACTCCACATATTCTTATCCACGCTCTTGATCTTGTTATCGCCGTAAATAGTATGTTCCTTAACTTAATTAACTCCAAACCATCAGAACAATGATTTGCGTTCACAATATATACCATGGGGGCTTCATTACCTTTAGCTCGGTATATACTCGAACAAGATATATATTCAGGCATTTTAAATGTATCTCTATCTGTATCTACTCCAGCTAATACAGACTTAATGCCTAATTGATTTAAAGACTTTCTAAAATCTATGGACTCTTTATTAGAACGGTATGCATCAGGGAAAATTACTAAAATATCGTCAGGGTCAAGTTCATCATATTCAATATTATTCTTTATTTGATTTGAAACCCATTTATATTGTTCTTCGGCAGATTTGAATACTTTTGATTGAACGCTTTCTTCTGGTTTTAATAAATCAGCAAAATATTCTGGTGTTGATTTTGTACTTCGTTTTAATATGATCTTATTTCCATATTGCAACCTACCACTAATACGCTGATACCCAATATCTTCCCATAGCTTAAGTTCATCAAACATCTGAATCATCCCTTTATCTCTATATATACCAAATCCTAATGCATGAGCTAATGTTAATGCCCAAGGCGGATTCCTATAGCATATTGGAAGTACTATATCCATTTGCGCTTCATCAGGGTTTTTTTCTAAAATAACATTTAAATTGCCTTCTGAATCTCTTCCAAACATTTCTGCAAGAGATGGCATTTCAATTTCACTAAGGTTTTGCAACTCGTCATACGCCCAAGTTATTCTTTTTGGTTTTTTTGTTAATTGAAATATAATCTTATAAAACGTACTAGGTAAATCTTGAGCTTCATCAATTAGGACCGCATCAAAAACTGGTTCATAATCATCACCAAAATATGGAAGTAGCTCTTCGCAAACACCACTAAAAGCATTTATTCTCCCATATTTCATTTTTGCAGTGTTAAAGTTAAGCGGTGTAACATTCACTGACCTTGCCGCAATTGAATATATGCCATTTTCGAAACTTGTTCCCCATGCATGAACAATATTTACTTTTCCCCAATCAGGTTCTTCACTTGAAAACTCAAAATAAAATTGTCTTATTAAATCTTTAAATTGCTGAGATAATGACCTTGTGTAAAATGTAATTGCGATATTCCATTCTGGAAATTGAGAATGTAAATATGCTGCTTTAAGTGCCAAAACTATGGTTTTGCCGGAACCCGCTAGCCCTCTTATCCTTTGAGGCCCTTCCGGTAATTCTAATGCTGCTTTCTTTTGCCACTGATCTAGATTAGCAATTTCCCTTTCAATTTTTTTAATCTTACCACCAAAAGATAATTCCTTTTTAACATTTTGACGTTTTTTCTTTGGTTTTATATTTGCAACTCTTTGAAGTACCTCGCATAATCTCTTATAAACATCAAAACTAAAATCTTGGTTTTCATTCAATACTTTTTCTATTTCTTCAATGGATATAAGTGTATACTCTCCTTCAATATTTGGATAACTGTCATCTGGAAATACTGAAACTACAATAGGTTCAAAGGCTAAATCTCTTCCTTTCTTAAGACTGATATACTTTTTAAAATTGTAATCAAGATGATAATAAAGCGTATCTTGCTCTTCCATTATTAATTCAGGGCTATTACTATCTTCCGGGAAAATGAATGCAATTAAGCCACACCTTTTACTTACTAGTAGTGCATCTATTGTAACTTTGGATTCTGATCCAGCTGATAATGGATAACCTAAAAATAAAGTCCCACTATCATGTTTATTTTCAAAGTATCTTGTTATGTTCTTCACAAGACTTTGAGTCGGATTTATTTTATTAACTTTTCCTCTTACAACGTCAAAACTCATATTAAATCTCCTCCGTCTATATGAAAAATCTTATTTTTTACAATCTATGGATTAGACAATCTAATTTATAGCTATTTTATTATACATTACATAAAATATACCATAAGTGTCTTATAGACAGATATATTAACAATTTTGGACAATAAAGCCGTTCATATACCTGGTATAATAATTTGTCTGTTTGACAGATTCATATACAGTTTTTCTATCTTTATTAACTTGTTTTAATAAGCTTCTCTGTTAGCCACTTCCCCAACAATATCGTATGGCTTATGGATGAAATCACTTATTGTTTTTTTCAAATGATGCAATAATTACTTCTTCTGTAGTCTCACTTTTTCCGAGCCAGTATCTAAGACTATCTAAAGTATTTGAATAATTCTTCGCTACACAAATTGAAAACACTGAAACCCCTTGAGCTGTTTATATGCTATAACTTATCATATTCATATTTCAATTCGCGAATATCGTAAACATCCACAGTTGTACATTCAAATAATTTTCCTTCAAATATTGCCAGATTATATCCACCTTGGTTCATCGTGCTTTTGTATTCTATACCAGCAAATTCTCTGCTTTTTATGTAATCACTAATATATTGAGTAGGAAGATAATCAAGTGGGCTGTCGTGTCTTCGTAAAGGTTTTGCAATATCAGCACTTATTTTCTGCAAATGCTTTTTATTTACTGCATGAACGGTATTATCTATCCCCCCAAAAGGGCTGATCTGATCCACAATTGTTAGATTAACAACCTCAATATCTTGTTTAAGAACAAATTTACCTATTGCAACATAGTCATAAATACCCGCTCTAATTTCATTAAGAGCAGTTATATCGGTATCAGCAAGATATAAGCAGCTTATTCCTATGGGATTAGCTCGACCACCAGTGGCATCTCCTACAGGAGGAGCCCCCATTTCGTTAATAGTAAAGCCTGTCTCATCTGAGCAAATTCTTGCTCTATAGAATATAGCTCCTGTCTTATATATTTTTTTTATATAGTTACAGAAAGAATAAAGCACTTCTTTATTTATATAATCTGTATGGAAACGGTTATTAGTTTTTATTCCTTCAACAAAATTCTCCCACTCAAAGGTTTTCATTATTGAATGTTCTTCAAGATAATCTGTCTGATGTAATTCCAAAATTCCAATAGGTGTATCAAATATTTCCGGATGTTCATGATATTTCTCGCTACAAATACCAGTAATAGCTCTATATGCTAAGTCTTTATCGATATTAAAAATATTCCATCGTCTGCAAAGTTCATCTTTTAACAGATTTACATTCTCACGTGGATAACCATCGGGTAAGTTTTCTCTAATAGTGTAAATATTTAATAAGTCGTCAAACATCTCTGCTAGTTCATTGTTTGTATCAGTATTATAAATATTTACATTTACTTTTCCACATAATTCGCATATGCCAACTTGATTTAAACTTTTAAGAATGGCTTTAATTTCTATATCTTTAAAACATTTTTCACAACATATCATCGTTATTATACCTCGTTAAGATATCGTCCAACTAATTCAATATGATGCATCATAGAAAGCTTTTTTACTGTTCCCAGTCCAGGGTATGTCTCGTCTTCAAAATGTGTTAAAAGCCCTGACAGGCCAAGTGTATCCATTTTGTGTGACATATCCCAATCGTTTAGCTTTATTAATGCTTCATAGAATTTTCCTGCTGGATTCGTGATATCTTCGTTTGAAATAGAAACAAAATGCCTAATACGCAAACTTTCATCATCTGCAAAATAAACAATATGTAACGCTACTGCATAGGGTGCGAAGCCAGCTTCCAAGAAAGTATCTCCTACAATTGAGTAGTCTGAAAATCCAATAAAACCATCATCTCTATAGAATAAATGATCATCTGAAAAGGGCTCATCGTCAACTATTGCATAATCAATATTTCGGTTTTGTTTTTCGAATTTATCGGCGAGTAAAACCCGGTTTCTTCTTATTTTACGTCTGAATATGCTTTCGTCAGGTATTAGTATATAGCGAGGAATAGATGTGCGAAACTCTTCTGGATATAAGTTTACATAATCACGTTTATTACTTATTATCAATAGATCGTTTTTGTCAAAACCTTGTGTTTCTAATTGCTTAAGTTCCAATTTAGAATGTTTGTTTAAAATATGAGCTTTTATTACTAACTTATTCTGCAATAATTCCTTATATTTCTCTCTAAATTCATTTCTCTTTTCGTCTTGTATATCTTTAGAGAAAGATCCTACCTGCGGATTATGAATAATGGCTATTTCTTGATTATTCTTTGTGAAGGAATTCAAAACTTTAATTAAAGTCGAGGATGGTTTCACTGGCTCAATAATTGGGATGGATTGTTTGCCAAGGCGGTGAGCATCTACCAATTCGCATAAGGCAAGCAACTCATATTGTCTTCCACGTAAATATGGAAAATACATAAGACTAACCTCCAAATTTTTTATTCAAAAAATTATCTAATCGCTGGTAATCTAACGTTTTATATTTTGAAAAATAAGCCAGGTATTTCAATTCATAGGGTATTCTTTTATATTCCTCAATTTTAATTATGGCTCTCTTTTTTAGCTCCTTTAACATATACTGATAAGCTTCTTGGATATCAATATTTCCGAATAGTTTATAACATTCATTATAATAATTAACTTGTGATACTATAGGGAGCTCTCCATAATGGATTTTTAATATATTCTCAAATTCTCGCTTCCTTAAAATCTTAAACATAATATTTGAGTCTAAGTTAGTATTATCAGTAATAGGCTCTTTTCTAGCACTAAGTCTATTTCGTTTCGTCAGAATATAAATGCCAGCAGGGCTATACTTCAGCAATCTATCTAACTTCTCAAAATTATCCTCACAGGTTACCACGCATACATTATCAAAGGCTTTATAGTAATTGCTCAATTGGTTTTCCAATCGATCAAAGCTATCTAATTCTGTTTTGATTTCATAAACGATTGCTTTACCGTTTATCAATACAAAATCAGCCTTTGATTTGCTTATCGGTATCTCAGTTAATGCTGTAGTCGTCTTCAAGCTATGCTTGGCAATTAACAATCTGTTTAGCAGAGTATTCTTATACACATATTCATTTCGATAATTATGCGCCATAACTTTGTATATTTCACTTATTAGAATTCGATTGCTTTTAGTCTCAATATTTTCTATATAGCGTTTAATGACTTGGTAGTATGTATTACTATATTGTTCTTTAAGCAACTCCGTAAAAGTACTGCGGGTGAAAACTCTATTCAAGATAATATTATTATTTGAACTCATTTCCACACCCCTTTCTCAATTTACTTACGCAAATTAATTTTATCATAGTCTTATTTTTTTTGAAGATATTTTGAAAATATAATGAATAATTATTTGGTATTATTGGATGCGGCCAATTAGAATAAAAGTCAATTAGATTTATCTATGGCATCACTAACATATTACAGTGCCATAACTGATATATCTAGGTGTTATACATAAGAGTTCTACATTTGTTTATATTTTCCTCTAAATAGACAAAAATAGCAGCAACTTCTATTGCTGCCGATAATAAGCGCAAACAAAAGCACACCTTTTCCGGTGGTCTATATATTTATCCATGGCATTTTTGGATACTTCTTTTCTACTGCCATGCCAGGCGTGCACCGGTGGCATTACTCATATGCTCCGTAAGGGCTATCATATCGTCAATACTGACCTTTTTAATATCATTTTTCCCAACCAGGCCTGTCAGCATAGCTATCTCGGACGTGGAAGCCTTAATGAAATTGGCCAAAGCCTTTGTTCCCTCCTCGATATCCAGCAGCTCTTCATGGTCGCCAAAGGAAAGGAACATCTCGGAAGGTGCGGTTCCCGGCGGCACCCTGTCCCACTGGGAATAGCTCATGGCTATAAGGGCCGACTCGCCCAGATAAACGGCATTGGCACCAAGGGCCATGGCCTTCAGGCAGTCCCCCGCATCCCTTAAGCCTCCAGTTACTATCAGATCTATATTGCCGCGTTCACCACGGCTGACTAAATGGCGGTGGGCTCTGCCAACGGCGTATACCAGCGGAACGCCCAGGTTGTTTATGGTTACCTCGGGGGAGTTTGCGGTCCCGCCTCCGCCGCCGTCTATGGTAACAAAGTCGCATCCCGCATTTATGACAGCGTCAAGGTCCTTTTCAATATTCCCTGCGGCAACCTTTACGCCCACCGGTATGTCGGGATTGATATTCCTGACGTTTTGAACTATATCCTTTAAGGTTTTCCCCTGATCTATCTCGGGGTGCAGCATTGGCCGGGTTGAACTCTTACCGGGTCTTACACCCAACTGCTTTGCAAGCTCTTTGTCGACATCCGCATCGTCAACGGTCCCTGATAGTGCCCCCATCGCTCCCTGGCCGAAGCGTATTTCCACGGCATCCGCCTGCTCTATTTCCTCCTCCGAGTTGCCGTAACGGGCTCTGTTAAGCTGGACTATGTAATATCTCGCATATTTTCGTTCTTCAGGGTAAAAACCGGTATCTCCCGAATTACAGGCGGTATCGGCGGCAGCCGAAGCCTTTCCCCAGCATATCTTGGTCCGGCGGTTGACCGAAAGCCCGAAAGCCATTGCAGACAGCATTATTGGAGTGGATATTTTAACCGGCTTACTTGTATTTTTTCCTATAACCACCTCGGTGTTAACCGTATTTGGGCTGACCGGAAGCACATCTATCATAGCGGGGACAAACATAAGTTCCTCAAAGGTAGGGAGTTTTCTGGTTGAACCGTACATCTCCCTTACGGGAACCCCGTGCTTTGCCCTTTCTGCTATTGCAGCAATCTTTAGCATCGAAAAACCATGGACAAGATTGGGACTCTTGGTGGTCTCCAGTTCACGCATTCTCTCGAGCATTTCATCTATTATATTTTTTACAATCCCCTCTCCCAGCAATTCCATTCCTCCCTTTTGTCGCTTTCAGATCACATGTACCAGGTTCCGGCGGTCCCAAGGTGGGCTTTTGCTGCAAACGAGAACCGGCGCCTGTTGCATGTATTCCTTACTATAGTATTTCATTAAACGGGTATTTTATTTAAAGACGGGTCTAAATAATTTGAGATTCAAACCTTACTGTAAAGGATATTGTGGTATTCGGGTTGATATTTATGGTTATAACAGCCTGGGGCCTCACCCTTCTCGTTCCCGGTGTGAAGACTACATCAAAGGGAATACGTGCCTTAATAAGCAGCGCAATAGCCGCATTCAGCTTGGCCGTACTCAATAAATCATTTTCCAGAAGGCTTCTGAAAGCATCGGTTGCCAGCAGCCAACCTATCTGGTTGTTCAGGTCATCCATTAGCCTGTACTCCCTCCAAAACTTTATTGGCACTATATTATACTATGAAATCCAACGAATAATTGATTATATCAGCAACTGCGCATATGAATTTTCACATATAGATTTCTGGGTATAATAAAATTAATGAGTAAACTCATAGAGGAGGAAAAAAATGACCGCCAGAAGCCTTGGACTGCCCGGAATGCATAAGGAAGCCGGTGAAAAACGGGCCTTTCTGCCCGGCTTTGTAGAAAAGCTTGCGCAGTACGATATCCAAGTTGTACTGGAGCATGATTACGGCCGTGGGATGGATATCAACCCTTTAAGCTATACAAAAGCCAATCCGAAGGCAAGGTTTGGCACACTGGCAGAGGCATATAATCAGGACATTGTAATGGTGCTGCGGTTCCCCAGTGCCGGAGAACTGGATCTTTTAAAACCCGGCAGCATATTGGTATCAATGATACATTATGAAACAAGGCCGGACAGGATAGAAAATCTCGTAAAACGGAACATAACCGGTGTTTCCCTGGATGCAGTTAAAGATGATAATGACCAAAGGCTGGTGGAAAACATCGCCGGTACCGCATGGAACGGAATGAATGCGGCCTTCCAGGCACTGCTTAAGGACAGACCGTGGTTTATTAGTGCCAAAAAGCCCTATTTAACGGTAACCATTATAGGAATGGGAGCGGTGGGTATGCATGCCGCAAGGGCAGCCTCCAAATATGGCAATTTAAAACTATATGAAACATCAGAACAACGAAAAATCCCGGGTGTGCTTGTGCAATGTGCAGGCAGAAGCATCACCCGGGACCATAAAAGTCTAGAGGATTTATTTAAAGCTACGGATATTCTGGCAGATACCAGCAAAAGAAACGACCCCACAGTCCCGATAATCAGAAACCACCTGATAGGATGTTTGCCAAAGGACGCTGTAATACTGGACCTAACCGCCGACCCCTATGATTTTGATACACGGCCTTATCAGGTAAAGGGCATAGAGGGTATTCCAACAGGCAGCCTGGACGGGTATATATTCGAAACCGACCACCCTGTCTACCTTGACCTTGGCAAATACATAGATGCAGGCCACAGACGCGTTGTTGCCAGCTGCAACGCCTGGCCGGGCGTTACGCCCAACCGGTGTATGGATATATACGGCAGGCAGATTGGCAGCTTTTTCCCGGTACTGTTTACAAAGCCGGTATCAGAACTCAATGTGCAGTCGGACAACCTGTTAGAGAGGGCCCTTGCCCGCTCTACGCTGGGATACTTCCTAAAACAAAGGCCTCCATCCGGCCGTTGAACACTTACGATTAAGCTTTGCCAAACACACTGCCTGTCCTACTGTTTGCTATGCCATTGCCGCAGATTTTTCTCCGCTTTTTTGGGGTACATGGTCACCGGCTGGAACGGTCGGTTCACACCGTTCACCGGACAATATGCCTTCAAGACACTCTTCATCTATCGATTCCTCCGCCAGCAGTGTACGAGCTATTTTGTCAAGCAGGTATTTGTTTTCCACCAGCAGGTTGGAGATTTCCTTATAATACTTGTCCATAAAGGCCCTGCATTCCTCTACTATATGCTCCTGATTGGCAACACTGTTATGAAAGAGGATGTCGTAATTCAGCATGCCGGTACTGTCTCCCATACCGAACTGTTTAACCAAAGCCATTACAATCTGCGTGGCCTTCTCTATATCATTTGAAGCTCCGGTGGTCACGTTTTCCCTGCCAAATATAATTTCCTCGGCTATCCGCCCCGCAAGGGCAATCTTGATACTGCTCTCCATTTGCTTTTTGCTTCTGTACATCCTGTCCGGCGGCAGCGATACGCTAAAACCACCGGCTCCCTTGGTGCTTGGTATTATGGTAACCTTGGTAACGCGGTTTTCGGGCGCAACCAGCTTGGTAACCAGGGCATGCCCCGCTTCATGATATGCGGTTATCTCCCTGTCCGACCGGGAAATAGCGCTTCTGTCCTTCTTCTCCGCGCCGGCAATAACAGTATAGTAGGATTTGTCAATATCGCCCTTTTCGATCAGCTTTGAACCCCTTTTTGCAGCAAAAATCGCGGCTTCATTCATCAGATTTTCGAGCTGCGCACCGCTGAAAAATACCGTCTGATGCGCAAGGCTTTTTAAATCAATATCCTGACTTAGGGGTTTATTACGGCTGTGGATTTTTATTATTTCGAACCTTCCGTTAATATCCGGAAGACCTATTTCCACCTGTCTGTCAAATCTTCCCGGCCGCAGCAGGGCCTGGTCCAGCACATCCAGCCTGTTGGTGGCCGCAATTACTATAATGCCTTCATTGGCATTGAACCCGGACATTTCCGTAAGCAGGGCATTGAGGGTCTGACTCCTCTCGTCATTCCCGCCGGAGGATAATGCCTCTCTTTTTTTACCCAGGGCATCAATCTCATCAATAAACACTACGCATCTGCCCATTTCCCGGGCTTTCTTAAACACATCCCGTATACGAGCGGCTCCCACTCCAACATACATCTGTACAAAATCCGAACCTGAAAAGGCAAAGTAAGGAACCCCTGCTTCCCCAGCCACCGCCTTTGCCAGCATTGTTTTACCTGTTCCGGGAGGACCGTAAAAAACAACACCCCTTGGCATTCGCGCTCCCATCCGTGCATACTTGTCAGGGTTTTTCAAAAAATCAATTATATCCTTAACGCTTTCCTTGGCCTCCTGATTCCCTGCAACATCATCAAAAACAACGCCAGCGTCTTTTACCGTCTCGCACTGCATCGTGGTCAGTTTGTCAGCCTGGCTCTTATGTCCCGCTGTTCCCCTGTTCATAAGCTTAGAAATGCCCCAGACGGCAAATATCACTATGCCAAAAACCAGCAGCACCCGCAAAACCGACAGCAGCGCACTGCTTCTCTGGCCCTCTTCTACCTTCACTCCAAGCACAAGCATACTTTCTTTAAAGCCTTCATTTCGTGGATTCTCGGTAATAAACCTGGTACCGTCTGTCATCTGGCCATCCAAACTGGGACTGTCACCAAGATAGATTACCTCAACCTTGCCGTCCTCCGCCTTTTCAACAAAATCCAAATATGTTATTGTCTCAATATTTTTAACGCTTTGCCCATAAAAATATGCACTGCCGGCAGCAACTGCCAGCAATAGGACGACGGACAATATGATAATGAATTTTTTTCGTCTCATCTAATCACCCTTCGGTTTACATAATGTTATATCACTATTATAAACGGTATTGGTCCTATAGTCCATGGATGATTTTTCATGTAGCCCCTTAACTCCTTTAACAATTTCGCTGTTAAACCCATAGAATATTGTAGATGTATTTTTGTGAGGTGAATATCAATGAATTACTCAAGGGAAATCCTTCTGCTCCTTCTTTTAAAAAATCTGATGACCAATCAATATCGCAACCGTTATATCGATCCTGCCCTGGTACCGAAAATAAGAACAAATAAAAACGAAAAAATACCGGTCATTCTTTACTATAAAGGCCACAGCCTGTCCCATATGGAAAAATGCATATGCCGCCATCCCGACGTAAGGATTAAACGCCATCTCCCCATAATCAATGCAATAGCCCTGGAGGCGCCCGCCGGCCTGGTGGAGGAACTCGCCGTTCTGGAAGAGGTTGAATACGTTACCGATGACACCAAGGTTTTTATACACATGGATGTGGCCAGGGAAACAATAAAGGAAGCCCATCCGGAACCGGTAAAATATACCGGTAAGGGCGTTGGTGTGGCTGTGATAGATACCGGCGTTACACTTCACCCCGACCTTTGGAAACCAGTGGGCAGAATTACCGCATTCAGGGACTATGTAAATGAAAAAAGAGAGCCCTACGACGATAATGGCCACGGAACCCATGTGACAGGCTGTATCGCGGGAAACGGGTTTGGCTCGGAGGGAAAATATTCCGGAATAGCGCCTGAAGCCAATATAATTGCGATAAAAACCTTAAACGCCGAGGGCAGCGGAGATACCTCCGACGTAATTGCAGGCATCCAGTGGGTCCTGGATAACCGGGAGCGATACAATATAAAGGTGCTGAACCTTTCGCTGGGCTCAAAGCCTAAATCCCTGTCCTATTCTCCCATTGACAAAGCTGTGGCAGCGGCATGGGAAAAGGGAATGACCGTGATTTGTGCCGCCGGTAATGAAGGCCCGTCCAGGCATACCATCTCCTCCCCGGGTATATGTCCCGAGGTAATAACTGTAGGCGCCCTGGATGACCGGGGAACCACTTCTACCAAGGATGATACCATAGCCAACTTTTCCAGCAGAGGTCCCACCAGGAGAATGGTGGCAAAACCCGATATCGTGGCGCCGGGGGTGGATATTGTTTCGCTGGCCGTTCCGGCGGACAATAACGAAACCCTGTATAAATCCCTGTCGGGCACGTCGATGGCCACTCCCATTGTATCCGGCTGCGCCGCCCTGATACATGAAATGTTTCCGGGCTATACCAATGAACAGGTCAAGGAACTGATGCTGTCAACCGCTAAGGACTTAAACTTCCCTGCCTATGCCCAGGGCAAAGGATTGATAGACCTTGCGGAAATAGTGAAGGTCGGTGAGGGAGGTGCTACCTATAGATAGTAGAATACAACAGGATACTGTTGAGATAGTGGAGTTGATAACCAATAACCTGCACAAAAAATATGTCGAGCCCTTTGAAGAAATGCTCAAAAACCAGTGCGATATATTAAGCGAAAACCCGCCCCCTGAGATAGGGCTTCTTTCTGCGCTTAAGCCCTTTGTGGATAATGAATGCTGTGCTGTGATAGATAAGCTTGTTTACTCGTACAGCTTAGCTACTCTGTCAAAGGTTATGGCGGAGGACCTGCTGCACTCACGGCGATATGCAAATGCCTCCGCCTCCGTAAGCACGAAGCTCCATCCGGATACAACCGGTGGTATTGGGTTTTCCAACTTAAGCGTTTTGATACCTTTGATAATTCTTCTTATTTTTCTAGAAACACATTAGGAAGTTCTGCGTATACTAATAAGGAGTAGATGGGAGGTATTAATTTGGACTATATTAACCCCGAACTGATAAGCGACATGTTGGATAAGTATTCACATATGAGCGAGGCAGAATTGTTTGAGGAGGCAAAGAAACTTAAAGAGGCTTCCGGCAAAAAGGAAATCACCCAAGAGGAAAAGAATAAGCTGTTTCAGTTTGTTGAACCAATCCTTTCAAAGGAGGAAGTGGAACAACTTAAGAATCTACTTAAATCCTTCGAATAACATATTGCCGCTAATCGGGATGTCCGGTCGGGTCATCCCGATTTTTTTTGGATTTTCAATGTCATTTATGATGCTTTTGCATATTATATAAAGATAGCATTTTTTGGAGGGATAGCATATGGATACCCCAATGAATGAAATGTGTGAAAAATGTCATTACAGAATAACAGCGCAGAAAAACAAGGCGCCGGATATGGGACAAATGCTGAAACTGGCTATGATGGTCTCAAAAATGTTCGCCCAAACGGGTGGGGCCAAACCTCAGACTGTAACGGATAGCACCCATCGTCCCGAAAGGAAGCATTCGCATCCCGGGCCGGCGGTTTTTAGCATGGATTCCCTCGCAGAGGATAAAAAAATAAAAATTATTAAAGCATCTCTCCCTTACCTGGACCCTACATATCAGCAGCTAATGCACATTGTGGCAAAATGCCTTGAACTAAAGAATATAATGAATCCTGAGCTCTATTCCGACAAGGTTGCCTCCAAGTCGGACAATAGACGCTCTTCCCTGGGTATGCTGACCGCAATAAAACCACACCTTGAACCCGGCGAACAGGCTGCGATGAATATCGCGTGTAAAGCCATTGAAATGATAGAAATCTTTCGCCTGATGGATACGATCACATCTGGTCCCAACCCCGGTGGTGAAAAAGATTCCGGGGTATCCGATATAATACCGCCGGCCTTTGAAAGCATAGAAAAAAACAGCCGGCTGCCCGACAATTAATGTCTCAAACCGACAATTATTTACCGTTTATTCCGGCCCCGGAAGGAAAAAGCGCGGCGCCTGTAGAAATCTTTAACATAGATTCAGAAAATATCGGGGGCTGTCTATGCTTAACAAAATCGCAGATTACAAAAATAACTATTATTTGTATCCCATAATGGCCATTATGCTGTGTCTTTTATCCATGGTACTATTAGGGGGAGCCGGAGCCTTTATGCACACCTCCATAGGAGAATCACGGTTTCTGTCTTTACATTCCCTTTTGGAATTCATCAGTATACTATTTTCCTTTGCCATTTTCACGATAGTTTTCTATATATACAAACGCAGTTCCAGCCTCAGATATATAGTGCTGGCCTGTGCATTCTTAATAGGCGGCTTCCTTGATATATTCCATACCATGTCATTTAAAGGAATGCCGGATTTTTTCGCTCCTAACGGCGCCTCCATTCCGACCACATACTGGGTGATTGCCCGTCTTATTATGGCGCTGGGTTTCCTGTGGACAGCATGTATTAAACCGGATAAAACAACCGGGGTTTCCCGCTGGATTGCCCTTATTACATCCCTTTCGGTCTCCTTTGTGTTAATTTACATAGTGACCTTCCATTCGGATTTGTTGCCCAAAGTATATATTGAGGGTACCGGGCTTACGCCGTTAAAGATACAGGCGGAATACGCTATTATTGCAGTACAGGCAATAGCAGTGGTGCTGTCTGTATCTGAATTCAGAAAAACCGGCAGCACTGCTTCCATTATGTTTGCCACCGCACTGATAATAAGCATATTCAGTGAACTGTGTTTCACATTATATATAAGCGTATTTGACATGTACAACCTGGCGGGCCATATATTTAAAATAATAGCCTATTCCATTATGTTCAATATTTTGTTTATGCAAAACATAAAGCTGCCCTATGAAAGGCTGGAAAAAGCCGACATCCTGCTCAAACGCCATGCCGATACTCTGGAGGAGGAAATAGAAAGGGCAAGGCTTAAGATTATGGAGGCCAACAGCCAGCTGTATAAAGACATTGAACTGGCAAGGGAGATACAGCAGTCCATACTCCCCGAACGGAAGCTTATCTACACCGGATTAGAATTTTATTCAGCCCTTGTCCCATGTAAAAGCCTGAGCGGGGACTTTTTCAATGTATTCCAGATTGATGAGGAGAATATTGGTTTTTATCTGGCGGATGTATCGGGACATGGAATATCATCTGCCATTATAACAATATTTAACGACAGAACAATTCTGGCAAATAAGCTTGACACATACAGACAGCAGATTCTACTGTCCCCTTCCATGGCGCTGGCAGACCTGTTTCGGCAATTCAATAGCTCCAGATTCCCCGACGAAATGTATATGCTTATGTTTTATGGCGTGTACAACAGCCGGACACGGGAACTTACCTACTGTTCCGCCGGACTCAACACCCGGCCGGTGGCGCTGTCCGGTTCGAAGGTTTACAATCTGGTTAACAAAGACACCTTTCCTATCTGTAAAATGGGCGAATACCTGCAGCCGGCTTACAGTGACAAGAAATTACAGTTAAAGCCCGGTGACCGGATTTTGCTGTACTCCGACGGCCTTGTGGAAGCGGTTAACAGGGAGGGTATTGCCTTTTCCGACCAAAGGCTTATGGAAATACTGGAATGCAATTTATACAAATCTGCTGAGGGACTGTATTATGAAATCTTCGACAGATTCTCATGTTTTGTGCTGGACAAAAAGCTGGAGGACGATGTAAGCATACTTCTTGTAAATGTCCTCTAGCGTGTATACCCATATTCCTTATTTCCCCGTTATACGCTGAACCGCCCTCAGAACCAAAGCCATTACCTCTCCCCGGGTAGCCCTTTCATCATATCTTTTTTCATAGACGGGGATACCTATTTCGTTTAGTTTCTTCCATATCCCTTCCGCCCAGTGGGTTTTTTTGACTTGGTTGTCATACTCTTCAAATCCGTTTGTTTCGATTATACCTATCAGTTTGACAGCGTATTCGGGATCGGTGGCATATCCTGCCTGCTGTACCGCATAGCAGGCTTCTTTATAGTTGCTTGCCTCCCTTACACTTATATACCTTGGCAGCTCTCCCAGCAGCCTGCTGTGGTCCCTCACGCTTTCCGCAAAACTGTCATAGGCCCTAAACAACGCTCTAACCTTCTGCGGCTGCCCATTGATATATTCCGTGGTCCATACCTCGGCTACCTTCCCTTTCCAGGAATCCGTCGCCTTAATCCCGAACAGGTTGTTTTGTATATGATTTCTGCCCCAGCCGCTTTCCAGAGCTGCCTGGGCCAGCGTAAGGGAAGGTAAAATATTATACTCCTTATGCCCGTCCAATGCTCCTGGCAGAATTTCCTGTATAAACTGCTCCTTAGTCATACCGTTCGTTTCACCTCCCCATGTCTTCCCATAAGACCCTAATGTGCAATCTTGCTGCTTCTTTCATGGTAAAACAACTCTATCCTGCCTATGTCCTTGGAGTGCAGCGCCACCCACTTATCGTTGTCTTCCACATAATCCTTCAACACATCCGCATTATAATCATACAGTGTATAATTACTGAGAAATACTACATAACTGCCCAAGTTCTCGGTCTCCACATACCTCCTCAGTTTCCCGGCATAGACCACCCTATCTACTGACATATACACCATAAGCCAAAGACCATATTCAAAATCCACTACATCACTCCAGATACCCGCTCTCAAAGTCTTATAGATCCCAAGCCTTAATAAAAGCTTTTCGAAAAGTATGCTGGTTAGAAACCTGGATAATAAAACCCCTGCGGCTGCCGAAGATAAAATAACCGCATTCCTGAATACAGGGTCACCCAATACATGGCTGCCGGGAAATATGATTCCCCACACAGCCTCTGCTGCTGATAAAAACACAAAGCTTATAACCAGGCTTTTAACCAGTATATACTGGTTATGCTCTGTTTTCCTTGACAGTTGAAAATTGCTGATCCGCAGGATAATGTATCCGGGCACTATATATATCATAATAAGCGGTATGGCATTAACCATTCCGCTTATATCATCCGGATTCATGTTTTTGGATTGAATGGTTCGCCGGTTTTACAGATAATTCATAGCAGGCTGAGGGCACCTTAGCCTCTATCATTACACTTGCCGTTGCTGCCTTTTCATTTCGTTTTTTTTGTTTATTTTTTATTTTGGCTTGTTTTTTGTCCATATCCCATCCTCCTCTCTATTACCATAATACTTATATACCGTACAATTTGTTAATTGACCAAAAAACAAAACAGGTTTTGCGCTCATATGAACGCAAAACCTGTTTAAATGGCGGGAGTATGTGGGAATTGAACCCACCCCGGACGCTACTAACGCCCAGCGACTGGTTTTGAAGACCAGGAGGCACACCAGCACCCATCTACCCCCGGATTTGACTTTTTGTATTATACCATGGACTCGTATTTATTTCAATATGCCATGTTATTCATCAAATTCCCTGAACATCTCATAAAACTGTTCTTTGCTGTCAATAATATGGTAAACATGGTCATCGGTTGGAAATTCTCCGCTTTTAACTTCTTTGATATATTGCTTAAATGCATTTATCTCAATCTCCGCCACATTGGCATACTTCCTTACAAATTTTGGAGTGAAGGCCTCGAATAGTCCCAACATGTCACCGCAGATAAGTACCTGACCGTCACACAGACCCGCACCTATAGAGTAAACGGGAATTTCCAGTTTTTTTGCAATAAATTCCGTCAGTTCGGGCGGTACTGCCTCGAGTAGTATTGAAAATGCTCCCGCCTCCTGTACTGCAAGGGCATCCTTAATAAGCTCCCTTGCGCTCAACACGTCCCTGCCCTGGGCCTTAAATCCTCCCAGCTGCCCAGAGCTTTGAGGTGTCAGGCCGATGTGCCCCATGACAACAATGCCGGCATCGGTTATAGCCCTTATTCGGCTGGCAACCCTTCGGCCGCCTTCCAGCTTTATGCAGTCGGTGTCTGCCTCCTTGAGGAAACGGCCTGCATTCTCAACCGCCTGCTCATCGGATTTTTGGTATGACATAAAGGGCATATCTCCTATAATCCAGGTGTTGGGTGCGCCCCTCCTGACCGCCTGGCAGTGAGAAATACAATCCTCCATTGTTACGGGGATGGTGCTGTCATAACCAAGAACCACCATGCCCAGGGAATCCCCGACCAGTATCATATCCATGCCCGCCTGTTCCGCAAAGGAAGCCATGGGAAAGTCATAAGCCGTTACCCATGCCACCTGTTCTCCTTCCTGTTTCATCCTTTTAAAATCAAGTACACTCTTCTTTTTTGCCATTCCAACCCTTCCTTTCATTGTTTGTCTGATTTTTTTCTCCCTGATAAGCCCTATATATGGCCTACCGGTACAAAACTCTGTTGTCCCCGGTCCTTCGGGTTACCTTGTCCCTGTCCATTTCTTCCAGCAGCGCCATGGCATATTTTCTGCTGGTGTTTAACAGGTCCCGGAAAGTGGCAAGACTGATGCTGCCTTCCTTTCTGATGTGATTAACAGCAATATCCACTGCACTTTTATAGTATTTTGCCAGAAATAAACCATCCTCGTCTATCCGCTTAACAGCCCCCGACTCCACCAGCATATCCAAAACTTCGTTTAGTTCAGCTTCCCTGTAGGATGCGCTTTCGAGTATTTTTCCCATTCCCGGGGGAGAATACCCTCCCTGTTCCAACATCTCCAACAAATGGTCCCTAATTTCCCGGTGCCTTGGGGTAAGGTCAATACTGAAATCATGGAGGAAAACCGCATAGGCCTTAGCCCTGATACATTCTTCCCTTTCCATAGACTTTAGTATATCATCGGTATAATTTCCCTTCCCACTTCCAAAAAGCCTGCTTCTAAACTCTTCCACAGGCATACCGCTGCGCAGGGGATAGCAACTGTGGAACTGTCCGAGAATGGAAACCGCCTTTGACAGCAAATGGGAATAGTACCCTTTATGTATGTAGACCTTCTCACTGCCGCCGTGGAATTCCCTGACCTTACCGTTACTCACCAACTCTTCAAGCAGGGGCTTTAATTCCTCCCGGCTGCTTCCCGTAAGTTTAGCCAGTTGGGATATGCCGGGAAAACCGCTGCTGTTTAAGCTTATAACCTTTTCCAGCACCTGTATAGGACTGCCGGACTCCTTTAATTTTAATTCTTCCATGACGTCTTTGTTATATCTCTTTCTTTTGGGCGGGTTTGGCTCCAGCACTAAACCGCCGCCTATGGTCTCCATCGGAGAGTAACTCCTTATTACAAACCGGTCACCCCTCAAAGCTACGGCCTCATCCTCCAACCGAAGTTGGACATAACAGCTTTCACCGGGTTCAAGCTCCTCCCGGTCAAGAAGTATAACCCTGCATAGAATTTCCCTGGTTCCAATATGCAGCCGGACCCTGCCCCTGTTTTTCAGTATCCGGTCGGTATCCCTTATAAGGCGCAGACTGCAGTCCAGCATCATGGTGGGCTGCAGTGCATTGACGGGAGCTAATACGTCTCCCCTGTGAATCTGGTCCTTTTTTATCCCCGCAATGTTGACCGCAAGTCTCTGTCCGGCGTAAGCGGTCTCCACATCCCGGTCATGGACCTGAAGGTTCCTTATCCTGCCTTCTATACCAGCAGGGTATATACATACTTTCTGCCCCTCCTCAAGCTTCCCTGAAATAAGCGTTCCCGTTATTATAGTGCCAAACCCGGTTATCGAAAAGGCCCTGTCTATGTTCAGCCTGTATATGGTTTCGGGATTTTTCACGTCAATTTCACCGGTAATACCCGCGATAGCCTCTACAAGGGTGTCAATTCCAGCACCGGTGGTGGATGAAACAGGTATGACCGGAGCCCCCTCAAGAAAGGTACCTCTGGTCTTCTCTTTTATATCCTCAATAACCATATCAAGCCATTCTTTCTCTACCATGTCTGTTTTTGTCAGAACTACGATTCCGTCTTTTATCCGGATAAGGTCAAGGATGTTAAGGTGCTCGGCGGTCTGTGGCATTATACCCTCATCGGCGGCCACCACCAAAAGGACAATATCCATTCCTCCTACCCCTGCCAGCATATTTTTGACAAACTTCTCATGGCCGGGTACATCGATTATTCCCGCCCTTCTTCCGTCAGGCAGGTCAAAATAAGTAAAGCCCAGTTCTATGGATATTCCCCTGCGCTGTTCCTCCTTTAGCCTGTCGGTATTCCTGCCGGTCAAAGCCTTAATAAGTGTAGTCTTCCCGTGGTCAATATGCCCCGCCGTACCGATTATTATGCTGCTCAACTGCTGCCACCCCCTGCTAAAACGGAAGTCAGCATATCCGCCAATACCGGGAGCTGTTCATCGAATACCGTTCTGACATCTATTACATATCTATCTTTTACAATCCTTCCTATTACAGGGGTGTCGCCTGTTCTCAGCTTTTCTTCCATTTCGTTTACAGGAATATGCTTTGGTACTATGGATACTACCCTGGTTTCTATCCTTTCAAGGGGCAGCGATCCTCCCCCCACCTGGGAATATTCCTTTTCCATATCTATATCCGCACAGGGCTTTAAGCCCGATACCAACTCCATAAGCCGCCCGGCCTTTTGTTCCAACCGTGTAACAGGCATTGTCAGCATATCCAGTACAGGTATTCTTTCAATTACTTTTTCCCCCTGTGCGTATATCCTTAGGGTGCTTTCCAAAACCGACAGCGTCAGTCTGTCCACTCTTACAGCCCGCGCCAGCGGATGCTTTTCAATCTTCCTTATGTATTCCCCTTTTCCTGCTATTATCCCTGCCTGGGAGCCGCCCAGCAGTTTATCCCCGCTAAAGGTTATGATATCTATCCCCGACAGGATACTGCTTTGAACTGTGGGTTCATGTCCTATGCCGTACTCTTCCAGGTTTACCAGCACGCCGCTGCCCAAATCCTCCACTACGGGTATACCGTATTCTTTGCCAAGGCCGGCCAGCTCTTCGGCGGACACCTGGCTGGTGAATCCGCAAATCCTGTAGTTACTGGTATGCACCTTAAGCAGCATGCCTGTATTATCATTTATCGCCCTTCTGTAGTCGTCAATGTAGGTTTTATTGGTGGTGCCCACTTCCACAAGCCTTGCACCGCCCTGTTCCATAACTTCAGGTACCCGGAAGGAGCCACCTATCTCAACCAGTTCTCCTCTGGAAACAATCACTTCCCTGCCCGCTGCCATAGCGCTTAAAACCAGTAAAACCGCCGCCGCGTTGTTGTTTACTGCTATGCAATCCTCCGCCCCGGTAATACTGCATAGAAGCTCCCTCACTATATCTTGCCGGGAGCCCCGGGTACCGTCCCGGAGGTTATATTCAAGGTTGATATACCTGCCGGACAACCGGGCCATGTGATGTGCTGCGCTGTCCGAAACAGGCGCCCTGCCTAAGTTTGTATGTATTACCACCCCTGTACAGTTAATAACTTCCCTCATTGTGCCAAGGCTTTTACTTCTTATCTTTTCCCTTAAAGCCTGGATAAGCTTTTTTTTCAGTAAAGAAGCGCTTATAACCGCATCAAATTCTCCATCCATAATCCTCTGCCGGGTTTCTTCAAGTACCTCTCTTAGGGCTTGGGTTACCGGAACCCGTGCATGCTTTTCTATTATGCTGACCACCTCAGGGTCTCTGATCATTTGGTCAACCGAAGGCAGTAACCGCAGCATTTCTCTATTATCCATAGTACCATACTCCTCCCGGGTGTTTATCTCCCTTTATTTTCCCATATGCCCTGCAAATAATCAACTAAAAAAGCCCCGGATAATCCGGGGCTATATGTATTAGGCTTCGTTTTTATTATTGAAGAATTCCTTGGTAAGCTTGATTATAACGCCGCTTAAGCCTAACAGGCCTATCAAGTTGGGGATTGCCATAAGTCCGTTCAACGTATCGGCGATGTCCCAGATAATAGTCAGACCGCCTACAGAACCGATAACTATGAAGGGTATCCACAAAACCCTGTATATCATGTTTACTTTGCTTCCCAGAAGATACTCGGCGCAACGCTCTCCGTAGTAAGACCAGCTTAGGATTGTGGAGAATGCAAACAACAGAATTCCTACTGCGACTATTATGCCGCCGGGTCCCGGAAGTCCATGGTTGAATGCTGCTGTGGTCAATGCTGCACCGGTCTCACCGGACTGCCATACTCCTGTTACCAGGATGGACAGAGCCGTCATTGAACATATTACCAGTGTATCGGCAAATACTTCGAATATTCCCCACAGGCCCTGACGTGCAGCACTGTCTGTGGTCGCTGCGGCGTGTGCTATAGGAGCACTACCAAGACCGGCTTCGTTGGAGAATACCCCACGGGCAACCCCGAACCTGGCCGCCATCATAATGGTTGAGCCTGCAAATCCGCCTACTGCAGCAGTACCGGTAAAGGCCTCACTGAAAATAAGCGCGAAGGCTGCGGGAATCTGGCCTGCGCTGGTGACCAGTATGACTATCGCCCCGATCATATAGAACGCTGCCATGATAGGAACAAGTCTTTCAGTAACCGTTGCAATCCTCTTCAAGCCGCCGATTATTACAGCTGCTGCTGCTACTGCCAGTACAATACCCGAAACCAGCTTGCTGATACCGAATGAAGCTTCCAAAGCAGCGGCAACCGAGTTACCCTGAACCATGTTACCTATACCGAAGGCTGCCACGGCTCCAAAGAAAGCAAACACCATTGCAAGCCATCTCATACCCAGTCCTTTTTCGATATAGTACATAGGGCCTCCGACAAAACGGCCGTCTTCGGTCTTTTCCCTGAAGTTTATTGCAAGTACAACTTCTCCATACTTTGTGGCCATCCCGAATACTGCGGACACCCACATCCAGAATACGGCTCCAGGTCCGCCTATGGCTATGGCAGTAGCAACACCGGCTATATTACCGGTACCAATGGTTGCTGCCAGGGCCGTTGCAACAGCCTGGAAGGGTGTAATCTCACCTTCCCCGAGAGTTGTCTTTTCGAACATTTTAAGCAGCGTGCTCTTTAATACATAGCCTAGCTTAGCAATTGGCATAAAATTAGTGCGTAGGGTCAGGTAGATACCGGTACCCACCAGGAGTACCAGCATATATGGACCCCAAACCAAACCGTTAATCATACCGTTCAGTTCCAACAGAAACTCCATAATTTCCCTCCTAATACCTATTATTTGATATATAACTAAAATTTATAGTTATATAACACACTGTATTTATATTCGCCATCTTTTGTAAAATTCCTTTTGCCCATTACTATAAAAATAAATTTTTACCTAATATCTACAGAACCTCTACGCTAAAGGTACTTTTTTCCTGAACCCTGCCAATTACTGCACAGTCAAACACCGTTTTCCCGGAAACAATGTCCATGAAATGGCGGGTTCTGTCTTCGGGCATCGAAATAAGCAGCCCTCCCGAGGTCTGCGGGTCAAAAACAATGTCCTCTATGTCGGTTTCCACTCCTTTAAGGCTCACCCTGTTCTTAACATGGTTTTTATTGGAATAGGCACCGGCAGGAACTATCCCCATCTGTGCGAGTTGCCTTGCCCCCTCCAGTATTGGTATACTGTCTTTCCACAATCGGATGGACACCTTGCTGGCTTCTGCCATCTCAAGGCAGTGCCCCACCAGACCGAAACCGGTTATATCCGTACAGCCGGTGCCTCCGGACTGCTGCATAGCCGCCGCGGCATGACTGTTAAGAGTTATCATAACCTCTACTGCCGCTTTATAAATCTCAGGGCTGGCCATATCCGCCTTTATTGCAGTATTAATGATACCGCTTCCCAGGGGTTTCGTAAGCACCAGAATATCCCCGGGTTTTGCGCCGCCGTTGGTCACAACCCTGTCCGGGTGGACTGTACCCATGACCGAAAGGCCGTATTTGGGCTCATCATCCTGTATTGTGTGACCTCCGGCAAGGAGAGCCCCTGCCTCCTTCACCCTGTCCGCCCCCCCAAGGAGTATATTCTCTAATACATCGAGGTCTAAACATTTGGGGAAACAGACTATGTTTAAAGCTAAAACGGGAACTCCGCCCATTGCATATATATCACTAAGGGCGTTTGCTGCCGCAATCTGGCCGAAAACAAAGGGGTCATCCACCACCGGTGTAAAAAAATCCAGTGTTTGAATAACGGCTGTATCGTCGGACATTTTGTAAACCGCCGCATCATCCGAACCTGAAAAACCCACCAGCAGATCCGGATGGGCTGATACGGGTAAATGACGCAGAACCTGCGCCAGGGCATCGGGCCCTATTTTAGAAGCTCACCCTGCGCTGGCAGTAAGCGACGTCAGCCTTACCTTTTCGTTATTACTCACAGCCTTCACCTCACTCTTATGCTGTCTTTTAAGCTTTCGTAAATCTTTGTGCCTATGCCCGAGACCTTCATTATGTCCTCCGGCTTTTCAAACCTGCCTTCCTTTTCCCTGAAATCCACAATCCTCGCAGCAAGCACAGGACCTATGCCTTGCAAGCTTTCGAGTTCATAGGCACCGGCAGTATTAATATTGATTACGCCATCTGCTTGTCCATTATAATCCGAATATGCATAATTATCCACAACTTCTCCCATGGCCGGAATATGGACTTTTTCACCATCCTGCAGCACCTTTGCAAGGTTTATCCTGTCAAGGTCACCGGTTTCAAGGGCCCCTCCGGCCGCATTTACAGCATCCACTACGCGGGCTCCCTCCGGCATATAGACCACTCCACTTTCCTTTACCTCCCCGGTAACATGTATTACTATCTCCGCCTCCATGTATTCTTCTGCCTCGGCAAAAAAGCTGTCCAGGTTTTCCCCGGCCACGCTCCCTTCGCTCCTGTCCTCAATTTTAAGTATAAGACCAATATTTATGGCTAATAATACTACTACCAGACCTATTAATAGCAATTCCCTTTTTGAGAGGTCCATACACACACCCCCTGAACTACTATTCATATTATTATTCTATATTTTTCTATTTTCTCCTTTAAATTTGGCGACAGATGTCTTGCTATGTATTTTATGGATTTGTGTCCTTACACCTGTAAACAAAGGGCCTTATCTGTTATACTATTATTATACTTAACTCCTATACATAACCGCGGAGGCGAAATATGAAAAAAATTGCAGCTTTAATGGTTTTGTCAATTCTCCTGGCCCTGTTAACCGGTCCTGTCAATGCTTTAGCTTCGATAAACATTAGTTCTCCCAGGGCGGTTCTGATGGACGCCAAAACAGGCCAGGTATTATACGGTAAGAATGCCCATCAGGTGTCCTACCCGGCCAGTATAACCAAGGTAATGACTGCCGCACTGGCCCTGGAAAGAGGTACCCTGACCGATTATGTGCCGATAAGCAGGAGGGCTTCCTATATTGACGGAAGCAAAATATACCTGCTTGAGGGTGAAAAGGTAACACTGGAGCAAATGCTTTACGGCCTTATGCTGGAATCCGGAAACGATGCAGCCATAGCTATAGCAGAGTACATAGGCGGTTCGGTCGAAGAATTTGCGGTAATGATGAACGATAAGGCGGCACAGCTGGGAGCCCTGAATACCAATTTCACCAACCCCAACGGCCTGCCCGACCCAAACCATGTTACCACTGCCTATGATATGGCGTTAATCGCCAAACACGCTATGTCAATACCCGAATTCAGGAAGATAGTAAGCACTGTGAGATACATAATACCCGAAACCAACATGCAGGATACCAGGTATCTGTACAACGGGAACAGGCTTATCAAGAATACCAGTCACAGCTATGAGGGCGGTAACGGCATAAAAACGGGATATACAACGGCGGCAAGGCACTGCTTTATAGGGTCTGCCCAAAGGGATGGAAAGGAGTTTATCACAGTAATACTGAATGAACAAAACAGCAATACGCTGTGGGATAATACCGTAGCCCTGCTGGAGTATGCCTTTGACAGCTTCGAACAACTGCCTGTGGTTGAGGAGGGCAAAGTAATTGACACGATAGAGTTTATGGGTTCAAATTCCGATGTAAGGATAGTCACCGAACAGGGCTTTCATTATAATATCCCTGTGGATACACAAAAACCCGACATAAACGAGAATATAGTGCTTGACAGCGTGAAACCCACCGTACAACCGGGAGAACGCGTTGGACATATTGACTACAGTATTGGTGAAGACATTGTCGGAAAGGTGAGGCTGATAGCCGACAGTGCCCCCGGCAGCGATGTAATGGCATCCGCCATATTCAGCGGGAAATCCGGAAGCTCAAAATTCAGGCTTTGGTGGTTCTTATTTGCTTTGCCGGTTTCGGTACTGGCATTTAGGTTTATAATTAAAAGCAGAAGAAGAAAAGGCTCTATGTATGGCAGAAGAAAAAACATTTTTAAAAGAAGATAACGCAAAATGGGACAGTTAACCTGTCCCATTTTTTATTTAGCCCCCAAAACCCCTCTGCTACAGTACTGCCACAACCTCAATCTCCACCTGTGCATCCTTTGGAAGTCCGGCCACCTCAACACAGGACCGGGCGGGGAAATCGCCTGAAAAATAGCCTGCATACACCTCATTAACATCGCCAAACTTACCCATATCCACAATAAACACGGTGGTTTTGATTACATTTTCAAGGCTTGTTCCTGCAGCGTCCAGTACAGCCTTCAGGTTTGCAAACACCTGACGGGTCTGCTCCTTTATACCTCCGCCCACCATTTGTCCCGTTTCAGGATCCAACGCTATCTGCCCGGCAGTAAACACCAGATTGCCGCTCTTAACGGCCTGGGAATAGGGTCCTACGGCTCCGGGAGCTTTTTTAGTTGAAACCACTTCCTTTTTCATAATAAACCTCCTTTTTTACTCCTCTACCCTTACCTCATCCAGGTAATTATAGACAGTATACCTGGAAACACAAAGTACCTTTGCCACGTAGTCGATAGCACCCTTGATAAGGAATGCCCCTTTTTTGTCCAATATCCTTACTATTTCCACCTTGTCATCCTTGGTCATATACGCTACCGGCTTGCCGGAGGCATCCAGCACACTGTTTACCAGATTGCACAGTACTTCGTTTATATTTGTGCCCTGGTATCCCCTTGCTATTTTATTTTCCTCGGGCTCCCCGGTATAGCACAGGGAGTTTATGGAGTTCCTTACCATAATAAATTCCGACAGGTCAAAATTTATGCAAAGACACCCGATGGGTTTTTGGTTTTCATCCCTGATCACCATTGTAGAGGATTTTAGAACTCTGCCATCGGCAGTTTTTTTTGTATAGTTAAGCTGGTTCTGTGTAAAGCCCCCGGATGCGATTGCCTCAATATTGGTCTGGGACATTGCTCCTCCAAGACTTCTTTCGGTAACATGGGAATTCTCAATCGCTACTATTGAGTGGTATGGGTCTGTTATATCATGCAGCACCACCTCACAGCTCTTACCGAAGGTTTTGGCTATACCTTCTACCATAGGTATAATACTCCTAAGGATCGGATGTAATTCCTCATTCATACTCTCTACCTCCCTAAAACAACATTTACCAGCTTATCCGGAACCAGAATAACCTTTTTTATAGCGCCCCCGTCGGTATACGCCCTAACCCTTTTATCCTTCAATGCAAGTTCCTTCACTTCCTCCGCATCCATACCCGAAGGCACATCAATACGGCTCCTAACCTTTCCGTTAACCTGTACCGCAATTGTAAGCAGCTCCCTGACCATGTATTTTTCATCAAATACCGGCCACATCTGCTCATGAACGCTGCCGGTCTCCCCGGCCATTTTCCAAAGCTCCTCCGCAATATGCGGTGCAAAGGGCGCTATCAGAACCACCAGTTTTTTTACTCCGTCAAGCATAATCGAATGATTGAAGCTGTTACCGTCCTTATACTGATAAAGGGCGTTCACCATTTCCATTATGGCGCTTATGGCAGTATTAAAATTGAACCTGCCCTCAATGTCTTCGGTGACTTTTTTAACGGTACGGTTAATTACATAAAGCATTTCCCTGTCTTCCGGGTTAGAAACACTGCCGTCTGTTTCGCCGGCATTCCTTATAAGTCCTATATTCTCTTCTACCAGCCTCCAGATTCTGTTCAGAAAACGGTAGCAGCCTTCCACTCCCTGGTCGCTCCATTCCAAATCCCTTTCAGGTGGAGCTGCAAATAGTATAAATAACCTCGCAGTATCTGCCCCGTACCTTTTTATTATATCCTCCGGGCTTACCACATTGCCCTTGGACTTGGACATTTTGGCGCCGTCCTTAAGTACCATACCCTGGGTAAGGAGGTTCTTAAAGGGTTCGTCGAAGGAGCATAAACCAAGGTCATGTAACGCCTTTGTGAAAAATCTGGCATACATCAGGTGAAGAATAGCGTGTTCCACACCGCCAATGTACTGGTCAACCGGCATCCAGGCATCAGCCTTTGCCCTGTCAAAGGGAGCTTTACTGTTCCTGGGGTCGGTGAACCTTAAAAAATACCAGGATGAACATACAAAGGTATCCATAGTATCCGTTTCCCTCTTTGCTTTTTGGCCGCAGTTGGGGCATGTGACGTTGACAAATTCTTCGCTCCTTGCAAGAGGCGAATCCCCCATGCCTGTAAGCTTTATGTCAATGGGCAGTATTACCGGTAAGTCTGTCTCGGGTACAGGCACCTCACCACAATCGGGGCAGTATACAATTGGTATGGGCGCACCCCAATATCTCTGGCGCGATATAAGCCAGTCCCTCAACCTGAATCTTATTTCCTTTTTACCCTTGCCCTTCAGTTCAAGGTCCTTTACAATACCATCAATGGCTTCGAGATGGTCCATACCATTGAATTTGCCGGAATTAACCATCATTCCGGGGCCGTCATAGGCCTGGCCTTCGGGTACGCAGTCACCCGTCCCGGGTTTTACCACTTCAACTATATCCAGCTGATATTTTTTTGCGAACTCATAGTCCCTCTGGTCGTGAGCGGGCACTCCCATTATTGCGCCGGTACCGTATTCAAGAAGGATATAATTGGCCGCATATATGGGAAGTCTCTCGCCGTTGACCGGATTGACCGCATATTTGCCCAGAAATACCCCTTCCTTTTCCAATTCATTTGAGGTTCTTTCTATTTCAGACATTTTTTTGATGCGCTCTAAAAACCTGTCAAACTCCTTCTCATACTCCGTTCCGCTTACAATCTCCCTGGACAGGGGATGCTCCGGAGCAAGGGCCATATAGGTTGCGCCAAATAATGTGTCCGGTCTTGTGGTAAATACTGTGATATCCTGCCCCAGCCCCTGAATATCAAAGTCGATGGATGCGCCTTCGCTTCTTCCTATCCAGTTTTTCTGCATCAGCTTAACCTTGTCGGGCCAACCCTCCAGCTTTTCCAGGTCGTCAAGCAGGCGCTGGGCATAATCGGTAATCTTAAAAAACCACTGCTCCAGCTCTTTTTTTGTTACAATACTACCGCACCTTTCACATTCGCCGGCTACAACCTGCTCATTTGCCAGAACGGTTGTACACGAAGGGCACCAGTTTACCTGGGATCGCTTCTTATAAGCAAGCCCGTTTTTGTAAAACAGCAAAAACAGCCACTGGGTCCATTTATAGTAATCAGGGTGGCAGCTTGCCACTTCCCTGTCCCAGTCATAGCTTATACCCAGTCGTTTGAGCTGGGATCTCATGCTCTTAATATTATTCCATGTCCATTCATTTGGATGGGTATTGTTTTTTATAGCCGCATTTTCCGCTGGCAGTCCAAAGGCGTCCCAGCCCATAGGGTGCAGCACCCCACTGCCGTTCATTCTTTTGAATCTTGACACTACGTCTCCGATGGAGTAGTTTCTCACATGACCCATATGAAGCTTCCCGGAGGGATACGGGAACATTTCCAGAGCATAGTATTTATTTTCACCTGTGTTGTTGACGGTGTACAGACCCTTCTGCTCCCAATGCGACTGCCATTTTTCCTCTATCTTATTAAATTCATGTTTCACCGTTTCCTACCTCCATAACTTATATTGGGATAATAAAAAAACCCCCGTCCCCTGTTTAGGGACGAGAGGTTAAAGCTCGCGTTACCACCCTAATTGACAGTATTTATTAACTGCCCACTTGGTTGATCCTTACGGGAATCACCCCTGTACAAATTAGCAGGCGAGTTCAATCATAAGGCCCGACGGTTTTCACCGGGTACCGCCTCTCTTTGAAAGCCTGATGATTTACTATTCCTGCAAATACAAAAATCCTATTGGAATTTTAAAAGTATTATAAAATATTTTGAAACGGGTGTCAATATATTATCCGTCAATAGGCAAGAATCTTTGCATCTGCCCATAATTTTTCAAGATTATAGAATTGCCTTTCCCGGGACTGGAATACATGAATAACCACATCCCTGTAATCCAGCAAAACCCATTTCTCTTCTTTATAGCCTTCCACATGGCCCAATACATATCCCATTTCGTGCATTTGTTTTTTGATTTCATCGGCAATGGATTTTACCTGGGTGGTAGAATTTCCGCTGCATATTATGAAATAATCCGCCAGTATTGATACATCCCTTATATCCAGTACCGTTATATCCAATGCCTTTTTGCTCCTGGCCGCCTGTACGGCAGTTCTTGCCATATCCTGTGTAATAATTATGGTATACAACCTCCCTGTTTATAAGTTGCTGCTATCCTTACCAAGGATAACCGTAACGTCTGCAATAGCATCATCATCACGTTCCACCTTAAACTCTTCCACATCCAGTATTTCAGCTATTTCTTTCGCATTATCCCCCTGTCCCTTCCGGTCATAGATATGGGTGCTGGTGTACTCGGCACTGCTTTCCGCATTGCCTATCCGTACTACATCATACCCCTTCTCTTTAAGCATATCGCCGACCTTTGAAGCCAGACCTGCTACTCCGCTTCCGTTTAACACCTCAACCTTAACCCTGTCCTCTTTGTTAAATATTAGTGAAACAAGTTCTTCGGTCTTTTGCTCGTCATACAAAAAGTACGAAATGCCATCGATATATTCGGAATCCCCCGGCAGCCGGTACATGGTTATAGATTCCTTGTCAATCCCGGCGGCCCTGAAGGCATATTTCCCCATATCCGAGGGTGTCATGTTGGTCTTTAAGTGGCTGCTCAGGGTATCCGCAAGGGCGGGCAGCCTTAGTATAGTTCCCGCACTCAGAATTTTGTCAATAGTCGCATCCATAAAGGCCTGCTGGGCTTCTATCCTGCCTATGTCCCCGTTTTTATAACCCTCACGGTATCGTACATACTGCAGTGCCTTTTCACCGTTTAACGTCTGCCATCCCTTTGGGATATCTATTCGCAGCGGTGGATTGTCATAGGGGTCATAATAATCCATATCAAAGGGAACATTTACCCTCACCCCTCCCAGGTTATCGACAAACTTTCTGAATCCGGTATAATCTATACTAATATAGTAATGCACATCAATATCAAGGAAGCTGCCTATAGTTTCCATCGCCAGTGCAGCTCCTCCGTATGCGTTTGCGTGCCCAAGCTTCTCAAGCCCTTTACCCTTTATGTTTACCCTGGTATCCCGGGGCAGCGATATCAAGTCCAGCTTTTTCCCTTCGGGATCAAAGCTTGCAAGTATCATAGTATCGGCCCGGCTTGGGGCTCGTGTGTCCATTGGATTACCCACATCCACGCCTAAAACAAGAACATTAACCCTCTCGTCTTTTTTGGGAGGGTCGGGTATAGTGAACTCTACTTCCGCTGTCCGGTCGCTGGTACTATCCTCACCAATAGCATTAAGAAAGAAAAATAGCGCAGAAGCCAATACAATTACTATCGCCAAAAATACTATTACAGCTATTTTCACAAATTTTTTCATCGAAACCACCCCGTTCATGCTTTATCAAGATAAAAACTGTTTACTGCATCTATTGTATCCGGATGAATCAGCTGTTTTTTACTGATAAGATATTCCAGCGTATTTTCCATCGCATACAGCACCGCCATGTCAAGGCTTTGCTCCAGAATACTCCTTACCTTACCGACGCCGGGAAAATCCCTCGAAGACTCTGTATAATCGGCTATGAATATTATCTTTTCAAGCGGAGCCATACCTTTCCTTCCGGTTGTATGATACCTGATGGCATCCAGTATTTCACCATCCGTTATATTAAATTCGGATCTCGCAACAGCCTCTCCTATTACTGCATGAATTATTCCCGGTGAATTTATTGTAATATTATCTAATATAATATCAAATTTGGCTGCCGCATTCAATGCCTCACCAAGACTTAAATCCCTTGCGCAGTCGTGCAAAAGCCCTGCAATTTCTGCCTTGCAGGCATCGGCTCTAAACCGCCTGGCAAGTATTACCGCCTGCTTTGTTACCCGCAGCGAATGCATATATCTGTCGTAGGACAGCATGGTCTTTAGCTTTTCCTTAATATCACTAATGCCGTCCAACCAGACCACCCCTTTTTCGCAATCAAATGGCATTAATTATTAGACGCATTTCTGTGCTAATAGTTCCCGGGTATAGCTCCCCGATACACCAAGAGGTGTCAAACCACCGGTCGCGGGGCTTTTACCTGTACAACCCTTTTTGTTGTATATACTTTTCCACCTTCCCGGGCAGAAGATATTTTATAGTGATATTGTTGCTTACCCTGCGCCGTATTTCCGTCGAGGATATTGCCAGGGCCGGTACCTCTATCAGGTGCACCTTGCTTCTGTATACTCTCTCCAGCTCGCCAACCATACTCCTGAACTTATTTATGTCCGAACCCGGCCTGTAGGCGGATACTATCCTGCATAGTTTAAGGATAGTGGATACATCCTTCCACGTTATTATTTCCATAACCGCGTCAGCGCCGGTTATAAAATACAGATGGGCGCCTCCTCCATAGATCTCAATGAAGTCTCTAAGCGTATCAACGGTATATGTGTAGCCTTCACGCTTAAGCTCCATATCGGAAACTTCAAAATATGGATTGTTGGATGTAGCCAAAACCGTCATTAAAAACCTGTCTGTTCCCGGGCTTATTGGCTTATCCTTTTTGTGCGGCGGATTACCGGACGGTACAAACACAACCTTGTCCAGATTGAACTCGTCCCTTGCCGCTTCAGCCGTAACCAGATGTCCATAATGAATTGGATCAAAGGTTCCCCCCATGATACCAATTTTTTGGGGCTCCATTTAATGTATCCACCTCCAGGTACTGCGACTAAATGCATACAACTAACATTATACAGTATTATCATAAAATTAAAAGCATCTTTAGGTTACTAATAAATTCATATATCATTTAAAAAATGATATTATAAATCTGACAGCATATATTAAAGAAAGGAAGTGGTATATTTGTTGAAACTCCAGTCGGTATGGGAAGCCAATACCAACATCAGGGACTTTGCCAATGTCACCCCTGTATTACATTCCAACTTTTTGTCAAAAGATCTTGGTTTCGAGCTTTTGTTGAAAGCAGAAAACCTTCAAACAACCAATTCATTTAAGGTAAGGGGTGCGAGCAACTGTCTCATCAAACAAAAAAGAGAACTGCCGTCATTAAAGGGTGTTGTAACCGCCTCTTCCGGAAATCACGGTCAGGCAGTTGCCTATGTGGCAAACACGCTGGGTATACCGGCAACTGTAATAATGCCGGAAACGGCTCCAAAGGTTAAAAGCCGTGCGGTAGCCAGGTGGGGTGCCCAAATAGAGTTCTGCGGCAAGACTTCCAGCGAAAGGCTGGCACGGTCAAAGGAAATAGCCATGGAAAAGGCTTATCTGGAAATACCCTCCTACGATCATTTAGACGTAATTGCCGGGCAGGGGACCATAGGAATTGAGATACTGGAACAGATACCGGATGTGGATATAATACTGGTCCCCATCGGAGGCGGAGGGCTTATATCTGGAATATCCACGCTGATTAAAAACCAAAAGCCCAAAATCCAGGTTATAGGCGTGGAACCCGAGGGCAGTAATTCTATGACGGTATCCATTGATAAGGGCGAAATCACACAGCTTGAAAAAACCCACTCAATAGCAGACGGACTGCTGACAATGAAGCCGGGGTCTTTAACATTCCCACTGGCGAAAAAGTATGTTGACGCAACCCTTCTTGTTAAAGAATCCGAAATCCTCCAGGCTATAGGTATATGCATTGAATATTTCAAAACTGTTCCCGAGCCTTCAGGAGCCGTCAGCGTTGCGGCAGCATTAAAGGGTAACTGGGGCAAAGGCAAAAAGATAATCAGCGTAGTGAGCGGTGGAAACTTTGATATGGAGAAACTGCCCGATTATATTGGACAGCGCTCGAATGCATAAAATCATTCTGCATCCATCAGGCTGTCCAGTTTTATACTGTTTTCGGAATCCTCCATGAATTTTTCAATCTTCCATCTGATAAGCGCAGTCAGAGAAAGGCACAAAAGGACTATGGAGACCAGTATGTAATAAACAGAATAGGGTACATAGGCGGAATATACCGCAATCAGTACACCCAGCACGATATACGTCCTTATACGCCTGTAGGCGAGTATTCTTTTAAGGCTGTGCTGGGTTTCTTTGTTATGCTCAAATACTCTCTGTTCCAGTTTCTCCTCCAAATCATCCATAGAAAACAAGAAACCCTTTTTAATAAATGCTCTGTATATGGTCTGGGTATCCGCTATATACAGGTTAAAGGAATCGAGACCCGCTGCATATCCCCTGCTGGCATAATCAAAGGGGCCGCTGGCAATATATATACCGTTTCCCAGTTGTCTGCTTTTGCAGTACTGCACGAATTCTTTCAGATTCGCCTCCTTGACCGATGCATCCTTTCCCAGCCTGTTGGCATAAATTCCGACTTTTTCTCCCTTGAATTCTCCGGTAATTATTAGCGGCCGGCCTTCGTCGTCTTCAATAAGCTTAAGACCTTTAAACAGGCAGGTTTTTTTGAGCGTTTCAAAGATTATTTCAAAGAAACCGCGGTTATCTTTATCCTCCAATAACTGTGTAAACCTGTCTATACCTTCTTTTTCCAGCAATACTGCCCGGTTTTTTTCGCTCCGTTTATTCCTTAATTGCATTGCAAGCCTGTCAAACAAATATGTGCAAACCCCACCGAAGAACAGGGCTGCAAAAAAATTCCCCGTATAAACGTAAAAAGATACGGCTGTCAACACAAATACTGCCATCCTGGCAGACAGCCGGTCCATACTCCTTGCCCTGTAATGCTTTGAAGTATTTCCACCGCTGTAATAATAGTCCTGTATCTGTGCCTCCCGCAGCCGGGCGGATATCCATTCTTTAATACGCCTTATCGTTGTTTCCATTTTGCCACCTCCCCTCTTAATTATCCCTTAATAATGGAAAAATATTCAATCAAAAGGAACAGGCCTCTGCCTGTTCCTTTATGCTTCGGTTTCATTTTTCCTAAGCTTCCTTCTATGGGTTTCATAGCCGGGATGTCCTTTTTTCCAGCCGGTCCTCACCTTTTCCTTCATGGGCATATAATGCATATTGACAACCACCTGTTCACGGGCAAAACAATAATAAGTCGGTTGATTTTGTTTGCAGTTTTCGCAGTTGATGCATTCCATTGCCTTTTCATGACCCCCAAATCTATTCATAGTACTCAAATTCAATATCGCCAATTCTCACAGTATCGCCTTCGCCAATACCCATCTTTTTCAGTTCATCGATTATACCCCTCTTTCGAATGACCTTCTGGAAATACTTAAGGGATTCGTCCCGGTCAATATTTATGCCCGACATCAGTCTGTTAATCCAGTTTCCCTTTACTACAAATACCTTACCGTCCTTTTCAACGGTAAAAAGTTTTTCCTCTTCAAATCTATAATAACGCATCTTCTTTTTTTCTTCAATATTTTCTTGTTTGTCTTCCGGTAACTGCTCTTCCATCACGCATATCAATTCATATGCCCTGGCAACCAACCTGTCCAATCCCGTATTGGCTGCGGCTGAAATCTCAAAAACTTCATAACCTTCCTTTTCCAACGCCCTCTTAATTTTGGGTAAAGCCTTAGCTGCTTCGGGCAGGTCAATCTTATTGGCAGCTACTATCTGCGGCCTGTCGGCCAGCTTTATATTATGCTTTTCCAGTTCATAATTCACCTGTTTAAAGTCCTCAAGGGGGTCCCTTCCCTCCGAACCGGAAGCGTCCAATACGTGTATCAGCAGCCGCGTTCTTTCTATATGTCTTAAAAATTCATGTCCCAAACCCACTCCCTCATGAGCACCTTCTATCAAGCCGGGTATATCCGCCATAACAAAACTTCTTCTCTCATCCAACTGCACAACCCCTAAATTGGGATTTAGTGTTGTAAACGGATAATTGGCAATTTTAGGGGATGCGCCGGTTACAACCGATAAAATGGTTGATTTCCCTACATTGGGGAAGCCTATCAGGCCTACGTCGGCAATCAGCTTTAGTTCGAGAACAAGCCATTTTTCTTCGCCGTCATACCCGTTCTCGGCAAAGGTAGGTGCCTGTCTTGTGGAGCTTTTGAACCTCGAATTTCCCTTGCCTCCTTTGCCTCCCATTGCCACAACCGACCTCTGCCCCGGCTTTGTCAGGTCCGCAATAACCCTGTCGGTCTGTGCATCCTTTATGACAGTACCCACCGGCAGTTTGAGAACAAGATGGTCCGCATCCTTTCCCGTTCTGTTTGAACCGGCTCCGTTCTGGCCGTTCTGTGCCTTATAATTCTTCTTATACCTAAAATCCATCAGGGTCTTTAAGCCCGCATCCGCTTGAAAAATAATATCTCCTCCCCGGCCCCCGTCTCCACCATCCGGTCCGCCGGCAGGTATATATTTCTCCCTTCTGAAGGAAACGGCTCCGTGTCCGCCGCTGCCCGCAGCCACATGTATTTTCACGATATCCACAAACAATTAAACCACCACCCGTAATTAGTTTTACCAGACAACTGCTATTATTATCCACCCGTCAGCGGTAAAAAAAAACCTTCCTTAACGGAAGGTTTTTATACAATTGCCTCTTTTTCGTATACGCTGACCTGCTTTTTGTCCTTACCTTTCTTCTCGTAGCGTACCACTCCATTTATCAGAGCAAACAGCGTATCATCCCCGCCCCTGTCAACATTGTTGCCGGGGTGTATCTTCGTACCCCTCTGCCGGACCAGGATATTACCTGCAAGTACGTACTGGCCGTCTCCTCTTTTTGCGCCCAGTCTTTTGGATTCGCTGTCCCTTCCGTTCCTGGAACTCCCTACTCCCTTTTTATGGGCAAATAATTGCAAATCTATTTTAAACATCTGTTACACCTCCGTTTCAAATATCGAAATATTTTCAGGATAACTGTCCCTGATACTCTTTAGAGTGTAAAACATAGTATCAAGCAACAAGTCGGCTTCCCTTCTCCTTTTTTCATCAAGGGGGGGTATGGCACAATACAGGTCGCCTCCGTCTATCGAGTAGTCCGGCTTTATTCCCATGGTCTTTGTCAGACCTATGATTATCGCCTGGGCAAGCACCGAAACTGCACTGCAAACAACATCCCTGCCGTATTCGCCACAGTTGGCATGACCTGTTATCCTATACTCAACAACACTTTTTTTGTTATCTCTTTTTACATAAGCAGTTATCATACCGGTTTATCCTGTAATTTTGCTTATTTTTATCCTGGTAAACGGCTGACGATGTCCCTGCTTCCGTTTGTAATTCTTTTTAGCCTTGTATTTGAATACAATAACCTTTTTATCCTTGCCGTGAAGCATTACTTCCCCTTCTACCGCCGCCCCTTCTACATAGGGCTTGCCAACCTTAACACCTTCTTCACTGCTCACCATAAGCACCTTGTCAAAGCTGACCTTTTCACCTTCGCCGGTTTTCAGTTTTTCAACCGAGAGGATATCTCCCTCTTCCACCTTATACTGCTTACCTCCGGTTTCTATTAAAGCATACATGTCCAGCACACCTCCTCAACCCAGTCTCGCCGAATACAGGTACGTTTTATGCGTTTAAAAACCCGATCCGTGCGGCTACTTACAACTTAAGTATTATACCACTGCAAATGCATCCTGTCAAACCAGTTCGCCCTTTGCATAGGTCTTGTAGGTCTTAACGATTTTAACTTTAACCTTCTTCCCCGCCATGCTGCCCGCCCGTTCCACATTTATCACATATCCTTCTATTCTGCCTATCCCGTCATTATTATTAGCCGCATGGGGTTCATATATAAACAGGTCAAGTATTTCTCCCTCTCTGACAGGAAAGGCATAGCTTTCAACGTATTCCTTTTTCCCTGTAACCTTTACTTCAATATCCTCGGGGTGCAGGTGTGAACTGCCCTTAATATATATATACCTTCCCAGCTGTTTTTCCAGGCGGCCCAGGTGTTCGCCCCCGCTGCCTATCACCAACGCCGCTACCGATGGGTGGGCTTCTATCAATGCAGCCTCGGCGGTGGTCTGGGAAAAAATCCTCTTTAATTCCCTCTCAATTTTGTTGGCCATGGTTTCCTCCGAAAGCACCCTGCCGCTTCCCTGACAAAAAGGGCACGGCTTTTGCAGTATGGAGTCTATCCTCCTGCCCACTTTTTTCCTGGTTATCTCTACCAGGCCCAGCTGAGTCATGCCAAGCACATTGCTTCTTGTCCTGTCACGTTTTAAATACTGTTTTAATTGCTCTAATACCATTCTGTCATCTTCAGTGTTTTCCATATCGATGAAATCCACTATTATTATGCCGCCAATATCCCGCAGTCTAAGCTGCCTTGCTATTTCCTCCGCCGCCTCAAGGTTTGTTTTGAGTACCGTATCCTTAAGGTCCAGACTGCCTACAAATCTTCCGGTGTTTACGTCAATTGAGGTAAGGGCCTCGGTCTGGTCAATTACTATGTATCCGCCGTTATTAAGCCATACCTTTCTGCTTAGTGCATTGGCTATCTTGGGCTCCACATTATAATAATCGAATATATTCCGATCCTTATCGAACAGAATAACCCTTTCCTTAAGCTGTGGTGATATCAGGTCAAGCAATTCCAAAATTTTATGGTATTCCGTTCCGCTGTTAATGATAAAGCGGTCTATATTACGCGTAAACATATCCCTTACTGTTTTCATAACAAGGTTTAAATCCCTGTGTATTATCCTGGGGGCGTTATATGTCCTTTCCTTCCTTTTGACGACCTGCCACAGTTTTTCCAAAAGCCTTAAATCGTGCCGGATATCCCGGAGTTTTTTGCCTTCCGCAGCGGTCCTGATAATAAGCCCCATATTTTCCGGCTTAATCTCATGGGCTATTGCCTTTAATCTGCTGCGCTCTTCCTCGTTCTCAATTCTCCTTGAAATCCCCACATAGTTGGCATTGGGCAAAAGTACCATAAACCTTCCAGGGAGGGTTACATTTGTAGTAACCCTTGGCCCCTTGCTGTCTATAGGCTCCTTAACCACCTGTACCATGATTTCCTGACCCTTTTTGAGTACATCCTTAATGGAAATATTCCCGGGACTCTCTGTTCCGTCAAAAAGTTCTTCATAATCCAGAAAAATATCCTTAACATACAAAAAGGCGTTTTTCTCCAACCCAATATTCACAAAGGCAGCCTGCATACCCGGGAGTACATTCTCAACCCTTCCCTTATATACACTGCCAACAATCCTTTTATTGCTAAACCTCTCTATATATATCTCGTTTAGCTGCTCATCCTCCAACAAAGCGACCCTGGTCTGTTCAAAACTCACATCTACAATAATCTCATTCATATTCTCAACTCCCAGATAATATAAGGGTACATACCGCATTAATTAAGAAATGTCCCTGTTAACCTAATCAAAAATTTCCAACGGAGAAAAATACCTTTCCCCTCTCTTTACCAGCAGCCCTTTCCGATGTATCGTTACGTCCCTAAGGTTTATCCCGGTTTCTTTAATAATGGCGCCTAAAAGATCGGCGGGTTTAAGATTGCCTTTGCTGCCCGTTTCAAGAATAACCTCCAAAACTACCCTCCCGTCCTGTACCAGTATTTTTTCAATATCCAATATCATTGGTATAATATCCACCTGCTTTTTTCTGCCTTTTTTATCCGTCTTTTCTATAAAAACATGCGGTAAAGAGAAAAACTCTGAAAGCCTCTCCTTCAAATGCCCGTTCTGCGGCTGTGCCCGCCCGTCTATTGAATAACAGGCCGCATTTATTACTGAAGCAAGGGAAGAAGACCCGTCGGGTACATATCTCGCAGCGGTTGCCCTAATACCTGAGGGCAGGCTGGTATTTAACCTTTCGATTAGCCGGTCCTGGTCAAGCTGCTCTTTAATCTCCATGTCCAGGTATTCACCGCTGCTGCTCACACCGACGGCAAGGGCGGGCCCGTAGGATATTCTTGAATGAGGGTTAAAGCCCTTTGTGTATTCAACAGGAATATCCGCCCTCCTTACCGACCTCTGAATCGTCCGCATAAGGTCCAGATGCGAAATATACTTTGTGCTGCCTTCTTTTTGAAATTCTATTCTAATCACCGGCATTGCAAATTCCTCCATCGAACAGTTCGGATATACCGCAGTTTATACAGCCCTCCCGGCAGTACGGGGTTGTCTCGCCCGTAAGGGCCCTTTCGTTTTCTCCCTTTAGGAATTCCCGGGACACACCAACATTTATATGGTCCCAGGGCAGTACCTCTCCATAGTCTCTCTGCCTTAAAGCGTAAAAGTCAGGGTCTATACCACATTCCTCAAAGGCTCTGCTCCATTTCCCGTAGTCAAAGTGCTCCTTCCATCCGTCAAAGCGACAACCCAGTTCCCATGCCCTTATCAAAACCTTTCCCAGCCTGCGGTCACCCCTTGCAAATACCGCTTCAAGGAAGCTTGTCTCGGGTTGATGCCAGTTATAGTTAATTGCCCTGTGCCTGAGCTTACTCTTTAACCGCTGCTGCTTATCCTTGAATGACTGCATGCTGTCCTGGGGCTGCCACTGAAACGGTGTAAAGGGTTTGGGCACGAAACAGGAAGTGCTTACCGTTACCCTTAGATTTCTGCCCCTATTTCTCTTATCCGTCGCAAAATATTTGTCCACCGCTTTAAATGCCAAATCCGAAATACCATCTATGTCTTCTTCTGTTTCAGTAGGGAGGCCTATCATAAAATACAGCTTCACATTGTCATAGCCGGCTTCAAAGGCGTCCCCCGCAGCAATCATAAGGTCGGCTTCGGTCACTCCTTTGTTAATTACATCCCGAAGCCTTTGGGTTCCTGCCTCGGGTGCAAAGGTGAGGCCGGTTTTTCGCACCTTCTGAATTTCCTTAATCAAATTCAGCGAGAAGCTGTCTATTCTCATAGACGGCAGGGATAAACCAACCTTTTTGCCGCCGTGGGCCTGGATAAGTCCCTGTACCAGCGGCTGAAGCTTTGAATAATCGCTGGTGCTTAGGGAAGACAGTGAAACTTCCTCATAGCCGGTGTTTTTTATCAGTTTTTCCGCCTGCCCGGCAAGGATGCCCGGATTTTTTTCCCTTACCGGCCGGTAAACCATACCCGCCTGACAGAATCTGCATCCCCGGACACATCCCCTGAATAATTCGAGTATTATCCTGTCGTGAACAATATCCATAAAGGGTACAATAATCTTGTCAGGAAAGAAAACGGTATTTAGGTCTCTTACTATAACCTTGTTTATTCTCTGTGGAAACCTGTCGCTAATCGGCCGTACGCTTTCAATGGTGCCGTCATCCCTGTACTCAACATTGTACAGAGAAGGAACATATACCCCCTCTATCAGCGCTGCCCTTTCCAGGAATTCGCGGCGCGAACCGCCCCGGCTTTTCCATACCAGGTACGTGTCCAAAATCGTAGTTAGGACCTCTTCTCCCTCTCCCAGAACAAAAAAATCGAATATGTCCGCCAGAGGCTCTCCGTTATATGCGCACGGTCCCCCCGCTATTACAAAGGGGTGACCTTTGTCCCTTTGACTGCTTTGCATGGGAATGCCTGACAGCGAGAGCATATTCACTATGTTTGAGTAGCTCATTTCATATTGCAGAGTAAATCCAATAAAATCAAACTCCGCTACCGGGTCTCTGCTTTCTAGTGCGAACAGGGGTATTCCGTTCTCCCTCATCAAATCCTCCATATCGGTCCAGGGGGCAAACACCCTTTCGCACCATGTGTCTTCCCTCATATTGAGCAGATAGTACAAAATCCTGAGGCCCAGATGGGACATCGCAATCTCGTAGACATCCGGAAAAGCAAAGGCAAACCTTATATCTATTTGCTCTTTATCCTTATATACGCTGTTGTATTCACCGCCGGTATACCTTGCCGGTTTTTCCACTTCATTTAGCAATCCTTCAATGTCCTTAGACGTCATTACATATCCTCCCGTGCTTTTCCTTATGTTCAGAAACTAGTATTCCATAAACCCTTAAACTATATTAACTGCAATAACTAAGCTCCGACATCCGATTACCCGCTGCAGTATGATGTCATACAATTATTATATAATAAAATTTACATACTATCTATGAATTGTACATTTTTACTATATCTATCATTCTCACGTTGTACCCGTATTTCATTATCCCATAAAATACTTCCTGTTCACCAACCCTTCCGAGCACTTGGCCATCCTTGCCAATTACATACACTATATGATAACAGCCCGGCACAAAACGGCTGATAACCCTTTTCCCGTAAGCGTTGTGGTCAACCGCCAGAGACTTTGATTTTAAAAGTCCCCTGTTCTTAAGCAGGTCCTTCTTGTACCCCACCTGGTTATACATTAGAAAGGCTGCCATTTTTCTTTCCTTTGTCCCTGCAAAAAACAAAAAAACAGCGGCTGCAAGCATTGTTACCTCCAGTGGATTGCCAACACCCCGGTATAATGACAAGAGAGCCAGCAGCACTGCAGCAATTCTTCCCAGCAGCCATACTACCCGGGTAGCCCTTGCAATACCCCACCTGTAAGATAGTAATGATCTTAAAACTCTGCCCCCGTCCAAAGGAAGGGCAGGAAGCAGGTTAAACAACGCTATCACAGTATTTACCGCGATAAAAAAGTCTGTATATTGTTCTGTTGCAAAACCGTAGGGTTTAAGGCCCAAAGCCAATACAGCCAAAGACATATTAATAACCGGACCCGCCAGCGCAATCATTATTTCCCGTCCCGGATCCAGTTCGAACATGCCTCCTATTCTGATTACACCTCCCAAAGGAAACAGCTTGATTTCGTCCAGCCTGTATCCCAAAAACCCTGCCATAACCGAATGGGCTGCTTCATGGCATAGCACCGCTGCAACCAGTATAAGTCCCTTAGTAAAATAGCCAAGACAAATTCCTGCTGCAGCCAAAACAATTACCAAAGGATTGACCAGTATGTCAATCCCCCTTATTCTGGCCAGCTTCATGCCCCCGCCCCCTTTTACATGCTATTAAAGCTTGTATCCAGCTCATTGGCGGGGTCCACAGGCCTGTCGTTTATCCAGACCTCGAAATGAAGGTGGGAGCCGGTGCTAATGCCTGAATTGCCCACCAGACCTATCTCCTCCCCCCGGAATACCTGTTGATTTTCCGAGACCTTTATTTCATCCAGATGCCCGTATAGAGTTTTCAAATTACTGCCGTGGTCAATAACCACTATATTCCCATAATTTTCATCGGTTCTGACCTCTATCACCGTACCCGAAAGGGCAGCTTTGACAGGTTCCCCTACCGGAGCCCCAATATCTATTCCATCGTGTTTTTTTTCAACCTTAAAGACCGGGTGGGTCCTGATACCATACCCGGAAGTTATAGGGCCCTGCACCGGCATATTCAGTAAAGCGGAGGATTCTTCCACATTGAATACCCTCATAATACTTCTCTGCATTACCGGCAGCATGTCCTTCAGGGAGCTTAATCTATCCTTTACGTTGTACTCACTGGTAATAATGGATTTTATGCCGTTAGCGGTTTTCTGGGCATATGAAAAGTTCATGCTTTTTATTAACAGAATAATCAAAACCACAAATATGCATATGGTCAGCTTTTTCAAATTATCCCTTAGCTTACTTTTATCCTTTACGCTCCTGCCTCCATATCTTCTGTTAAGTCCACTTCTCTTTAGGCTTCCTGCGCTTCTCCCAAAGGCTCTCTTCATGGGTTACCCTCCCCCAAACAGGTTTTAGTATAATATATTTATACCAATGGGAGAATATGAAAACTATCAGAAATTGATTCGCTGCCTTCTCATTCCTACACTAATAACCATACCGATGGCAATCATGTTAGCAAGCAGTGAACTGCCTCCGTAGCTTACAAAGGGCAGGGTGAGACCGGTTATTGGCATAACACCTATTGTCATTCCTATATTTTCCACTATTTGAAAGGTCAGCATTGACAGAACTCCGATAACCACCAGGTAGCCAAACCTGTCCTTAGCCTGCCTCGCCGCATCCAATATTCTGTACAGAATAAAGAACAAGAGGAATATTACAATAATAGCGCCAATAAATCCAAGCTCTTCCCCCAGCACCGAAAAAATAAAATCGGTATGCTGTTCAGGTAAAAAATCCAGCTTGTTCTGGGTTCCGTTATGCAGCCCTTTACCAAGCAAGCGACCCGAACCAACGGCAATCATTGACTGTATAACATGATACCCGCCGCCCAGCGGGTCTATACCTGGGTTTAAGAAGACAAGAAGCCTTGTTTTCTGATGCTCTTCGAACAAAAAAACCCATGCGGGAGGAATGGCGGCAATACATGAAATTATTCCCCATAGTATCAGTCTATAGCTGATACCCGCCGCAAAGATCATCCCTGCAAAAATCGCCATAAACACCAGGGTGCCGCCGAGGTCGGGCTCAAAAAACACCAGCATTGCCGGAAAACCTACGAAAAGTAAGGGCATAATCAAACCCTTAATGTTGTCTAGCTTATCCTCCCGGGTCTCCAGAAATTTTGCAAAGGAAATAATTATTCCAATCTTAGCAAATTCCGAGGGCTGAATGCTTGAAACCCCCAAATCTATCCAACTTCTTGCCCCGCCCCGTACCACTCCGATGCCGGGTATTTTCACAAGCAGCAGAAACAATATACTGCCTATATAAATAAAATATGCAAAATTCCCTACAGTATTATAATCCACGGTAATAATTATAAAACCCACGACCAGGCTTATAACGCCCCACATTATCTGCCGTTTAACCATCCCGTAATCTCCCGTATCGGGAGCATGGGTTGCGCTGCTTAGTACTGCTATGCTTATGCAAACAAGTAGTATTATCGCCAGAATTAGCATATAATCTATATTTTTAACAAGCTTTTTTTCAATCAAACTACCACCCCCGCCAACCGAAAACTCATATTAATTATACCACAGGCGTTATGTATTGACATTTGTAAAATAAAACCGGCTAAATTGCAGCCGGTTATCTTGTAGGACCCTTCATACGTTTTATCGGAATATTCGCCATTAGTGCCGGAACCAATGTATCGTCCTCATCCCTCTTGGTCTTAGTCACTTTAATATCAAGGTTGTCCTCATCTATTTCCATATAATCGGATATTACCCGTATTATATCTCCCTTAATCATCTCCAGGAAGCTGGAGGAAACATTGACTCTGTCATGGACCAAAACCAGTTTCAACCTTTCCTTTGCTACATCTTTACTGCTATTGGCGCTCTTTCTAAAGCTCGACCTAAACAGGTCCATTTCCAATTCCTCCCTCCCTAATCATTTTCTGCTGCCTATTAATTTTAACAGTTTAACAATAAAGCCCTCTTCCACTTCCAGGTCCATGAACGGGACATCGTTGCCCATTACCCTTAGGGCAATGTTATTAAACGCCCTGCCGGCCATAGATTTGGCATCTCCAACAGCCGGCTCCCCTCTGTTGGTGGAAACGACTATGCTTTCGTCATCAGGTACTACCCCCAGAAGGTCAATCGCCAAAATGTCTATCATATCATCAGTATTCATCATATCGCCTTTCTTCACCATTTCCAGCCTGACTCTGTTAACCACAAGCCTTGGATTTGGCAGCTCTGCGGCCTCCAGCAATCCGATTATCCTATCCGCATCCCTTACTGCCGATATTTCCGGAGTTGTAACCACAATAGCGCTGTCAGCCCCGGCAATGGCGTTCCTGAAACCCTGCTCGATGCCGGCCGGACAGTCGATAATAACGTAATCAAATTCCTGCTTTAATTTTTCACATAATTCCTGTATCTGTGAAGGGGAAACCGCATTTTTATCCCTTGTCTGGGCAGCGGGTAACAGGAATAAATCCGGATACCTTTTATCCTTAATCAGTGCCTGACGAAGCCTGCAGGTACCTTCCACCACATCTACGACATCATAAACAATCCTGTTTTCCAAACCCATAACCACATCAAGGTTTCTTAAGCCTATATCTGCATCAACCAGTACTACCTTCTTTCCGTTAAAAGCAAGGGCTGTCCCAATATTGGCTGTAGCAGTGGTTTTCCCTACTCCGCCTTTCCCGGAAGTTATGACTATTACCTCTCCCATAGGTTTTTCCTCCCTCATATGTATTGTATCTTGTCACGTTTATCTGATATCGGAAATAGGTTTTACATACATTTTATCCTGCTCTACATACGCTATCTCCGGTTCATCGGTGTGCCGCTCTTCATCCGGCCACCGGACTGCAATTTTCCCAATCTTTAACTGGGTGGGCTGCAGCGAAATTGCTGAAATTGATGCTTCATGGCTGTCCGGTACTCCTGCCCTTGCAGTACCGCGAAGGGAACCCATAACAACAATGTTGCCTCCTGCTTCAACCTCCGCCCCTGCGTTAACATCGCCAAGTATAACCACGTTCCCTCTATAAATAACCCTTTGTCCGGACCTTAGGGTTGCATGCACAAATCTTGTACCCATATCCCCGGTAATATCATGCTGGGATAGGGATTTTTTGCTTAGGAGGGGTATCCTAATTCCCATCCGGTACCTGCCCTTTAATATTTCGCCCAGAATATCCTCCTCAATTTCATTTAAGGCTATGCCATAAACCCCTGCCAGGCAAGCGCCGTCAAAGAAATCTCCGGTCCCTTCAAGCCTTTCCTCCAATGCCTGCAAAAAGTTCTCAAAGCCAGCGGCACCTTTATAAATTGCATACAAGCCTTCTTTAAGTCCTTTGAACTCCAAGCTTTTTCGCTGCATATTGTGTATATACCTCCGTTTATTATTCTTCACCAAACCTATAATTCCTGCTATTATATTTATTATCTGGAAAGGGAATTGCCCGCTTCCAGCGACACGCCCCCGCTGTTAATCTTAAGGTACTCCTCAAATATGGCTTTTGCCACAGGAGAAGCATAACTGCCGGATCCTCCCTGAAAAATCACCACCGAAACTGCGATCTGTGGCTTATCATAGGGCGCAAAGCCAACAAACCATGCGTATCCGTCATAACCGGGATTCTGCGCAGTACCCGTCTTCCCTGCAACTTCCACCGGAAAATCGCGGAATCTGGAGGCTACACTGCCTCCTGGCTTTGTAACCGCGTACATACCTTCCAATACGGCCTTCAGGTTGTCAGGTGATATATCTATCGTATCTAATACTTCCGGTTCGGTATACTCATATTCATTAGTCTCCTGGTTAAAGGTTTTTTTAATCAGGTGCGGTTTGTACCTTGTACCGCCGTTTGCCAGCGTGGCAATATAATTTGCCATCTGAAGGGGTGTGTACATATGCTCTCCCTGTCCTATGACGGCGCTTAAGGTTTGACCGGCTGTCCACTTGCTCGCATTTATATAACTGATAAGCTTGTTTATATGTTCTATATCTTCTATTCCCAGACCTTCCAAAGCCCTGCGCATTTGGGTCCAGGTATTAAACTCAACATCCAGCAGCCCAAATACCCCGTCTATCATGCTTGTATCCTGAATATTCATTGTATTTGTCATGTAATTTGTAATAACATTTTTCCAAATCCCCGTCTTATATGCAGGCCCAGCCACAACTCCCGCCGCCTCGCCGGTCAGTTCAATGCCGGTCCTCTGTCCCAGTCCGAATTTTTGTGCGTACTCTTGAAGTTTATTTATGCCCAAAAGGCGTCCTGCTTCGTAAAAGAAGTAATTACACGAATCCCGTATGGCATCCACAACATTCTCGGGACCATGGGTGGTCCTGTTCTGATTCCATATCCAGCATGCGGGACTTGCACCGGGTATAGTCCGGTATACTCCCTTGTCAACGATAATTGTGTTCGGTTCTATTACATTTTCCTCAAGGGCCGCAATTGCTGAAACCATCTTAAACGTTGAGCCCGGAGGTATTGCAGCCTGAATGGCATTGTTATACAGCGGCCGGGGCTCCACAGGACTGTCGGACTGCGGGTTGAGCATCTGCCAGTCCTCCGATGAAATCCCGGTGGAAAAAAGGTTTGGATCATAGGATGGGAAACTTGCCAACGCAAGTATTTCCCCCGTGTTCACATCTATGGCCACTGCCGCCCCTGCCTTAGCTTCGGTATACTTTTGCCCCAGCTCGCCGGTCTGTATTTTTTCCATGGTATCCGTCAGAGCCTGTTCGGCGGTTTGCTGCAGACGGGCGTCAAGGGTAAGAAATACATTACTGCCCGGTATTGGAGGTTTTTCTCCCAGGGTGCTGATAAACCTGCCGACAGAGTTTACTTCTACCTGTTTGGCACCATTGATACCTTTCAGCTTTTCTTCCAGGACTCTTTCCAGACCGGACTTGCCTATTATATCATTCTGATTATACCCCTTATCCCTGAGGTCTTCCAGCTCCTGCTGGTTTATGCTTCCAAGATATCCCATAACATGGGAGGCAAGGCTGCCTTCCTTGTAATACCTTATCGGTTTAACTTCAACATTTACACCCGGCATGTCAAGGTGCCTTTCTTCTATCTGTGCTACCGTCAGCATGGAGACGTCCCTTGAAATCTCCAGAGGTTGATAGGCAAAGTAAGTCTGTTCGCTGATTTTATGCAGGATTGAAAGAACCTGTACCGACATATAGCCGGGCATACCGGCATCTATTCCATTTTTCTCCTTAAGAAAGTCAAGGGCTTGTGCTGCATCATATTCCTCCGGCACAGTGTACTTTTTTTTCCATGCCTGCTCTTCCCTTTGACTGTCAAATGCGAACTCAACGATGTCAATTCCGGCAGGGTTAAATTCAATGACGTCAGATACAACGGAGTCGGATTGGGCGGGGTCGAATTGAGCGGGGTCGGATTGAGCGGGGTCGGATTGAGCGGAGTCGGATTGGGCGGGGTCGGATTGAGCGCGGCTGACTGCAATGGGAAAGTCCAGCCTTACACGTTCTCCGTTGCCGTCCAAAATCCTTACCAGTTCCTGAGCAACCCCGCTAATTTGCTCCTGGACTATCTCAGTTTTGAGAATTTCCACAACGTAGCCCGGGCGGTTACCTGCAATCTCCCTGCCGTAACGGTCAAGAAACGTTCCCCTTGGAGCCTCAACTGCAATCCTTCTTATCCGCTTGTTCTCTGAAAGATCGCTGTAGTACTCTCCATCTACGATCTGGAGCTGGATAAGCCTGAAAACCAAAATTAAGACAATAAACGCTAATAGAAGCGCTATTATATTGTTTCTATCCTTCAGCTTTTTCCAGATCATACCCACACCACCCCTGAAGCTATCTCTTTCTTTTTATCCTCAGTCCATCCTTAAGGAGTTTCCTGCCATAAACCCAATATAATGCTTTGTATATGACAATTGAAATAGCACAATTGTATACAAGCTCAATTAGTAAATATTGCTGTATGTATATAAGTAATGAGATTGGGATACCCAATACATAATCAAAGAAAATACCTATGAAATATTTTAGCAGGGTAGCACCCGCAGAAAAAGCCAAAGGAACAACCAGGTTTTCCTTAAATATCTTGTCACTGTTACTGCCTACAAGATAACCTATAAGCATATATGACAGGGCCGTTATACCCACGGGTCTGGAGAACACTATGTCCTGCATCATTCCGGCAGCCACACCGATTATCATGCCATATTCCTTACCAAGGAAAGTGCTGAGGGCAACAACAATGGCAATTGCGGAATCAGGCCTAATGCCCAGTACGGCAATATATTGAAACACCGTAGACTGCAGTATTATGTTAAATACCAGTATTAACGCAATTATCCACGCACTCATTCTACAATCTCCCCTCCAAAGGGAAGACCTTCAATATGTTTCAATACAAAAACTTCCTCCACTTTATCGAAATCGACGGCAGGTTCAACCCTAATAGTCTTCAATAATTGGCTGTCCCCGGTCCTTATCCCTGTGATTTTCCCGACAAACAAGCCCTTCGGATATATACCGCCCATGCCTGATGTAACCACATCGTCTCCTTCAACAACCGCCGCTTCGGGGGAAACCGAACCCGTAAGAACAAAATTGATATCACCTTTGAGGATTCCCGTGTCCCTTGTTCTATTAACCATAACACTTACCGAACTTCTCTGGTCATTAAGGGGCAGCACCTTCGCCCAGTTGCTTCCTGCGTCAATAACCTGACCCACCAATCCGTTGTTGGTAACCACAGGCATACTCCTCATTATACCGTTATCTGCACCTTTATTGATTATAAATATGCTGGAGGTATTATCCGGACTTTTCCCAACTACACTGCAGCCGATAAGGTCAAATTCGGAATGGGTATCCTTAAAATCGAGCATTTCCCTAAGCCTTTGGTTTTCCTGTCTTAGGGCCTCCATTTCCCTGGCCTGGGCCCTGAGGGAAATTATCTGCTCATTGAGCGTGCGATTGGCATCCTTTAAACTTCTGTACTCGGCTATACCGGTTACCGAATTGCGTATAGAATTGACAATGGCCGTAACAGCCCCTGTGGCAGGCTTTATTATGGACCCCACAAGGCTTTCGGGGGCTGATACCCGCTCCCTGTCCACAGAGGTTACAGCAATAATAACAATAATAATGATAGCCGCTACTGCTACCATTATTATTGACCTGTTTTTATAGAGTTTGGACATTGCTCCCCCCCTCTTTTCACTTGCCCCTCTTTGTAGAAACCAGCACCCTCTTTAATAAATGTAGTTCTTCCAGGGCTTTACCCGTACCCATCACAACACAGTCGAGAGGATTTTCTGAAATGTTAACCGGCATACCTGTTTCATCCATTACCCTTCTGTCAAGACCTTCAAGAAGGGCACCACCGCCGGTAAGCACTAAACCCCTGTCCATAATATCCGCAGCCAGCTCAGGAGGGGTTTTTTCCAGAGTAAACTTAATGGCTTCCAAAATGCTGTTAACAGGTTCGGCTATTGCTTCTCTAATCTCCTCCGATGAAACTTTAACGGTTTTAGGTAATCCTGTAACCAGGTCCCGGCCTTTGACATCCATAGCCACCTCTTCCCTTCTTGGGAAAGCCGAGCCAATCTTTATTTTTACCTCCTCTGCGGTCCTTTCGCCGATAAGAAGATTATACTGCCTCTTTACATACTGTACAATGGACTCGTCCAGTTCGTCTCCGCCTATCCGAATCGACCTGCTTGTTACAATGCCCCCCAGGGATATTATTGCTACCTCGGTTGTACCCCCGCCAATATCAACTACCATGCTTCCCCTTGGTTCTGCAACGGGGAGTTCCGAACCGATGGCAGCAGCCATGGGTTCTTCTATCAAGAAGGCTTCCTTGGCGCCTGCCTGTTCGGCGGCTTCCTCGACAGCCCTTCTTTCTACCTCGGTAACTCCCGATGGCACACACACAATTACCCGGGGCTTGAAGATGGATGGTTTTGGATAGGCCTTCTTAATAAAGTGTCTTAACATATCCTGGGTTACATCAAAATCAGCAATTACTCCGTCCTTCATAGGTCTTATTGCTATTATATTGCCGGGGGTCCTGCCAATCATATTTTTGGCTTCGCTGCCCACTGCCAGCACCTCTCTGCTGTCGCTCTGTATCGCCACCACAGAGGGCTCCCTCACGACAATTCCTTTACCCTTTACATAAACCAGTGTATTGGCTGTTCCTAAATCTATCCCCATATCCCTGGAGAAAATTCCAAATAGTCCCATGTTCGATACTCCTTCCTAAGCCTTTGTCAATTTTACAATAATAAATCCAGGTTTATTGATCGCAGCATACAATCCAACTTTGCCACCGGCAGACCAACCACGTTAAAATAACAACCGTTAATGCTGTCAATGAACAACGATGCCCTTCCCTGTATTGCATAGGCTCCGGCCTTGTCCAGGGGCTCCCCGGTTTCAACATACCTTCTTATTCTATCGGGGGAAATGCTTTTCATCCTAACCCTGGTGGTCTGGTAATCGACGAGTTCAACACCGTTTGTATTGTCCGATACTGCAATTCCGGTAATCACACAATGCTCTTTACCGGCCAGCTTGCTTAACATTTCAAAGGCTTGCCGGTCATCCGATGGCTTACCCATTATTTCCCCGTCCAGCTCTACTATTGTATCCGCTCCTACCACAACGGCAGGAAATCTTATTCTTTTCAAGACGTTCCTTATCTTTTCAAGGGCAATCGATGCGGCGTACTCCCCGGGCAAAGCGCCTTCCGGGAATACCTCTTCTATGTCGCTCTCCATTACCTGGAATTCCAACCCCAGCTGCTTCAGAATCTCCTGTCTTCTTGGAGAACCGGATGCTAATACAAACCTTTTCATTCAATCACCCGCTAATGCTATATTTTAAGAAAAACAAGGACAGCAAGTATAAGTCCAAGTACCCCCGCTACATTAATGTTAACCACAAAACCAAAAACAAGGGATAAAACACCTATGTCAAGGAAAAAAGGATCTTTGATTCCTATTGGGAAGTTGTTCTGCAAAAACGGAAAAAACTGACTTAGGTACTGTCCTAAAAATCCGCCTATGATAGCACCGGTTATCAGGAGCAATACCAGCACCCATGGATTCCTTGTTCTGATTCTCACTACTACTCCTCCTCCAGTTTTTGTCCTGTCAAAAGGCAATATCATCTATTTCTGTTTCTTCTCCGATTATTTTTATCATTACCCTGTTGGGCATACAAACCGATATTTGATTGACTCTGCTAATCCAACCCTCCTTTACACATATCTGATCAGGGCAGGAAGCAGCCTTAATTCTAATTCTATTGTTGCCTACTTCTACGGTATTATAACCCCAGGGGGAGGTAACGGTAAACTCCTCATGCCCTGCATTTTCCAGATGGATTCTGCTGTATTCTTCTCCATTCACCATTACTACAGCATAATTTCCCTGATTGGAATCCATTATTATCCTGGTATAGTAAACTCCCGCCAGGGCTGCGACAATAAGAAAAAAAATCAATACCCTATCATATCTGGTCATATTATCTACTCTTTCCGGAAGTAGTATTTCCCTCTACTTTTCCTAGTTTATCATTTTGCTTTTTTTAATACAAGCTACAGAAACAGGAATTTTTTAATCCTTTTTTGTAATAATTTCACACTTGAACAGTTATTACAACATCGCATGCTTCCCGGGCCAAAAGCCTGTTAACCGTAGCATATGCTTTGGTGTTCAGCAAGCAGCGGCTACCCCCGCACAACCAACAACCTGTTATGAGCTATGACCGTTATCAATAATATAATATGCTTCCCTGCATTAACCAAAAAAAGAGATGGGAAGCCCATCTCTTTTTTTGCTATTTTGCGAAATAATGCTTTCCTATTTTCTTCACTATCTGTCTTGACCAAATCCAGGCCGAAGTGGCAGTATCAGGGTTATAAAAATAAATTGCTCCTCCCGAAGCATCCCAACCCTTCATTGCATTATCCACCGCCCTATACGCAGTCGCATTCGGGGTTTGATATAACTGACCGTTCTGTACCGGTGTAAAGGCACCCGGTTGGTATATTACTCCCGACACGGTATTGGGAAATCTACTGTCCTTAACCCTGTTGAGTATCACCGATGCAACCGCTACCTGTCCTTCAAAGGGCTCGCCCCTCGACTCTGCGTACACCATTTTTGCCATTAACTCGGAATCGTTCCTTGAAACACTTTGAATATTAGTGCTTGAACCCCTTGATGCCGGAGCCGAAGGCCATGTAATGACCAGCTTCTGGTTTGGGTATATGTTATCGCTCCAGTGGTTGTTTGCCCTTTTTATCTCGTTTACCGTTGTTCCATACCATTGGGATATCTTCCATATAGTATCTCCATGGCTTACCGTGTGGACGGTGGCAGCATAAGCCGTGCAGGGAACAACTGCAACCGTCATTACCGCTATTGCCAGCAGAACAACCAGTCTCTTCAGCTTCCTGACGTTTTTCATTTGCATATTACCCCTCCCTTACCTTAAGTTTGGTCAGTTGATATTATACAGTAGGAGAGGGAACAAGTCATCAGGTATTTGTTTACATAAAATAACCCGTTAGTTTACGGGTTTTTGTCTGCCGGTATGATCTATGTAATAATTATCTTTTATTATGAGTTCGGAAACAGGGACAATGGTATAACCCTCTTTAATCAGCCTGTCGAGTACAATTGGCAGATAATCGGCCACATATTTTGCATTATTGTGGAACAGTATTATCGAACCCTTGTTAACCCTGTTCAGTACCCTGTCCACCACCGGCTCCACACCAAATTCTTTCCAGTCAAGGGAATCCACATCCCACTGTATACTGTAATAGCCCAGTTCCCGCGCTGTCTCTATCACCTTATCGTTATAATCGCCAAAGGGCGGGCGAAAGAGTATCGGATCCTTTCCGGCTACAGCCTTTATCTTATCCCCTGTGGTCTGCAGTTCCTTCCTTATCTCTTCGGCCGTAAGCTTTGACATCTGTGGATGAGTGGTTGAATGGTTTCCAATTTCGTGGCCTTTTTTGTGTATCTCCTCCATCATATCGGCGTACTTATCTATCCAAAAGCCTACCAGAAAGAAAGTGGTTTTTACATTATATTCATCCAAAATATCAAGTATCTGGGGAGTATACTGATCTCCGTAGGCAGCATCAAAGCTAATTGCAATTCTCTTTTCCTCTGTTTCAACGCTATATATAGGAAGCCTTTTTTCATTGTTGAACAATACGGACAATACACCGGGAGTATACCCCTGGGTGTAAACCACCGATACCATAACCAAAATAAGAACGAGCAAAAGCTGCTTGAACAAACTCTTTCTTATGAGAAAAATCTTCATCTGCCCAGCCCCCAAAAAAGTATTGTTTCTTTATATGTTTATTCCTGTATAACAACTATATTACACAAATAATACACGCCGGGGAACGGTTCGGATTTTTCTGCAAAAAAAGAGAGCCCCCTGCTTACCCGGTAGACTCTCGTCTGTCCCTGAACCTGTATCCAAACCCTGATCGCTAATTGTCGTTGAAACTTGCATATGCCGGAGTATTACGTCTAAATACCGCGGATTTCTCCAATCGTCCATGACTATTCCAGGTCATATATATTGAGCTTTTTATCCCCCAGTCTGTTTTTATCGACCCTGTCCTCCATTTCCCGTGGAACACTAACTGTTCCGGGATTTCCATCGCTTATATATCTATCGTGGGGATTTTCTTCAAAGTAGTCCATCCAGTCATACATATCGGTATTTATTGCAGGGTCATCGGTGGCCCTTATTCTGGGCAGCTTACGGGGGTCAAATTTCATATCCACCGGCGAAGGCGCGGGGTTGGATCCCACAAGCAAAACCGCATCGTTTTGGTATCTTGTCCCTTCAAACGCTCCCTCATAAATATATTCTCTGTACTCCTCCCTGGCATTGGCACCGTAGGGCAGTGCCAGAGAATTTATGCTGTAGCCGGGAAGATATTTCTCTGTTTCTGCAACCATCTTACCCAACTGGTACTGAAGTTGGTCTGCATTGAGGGTCGCCAGATTTGCATGGCCATAGGAATGGTTGCCAATGTCCATTCCCTTTTCCGCCAGGTACTCAAACTTATACCCAATAAGCTCCTTCTGCCGGAACGGGACGGGATAATAAACAAAGAAGGTAGCCGCGAGGCCAAAATCAGGTTGTTCTTCATGAAAATTTTCCATTATTCCCACAGCGCTCTTTGGGTCTACTGTAAGGGAGCCATCCTGCTCAATAATATTGAACTGCCCCTGGGTCCCGTCATCAAAGGTGAGCACCACCGGAGTATAGCCCGCCTCGACATCTATGTTATTGGCTATATAATCCTTCAGGCTGACAAGCCGGTAACCTTTTTCGTATAGAACCTCTAAATCCTTCCTGAAATTATCCCACCGGCGCGACCATTCTCCTTCACTTTCTCCAATTACATGGTACATAAGCACCATTATTTTACCAGCTTCATTGGGCTTTACCTCTTGCAGGTCAATTTGGTTTTGCAAATCCTGTTCATCCGCATTATCTTCACCGGCATCTCCGCCGCTGCTGTCCGGTATGCCTGGCCGCACTACATCTTCTGCAGCATCCGAAGGCGGCGTATCAACCGGATCGGAGGGAGTTACGCAGGCGGTTGCAGTAAGCGATAACGACAAAAGAATAATAATTGCTGTGATGTACTTGATCATCAAATCACTCCAGGTTCTGTAGTATATTGCCTAAGGAAATTATATATTACAGCAGTATTAATATCCATCTGTAAATAATGGTCAAAATTTGCTGCCAAAGGGGCAGACCCGCATGCATATTCCGCATACCGAGCCCCTGCCTATATCCCTGAAACGATCGTGCATATAAACGCTGCAGGCATTGGCGTCCACCATTTTTTCCCTTGGAATACCAGCTTCCCATATAGTCCCATGCAGCGCCATAGCAGGGCAGTTTGTTACACACAGCCTGCACTGTCCGCATTTACTTTCGGTTATCGGCTGTCCATAGGGCAGTTCCATATCGGTGAGCACGGTACCCATCCGTACCCGGGGACCGTATTCCGGTGTGACAAGCAGGCCGTTTTTGCCGATCCAGCCTAATCCTGCCCGGGTGGCAGCCGTTTTATGCTGGAAAACAGCCGTGTAATTATCCTGCTTGGTCTTAACCGTTTGAGATGCCGGGACCGCAAAGGCTTTGTAACCCCACTCCTGCAATAGCAATACGCAGCGCAGTGTAATCTGGTCAATAAGAAAATTTACAGAACGATAATGATGAAAATAGGTATGGGTAGGTTTATCGGATATTTCATCAATTATGGAATCGGATAATCTGACCATTACTGTTACTGCGCTTTTTAAGGATTTTTTATCGGCAGGAACAACATCCTCCACATAGGCAAATCCGGTTTTACTTGCTCCTAAGCTTTTTATCAAGCTGTCCAGTATAATGCTGTTATCATCCAACTGTTTCACCTCCATAAAAGCATTATACCACAGCAAAGCACAGTCGTTTTAACAGCCGGACGTATGAAATCAAACTATAATTATATGCAGAGCTTATAAAATATATTCATAAAACTAAAAAATTCTAACATATTTTTTGCACTTCGGGGCAAAATTAATTACACAAACTGATTTCAGAATCTAAACACACCAAAAAGGAGGGATATTTTATGGCAGCAGGACAACAGACCCCCGGGAAAAAACTTGTTCAGGAAGCGCATCCTGCCCTTGATAATATGAAATATGAAATCGCAAGCCAGTTTAATCTGCCTGTACATCAGGGTTCGGAGGATTACTGGGGCGGACTTAGCGCCAAGGATTGCGGACGTGTAGGCGGAGAAATGGTAAAAAGAATGATTACCATGGCGGAAAATCAATTATCGGGTAAATAGCCAAATATAATCAAAAGGGAAGCTCCGTACAGGACTTCTCTTTTTAATTTCAACGGATTTTGATATAATAGCTTCGGAGGCGATTAATGGTGTACAAAGGTACTGAGGAGCTTGCGGAAAATAAGCTTATACTATTATATATATTGTACGAGACCGGTATACCCCTTTCGAAAAACCAAATTACCGAGATTGTTTTGGAAAATTGCCTGATGAATTATTTTACAATGCAGCAATTTCTCGGTGAATTGGTGCAGGCGGGATTAATCACATGTTATGAAGATATGGGCAGGCATTATTATCGTTTAGAGTCCCAGGGAGCCGGAGTGCTCCAACTGTTCGCCGGCAGAATTCCCGGCAGGCTAATGGATAGTATACTCGAATACCTGCTGGCAAAGGGAGCAGTATTGCGAAAGGAAGACAGGGCGGAAGCCGATTACATAATGGAAGACAAGGACGTCTATACAATTTGTCTAAGGCTCATACAAAAACGTACCATAGTGCTGGATATGAAAATCAAAACTTCTTCCCGTAAAGATGCCAGAAAAATCTGTGAAAACTGGAACCACCATGCCAAAGACCTTTTGGAAAAAATGACGAAAACGCTGCTTGAAAACACCGGCGACTAAAAGACAGCAAGGACGCATGCGGGTTCCCTGCCTGTGCAGACGTTCTTTTCCACCAACCCGGTATTCGGATTCACTTTACAAAGACAATTGTCCATCATGCATACAACGTGCAGATATTTACCACCAGGCCCCAGGGATTGGCTTACAGGCATTCTTCCAAGTTCTGTCTTGCTTTGTAAAATAAAGCTGCCGCTGTCAATTACCGCTAACCGGTTATCAGCCCCATCGGCCACGTACAGTCTGCCGTTTTTTTCATCGTATAACAAATCCACCGGCATACTCCCCAACCTAATACAATTTAACTTCCTGCCTGAAGCAATCTCATATTCTACCAGATTATACCCATCCAGTCCTTCGCTGAAGCTAATAATGGCATACAGCCTTTCTCCCGCGCTGTCACAACATATATCAACCGGATAGCCGTTAACCTTAAAACAGTCCAGCTTATCCATGGACAACGCATCGATAACTGAAATATACCCGCTTCCGGTGTTTGCTATATAAAGGTAATTACTATTCTTATCGAGCACGATAGACCGGGGCATTATTCCGCATGGAATTTGGCCTATAATTTCCTGGAACTGCAGGTCTATAACCGAAACGCTGTCTGAATCATAATTGGTGATAAACGCTCTGTCCCTAATTTCAAGTACTTCTATTCGATCCGGATGACTGCCGGCAAATATGGTGTTGACAGTTTCCATGGAATTCAAATCAATTATTGAAAGACTGTCATCGTAAGTATTAACCACCAGCAGCTGCTCTTTGGTCTTTCTGTGATACAAATAACCGGGCCCTGTCACCGGCCCCCTTGCATAGTAATTTATATTCATCAGCTTGGACCCCGCGGGCTTTAATTCAAATTTGCGTATCAGCTCGTAGCTATTGCTATCGTATAGAGTTATACTGTCCTCTCCCATATTTGCCACAAAAATAACGGCCCTCTGCTTCAAGCCTACACCCCCCCAAACACCTATAACCATACTATGCTGCAGGCTTAATAATAGTGTAATATTTTAGAAGTGGCAAAGGAGCGCGGGATAATTCTTATACAACGGCCTAAGTACCCATTAAAGCGGCACATTAAAAGGCCCTCCGGATACCCGGAGAGCCTTTATATAAACAGCCGGCTCCAGACCCTTATCTGCTTCTTCCGCCCATAGCCTGAAACCGTGCCGTCCGCACTTTTTTCACATACCAATATATTCCTGATGCTTTTATATTATAACCATAAATCGTTAAATTAAACAACAATGACAGACTTTTTTAGCGCCTTGCCTTTTGGTGCCTTGCGTTTAATTCGCTGTACACTTCGGTGTACTCTATTCCTTTTTGCAGCATTAAAACGGTAATATGGTATAAAAGGTCGGCTATCTCATATACCGTTTCCTGTTTACCGGGGTTTTTGGCACCTATTATTACCTCCGCCGCTTCCTCCCCGATTTTCTTCAACGTTTTATCAATACCCATGTCCAACAGATAATTGGTATAGGACCCCTCCTTCGGATTTTTACTCCTGTCCTCCACCACCCTGTATAAGTCGTCGAATACCGTTGCTGCCGCCGGCAGTATATCGCGTTTTTCTCCTTTGATATCCCTGTAAAAACAGGACCTGTTGCCGGTATGACAGGCCGCCCCCTGCTGGTCCACCACAAGCAACAGTGAGTCCTTGTCACAGTCAACGTTTATTTTTACAACCCTCTGCACGTTACCGGAGGTCTCGCCCTTATTCCACAATTTGTTCCGGCTGCGGCTGAAAAACCATGAGGTGCCTGTACAGATCGTTTTTTCCAGTGCCTCCCTGTTCATATAGGCCAGCATAAGCACACTGCCCGTTGACCGGTCCTGAACTATGGCCGGAATGAGTCCATTGCCATCAAATTTTAATCCTTCAATAATCGACTGCGTCATTTTCTAACCGGTACACCCCTCTCTGCAAGATATTCCTTTAACTTTGAGACGGTAAGCTGTCTGTAATGGAACAGGGATGCCGCAAGCACAGCATCTGCCTTGCCCTGGGTGAGGGCCATATAAAAATCTTCCTCTTTCCCCGCTCCGCCAGAAGCAATCACCGGTATGTTTACCCGCTTTGCCACGCTCCGGGTAAGTTTCAAATCATATCCATCCTTTGTCCCGTCCCTGTCCATGCTTGTAAGCAGTATTTCCCCGGCACCAAGGGCCTCCGCTTCCCCGGCCCAATCCAGTACATCCTTTCCGGTGTTTATCCTGCCTCCGTTGATATATACATCCCAGCCCCCCGACTGCCGTGCTCTGGCATCCACCGCCACAACAATACACTGGCTGCCGAATTTCCTGGCTGCTTCGGCTATAAGCCCTGGTGTCTTGACCGCCGCGGAGTTCAGCGATACCTTGTCGGCTCCGCTCATTAAAATATCCCGTATATCCTCAAGGCTCCTGATACCGCCGCCCACTGTAAGCGGAATAAAAATTTCCCCGGCAGTCCTTTTTACCACTTCCGCCATAATATTCCTTCCCTCCGACGAAGCGGTTATGTCAAGAAACACCAGTTCATCGGCCCCGCTTTTATTGTAATGGGCAGCAATCTCCACCGGATCCCCTGCATCCTTAAGGTTTACAAAGTTTACTCCCTTTACCACCCGTCCGTTATGTACGTCAAGACAGGGTATAATTCTTTTGGTAAGCATCAGTTATCCTCCTTCAACATGTCAAGGGCTTCACCAAGATTAATAGCACCGGTATAAAGGGCTTTACCCACAACTGCGCCGGATACTCCTATCTGTTTTAACCTTATCAGGTGCTCGGGCTGGCTAATTCCCCCCGAAGCTATCACACTCAGCGAAGTGTTTTGGACCATTTCGCTGATGCTGGAAAAATTGGGCCCTGTCAACATACCGTCCCGCCATATGTCGGTAAATATCACAGTTTTTACACCCAGGTCTTCCATATGCTGCGCAAACAAAAGCGCATTGACGCTGCTGGTCCTCTGCCATCCATCCACCGCTACCAAACCATCCCGGGCGTCTATGCCTATCACTATTCTTGAAGCGTATTTTTCCACAGCATGCCGTACAAAGACGGCGTCCTTAAGCGCAGCGGTCCCCAGTATTACGCTGTGTATCCCAAGGTCAAGCAAATACCCGATTGTACCCAGATCCCGTATACCCCCGCCCAGCCTGACCGGAATTTCTACGCTGCTTATAATATCCTCCACCACTTTCATATTGGAAGGCCTTCCGTTAAAGGCACCGTTAAGGTCCACCACATGAAGACAGGTCGCCCCCAGTTTCTGCCATTTAACAGCCGCCTTTGACGGAACCTCGTTGTAGACGGTGGCTTTGTTCATATCTCCCTGCTGCAGCCTTACGCACTTACCGTCCTTAATATCAATTGCAGGGTATATATCCATCAAATCATCTCCCCGAAGCTTTTATATATCCCAAGACCCGCATCACCGCTTTTTTCGGGATGGAACTGCACGCCAAAGACCCTGCCCTTCGATACAACGGCAGGAACCTTCACCCGGTAGTCACAGGTGGCACAGAGTATTTGATCCTCAATACCGGCGGCGTAATACGAGTGGACAAAGTACATATAACTTCCATCCGCGACATCGTCAAGGAGGCGGCACCGGCTTACCATATCGAGGGAGTTCCAGCCCATATGGGGTATCTTAACCTGACCGGGGAGCCTTCTTATCTCTCCGTGAAGTATTCCCAATCCTTTTCTTTCTTCTATTTCAAAGCTTTTTTCGAACAGAAGCTGCATACCAAGGCATACCGCCAATAGCGGTTTATCCCTTTTAACAGTATCCCGGATTGCCTCCCCAAGGCCCATATTTTCAATATTATCCATTGCATCCGGGAACGCACCGACCCCTGGCAGTATTACCTTATCGGCAGACACAACCGCCTCGGGCCGGTCTGTAATTACCGCTTCATAACCCTGGGATAAGACAGCCCTTTCAACGCTTCTTAAATTTCCCATGCCATAATCTATTATAGCTATCAACATTTAGCCCCCCTACAAAACTCCCTTTGTGGACAATACCCCTTCAATCCTTTTATCTGTTATGGTTGCTTCATCCAGCGCTCTTCCCAGTCCCTTGAATATACTCTCGGCTATATGGTGGTTGTTGCCCCCGTTAATAAGACCAATGTGCAGAGTCAGTCCTCCGTTAACCGAAAAAGCCCTCATGAATTCTTCTATAAGCTCAAGGTCAAAGCAGCCTGTCCTTTCTGCGGTAAATTTTACGTCATAGCGCAGGAAGGGCCTTCCGCTTATATCCAGTGCCACCATAGAAAGGCTTTCGTCCATCGGTGTAAACATAGTGGAATACCTTTTAATACCACCTTTACCGCCCAGGGCTTCCGACACAGCCTGTCCCAGGACAATACCGGTATCTTCAACCAAATGGTGAAAATCCACATGAGTATCCCCCTCTGCTTTAACCTGCAGGTCCAAAAGACCATGCCGGCAAAACAAATCCAGCATATGGTCAAAAAACCCGATACCGGTATGTATGTCCGCCCTGCCGCTGCCGTCAAGGTTTAAAACCACCTGTACCTTTGTCTCTTTGGTATCCCTTTCAATCCGGGCACTTCTCATGGATATGCCTCCCCTATACATTTTTTCAGTTCCGCGGCAAAGGTTTGGTTCTGCTGTGGAGGACATACTGTGACCCTGATGCAATCCTCCAACAATCCCCCGCCAAACTTTCTTGTCAGTATACCCTTTTCCATCAGCCTGTCCCACACTATTTGAGCATGTTTCATCTTCAAAAGGACAAAATTTCCCTGGCTGGGAAACACGGTAACCCCTTCGATGTGCCTTAAGCTGTTTATAAAATCATCCCTTACCATCTTAAAGGTATCAATCCACCCGTCAAGACTTTCCCGGTTTTCGAGAACCCTGCAGGCGGCATATTGTGAGAAGGAATTCACATTATAGGGTACCTTTACCCTGCTTAAGTACTTCATAATACAACCGCCGGCCGCAAGGAAACCTATCCGCAGGCCGGCAAGGGCCACGGCCTTTGAAAGGGTCCTTATAACTATAAGGTTGGGATACCTGTCTATCCAGTCTATTACCGTCTGTCCGTAGAACTCGTAATAGGCCTCGTCCACCAGCACGATGGCCTGGCTTTTTTCAATCACCATTTTAATCTCTTTCAGGGACAGCACGCTGCCGGTGGGGTTGTTTGGATTACAAATAAACACCACATTGGCATTTTCCGCTGCAGCGGCCTCTACTACTTTTTCCGCATCAATCCTGAAGCTCTCGTCCGGTTTAACATCTATTACCACGCCCCCGGCAAGATTTACAAAGAAACTGTACATAGAGAAAGCAGGGGCAGGGATTACCACCCTGTCAGTTGCACCCACAAAAGTGCTTACCACATAATGGATAAGCTCATCCGACCCGTTTCCCACCATAAGGTTTTCTGCAGGGACACCGGTATAGGCGCTGAGCCTTTCCCTGAGCATTGTACTGTCCGAATCGGGGTACCTGTGAAAGGGATAATCTGTCATATCCTTTGCAATCAGAGCCCGTATATCAAGCGGAAGACCCCATTCGTTTTCATTGGCATCCATCTTTAGTGTGCAGGGCAGCATTTCTTCAGGATAGCATTTGGCCTTTATTACTTCCTTCCGCACAAACTTTTCAATCATTACTGTCACACCTCGCCTGTGCCGCCCGACCGTGGGCTGATAACCCTTCCGCTTCGGCCAGTACGGTTATATCCTCCGTCGCCTGCTTTAGTGCAGCGCAGGAATAGTACACCAGATTGGTTTTCTTGATAAACTGTTCCACACCAAGGGGTGAGGAAAACCGGGCGGTACCCCCGGTGGGCAGCACATGGCTGGGACCCGCCAGATAATCGCCCAATGATTCGGGAGAATACCCTCCGAGAAAAACCGTCCCTGCATGCCGTATATAACCCAGAAGCTCCATAGGCTCCTTTACCATCAATTCAAGGTGTTCGGGAGCAATAGTGTTTGCCAGGCAGCACGCCTCCTGCATGTCTTTAACCAGTATCAGCGCCCCATTATCTTCAATCGACTGCCGTGCCGTTTCTTTCCTGGGCAGTTTTTCAAGCTGTTCTTTTATTTGTGCCTCCACTCCTATTAGCAGCTTTTGGCTGTCGGTAATAAGAACCGGGCATGCCATAGCGTCGTGTTCGGCCTGGGACAGCATATCGGCGGCAGCAAAAGCGGGGTTGGCGTCTTCATCCGCTATAATCAGAACTTCACTGGGGCCTGCTATCATATCAATACCAACGTCGCCAAAGACAAGTTTCTTGGCCAGGGCAACATATATATTCCCCGGACCTACTATCTTATCCACCGCCGGTATGCATGAAGTACCATACGCAAGGGCGGCAACTCCCTGGGCACCGCCTACCCTGTATACTTCATCAACACCCGCTTCGGCCGCTGCAACCAGCACCTCGGGCGATATACCTTTGCCGCCGGGTGGTGTAACCATAACTATCCTTCTTACGCCCGCCACCTTTGCCGGTACCGCGTTCATTAAAACCGAAGAGGGGTAAGAAGCGCTGCCGCCGGGCACATATATACCCACGCTGTCAAGGGGATTAATCATTTGCCCCAAAAGCACCCCGTCTTTTCTGTCAAACCAGGACCTTTCCTTCTGCTTGCTGTGAAACTGCAAAATATTATCCCTGGCCCTTCGGAGCGCCTTTAAAAATTTGTCATCCACCCTTCCATAGGCCTTTTCTATCTCCTTAGTTGCTACCCTGAAATCTTCACTTGCCAGTTCAATACCGTCATACATACGGGTAAAATCGATAACAGCCCTGTCTCCATCCGCCCGCACCCGGTCAATAATTTGTCTTACCCTTTCTATGAAGTCCTCCGATATCAATCGGGTTCTGCTTTGAATGAACTTTTCAAGGCTTCGGGCATGGTTTCCGTCTAATCCGATTATCCTCATACCTCACACAGCCTTTCTCAATGCATGTCTTAATGCCTTAAGCAACCGGGTTATCCTCTCATTTTCCATCTTGAGGCTTACCTTATTGACCACAAGCCGGGCACTTATCGGACATATTTCATCCAGTATTACAAGACCGTTTTCCTTAAGCGTCTGTCCGGTCTCCACAAGATCCACTATTACATGGGATAAGCCTACCAGCGGTGCCAGTTCCACCGACCCGTCCAACTCCACCACCTGAATGCTTTGCCTTTTATCCCTGAAATAGTTTCGGGCTGTTACAGGATATTTTGTAGCTACAACCTTGACTGCCCTGTTCAAACCGTTCACGGATCCTTTGGTGCCGGCTACCACCATCCTGCACTTTCCTATTCCCAAATCCAGCACTTCATAAAGGTCGGGCTGCTGCTCAAGCAGTGTATCCTTACCCACAACCCCAATATCAACCGCACCCTGTTCCACATATTTTGCCACATCCTTCGGCTTTACAAGTATAAACTCCACCATACTAGCCGGGTCTCTTACAATCAGCTTTCTTGTTTCCTCCTTCAGAAGACTGCAGTCTATACCGATGCTTTCAAACAGTTCCAATGCCTGTATTGCTATCCTGCCCTTTGCCAGCGCTATTTTCAGATATCTGTCCATGTATATCCCCCTAATGCCATCCTGATATGCACTTATTCCGGTCCAGGGAAAGCCCCGCTATAATACCGGGTATACTTGTTATGGTTTGTTTGCCGGTATCAAGGTTTACAACCCTTAATCTGCTTCCTTCTTCCGGTATAATAATCTTTTTTACGCCCTTGGCCTTTGCGTAGGCCATTACCTGCTCAATATTTGCCTCTGTCATGTCCAATTCTATATAAAGGCCGGCGGACCTCATCCTTTGGGCTGTATTTATTGCTTTCTTCCTGTCCGGACCGCTGCATACCAAAATATAGCTTTTTTGACCGTATTCCTGCTGCCGGTTTTGTTTGTACAGCGCCTGTACAACCCTGTTAACATTGATGGCAAAACCTGTGGCCGGCGCTTTTTTCCCAAATTCCTGCTGCAGGTCATCGTACCTTCCGCCGCTGCATATTATAAACCCCAGATCCCTTGTAAATCCTTTAAATATTATTCCTGTATAATACGAGAGTTCCTTGACCATCCCCAGGTCTATGGATACATATTTCTCGTACCCGTACTCCTTAATTATTTGATAGGCTTTTTCTATATCGACCAATGCCTTTGCAGCGCCATCGTTTAACGGGAACTCTCTTGCCAATTTTATTATTTCCCCGACCTCTCCATACAAAACCGGGACTAACAGCAAAAGCTCCTTGAGGCCTCCGTTAACCCCTTTACCGTCCAAAAACTCCTCTACTGCCACCAGATTCTTGTGCTTAATGTAATGCCTCAGGCTCTCCTTATCGTCGTCGGTTATATTTATCTCGTCTATAATGCTCTCGAAAAATTTGACCTGGCCTATATCTATTCTGAAATCTTCTATACCGGCGGTCTTGAGAGCCCCGACCGCCATAGAAATGCATTCGCCGTCCGTCTCTATTCCCGGAACACCTATCATTTCCACCCCTGCCTGGGTAAACTCCCTTTGCCCTGATGCTTCCCTGAAAACATCTGATATGTAGAAAAGCTTCAGTGGCTTTGGCTGCGCCTTCATATTGGTAGCCGCCATTCTTGCTATTGGAATTGTTACATCCGGCCTTATCACCAGTATCCTGCCCTTTGGATCGGTAAGCTTGAACATCTGCTCCTGCTCCAATACAGCCTGCCGTGTTGAAAATACGTCAAGATACTCAAAGGTGGGTGTGCTTACTTCCCTTAGACCATAGCCAAGAAATACATCCCTTATTGCTGTTTCAACAGTCCTTTTGACCGCGCATTCATCGGCAAGTATATCCCCCAAACCATCCGGTACCTGTCGCCTGTAATCCCCCATATATGACCCTCCTTTAATTCTTTATCACGCTAAATCGCTAGTGCAGTAGTGTGCTAATGCGATTATTTTATAACAGCCCGACCGGTTTGTCAATACCAATCCTTTACAATGTTCCATGTACTTGACAACCATCCTGCATACAAGTAAAATTGCAGTCGGAGACATTCCACAGCAAAGAATTGCAATGGGGACATTTTGAAACAAGGAATCCCAATGGGAACATTCCCTGGCCAAAAAGGAATACCAGCTATAAAGGTGTGTCCTCTGACATTATTTAAGGAGGAATATCATGTTTTACGATTACCATGTACATACCAGTTTTTCCGAAGACAGCCGCATGGGCATTGACCAGGCATGCCTGCAGGCAATAAAAATGGATATTGCAGAGATTGCCGTAACAGACCACCTTGACATAGAATACCCGGATAAGGATTTCAGGTTTGACCTTGACTACGCTGCCTATTCGTCTGCGCTGGACAGGGTAAGGGAAAGGTTTGACGGCAGATTGAATATAATTAAGGGATTGGAGATAGGTCTTCAGCCGCATATACTGGATAAATGCGCCGGTTTCCTTAAGGACAAGGATTTCCAGTTTATCATCGCCTCTGTGCATGCTGTATCGGGGATGGACCTGTATGGCGAAGAATTCCACCGCAGCAAAACCAAAAACACCTCCTACACCCAATACCTCGAAGAATTGCTCGGATGTATAAGGAAATTTAAATCTTTCAATGTGGTGGGCCATTTGGACTTAATAAGAAGGTATGGAAATTACGGGGACAAAACAATGAAATATTCGGATTTTACAGATTTGCTTGACAGTATCTTCGAAGAACTGATAAGCACAGGCAGAGGGCTGGAAATAAACACCTCCGGCTTCAGATACAAACTGGAAAGTACCCTGCCGGATTTCGACCTTGTAAAAAGGTACCATGAGATGGGGGGGGAGATCCTCACCATAGGTTCTGATGCCCATACCACCTATCAACTGGCGGAGTATTTCCCCTTTGCCTATGAGCTTGCAAAAAAGGCCGGCTTTAAATACCTGACCCGCTTCCCCTCCGGTAAACCGGAATTCGTCACAATTGAAGTTTAGCAAATAATAGGGACGGTTCTTTTGATTAGGTTTCCAAATAATAGGGACGGTTCTTTTGATTAGGTTTCTATGATTCTACTCTGATGCTTGAAATACTAACTATTTATCGAATCCAATTCAGCCAAAACATCCCCGGCTTTCCCCCGGATATCCATGTCAAGCCGGCAGCCGCCTTCGGGCACTGCATTGTTGATAAGTACAGTCTTGCCTTTTGTCATAACAGGCAGTTGATTGGCCGGGTAAACCTGCAGACTGGTTCCTATGACAATAAGAAGGTCGGCTTTTTTTATATCAATAAGCGCACTGTCCCAGGCATCCTGCGGAAGCATTTCACCAAACAGTACAACTCCCGGCCTCAGCCTTCCCCCGCAGAACCGGCAATCTGCCCCGTCAAGAAAACCCTTCGCTGTTTCGGGTTCCCCACAGCTTGCGCACTTTATGGTGCGCAGCGAACCGTGCAGTTCATACACCCTGCGGCTTCCGGCAGCCTTGTGAAAACCGTCCACGTTCTGTGTCGCAATACTGTGTATTAAACCTTTTGTTTCCCAATCCGCCAGTATATAGTGACCCCGGTGGGGGCTGCATCCCTCCAGGGTTTTAATGCGCATGGTGTAAAATCCGTAGAATAACGGATAATTTGTTTCCATCGCATCAACCGATGCAATGGTGGTCGGATCGTAATTATTCCACCATCCGCTTTTTGACCTGAAATCCGGAAGTCCGCTTTCGGTTGACATACCGGCGCCGGTAAGCACAACGGTAAACCTTGATTGCTTTATCCATTCCGCCAACCGCTTGATCTTCTCCATTTTCTTCACCTACCCTGCCTAATTGTACCATTTCCGCAAGCCGCCTTCCATCCCGCTGCGGCAAAGGGACGGGGTTGTCGTTACGCGGAGTTGCCGGTGTAAAAAAAGACATTTGAGACGTTCCTGCATCTTGAAACGTCCCCGTATCATTTACCCTAAATCATGTATAAACAGTCCGCTCCTTAACTTTGGTTCAAACCACGTTGATTTGGGAGGCATCACCCTGCCCGCATCCGCTACGTCAATAAGCTCCTGTATGGAAGTCGGGTATAGCGAAAAAGCCACCGCCTTTCCCTGAGCCACTCTTTTCTCGAGCTCGCCCAGTCCCCTTATACCGCCTACAAATTCAATCCTTTTATCCTTCCTTGGATCCTTTATACCCAATACGGGTTCCAAAAGCTGCTTCTGTAAAATCGAAACATCCAGACTCTCTATCGGATCGTTTGGGTCCCAGGTTCCAGGGACTGCTTCCAGGCAATACCACTTGTTTCCTATATACATGCCCATACTGTGTTTTTGCCGGGGTCTGCAGGCTTTGGTTTCTTCAGCAAGGCTCACCTCAAACACGGAACCTGCCTCCCTGTTTGATAATTTAAACCTTTCTGAAACTTTTTGGATAAATGCCTCTTCATTAAGCCCGTTTGAGTCATTCACCACCCTGTTGTAATCGAGGATGTGGAGCTGAGTGTGCGGGAATACAACACCCAGGAAGAAATTGAACTCTTCGTCCCCCCTGTAGCCGCCCTTTCTTTTTTCAAGGCACGCCCTGGCAGCCGCTGCACACCGGTGATGCCCGTCTGCTATATAAAGGCTTTCGACCCCGCCAAACATACCCACAAGCTTATTTATTATCTCCCGGCTGTCAATGACCCATATCCGGTGAACCACACCGTCCCCGGATGCAAAATCATAAACAGGGGCTTTTCGCTGCATCCATTCGTCCATTATTGCCTGTATTTCGCTTTGTTCCTTATAGAATAACAATATAGGACCCGTATTGGCGTTGCATTTAAGGATATGGTTTGTTCTGTCCAGTTCCTTATCCTGCCTGGTGTGTTCATGTTTCTTTATAACTCCCTGAAGATACTCATCTATCGAAAGGCATGTCACCAGCCCTGCCTGGCTGTGCCCTTTAGTATCCAGCCGGTATATATATAAATATTCCTCCGGGTCCTGCGCCAGTATTCCCTTATCCATAAGCTTTTTAAGATTTTCCGAGGCTTTTTCATAAACTAAGGGATTATCAAATGAAACGGCTGCGTCAAACTCAATTTCTGCCCGGTCAATCCTGAGAAACGAAAAACTGTTGCCTTCAACCATCCTTTCAGCTTCCTTGCGGCTCATAACATCATAGGGAAGGGCCGCAACCCTTTGGGCCATATCCTTTACAGGCCTTATAGCCTTAAACGCCTTTATTGTCGACATATTAACCTCCCTTTCAGGTACAGTCGTCGGTAACATCACCGGTCAGGTAACTGGATAACCGTCCCTGCCACCTGTGTTCAAAAAAGCCGGTGGTAACCACCGGCTTTACTATAGAAAAACGGTCTTAATACATATTCCGGTACTTTTATACCGCTACCGTAACTTTGCCAAGGTCTCCTTCTATACACTTAACCGGACACGCCTTCACGCATTCCATGCAACCGGTACATTTTTCATAATCTATAACCGCAAGGTTGTTTTCTACGTGTATTGCATCAAATTTACATACTTTTTCGCACTTTTTGCAGGCAATACATCCTGCTTTGCAGGCCTTTCTGACAATCTTGCCAGGTTCGGGACTTGAGCACAGTACATGGGCTTCTTTGCCGCAGGGTACCATTTTAATAATATTCTTAGGACATGCGGCCACGCATTTTTTGCAGCTAATACATTTATCCTCATCTATCACCGCAATGCCTCCGTCGGTAATAGTGATGGCATCTGCCGGGCAAACCTTTACGCAGGATCCAAAGCCCATACAGCCATACCGACAGCCCTTGGGGCCTCCTCCTGCCATCTTTGCGGCGGCAGCACAATCATCCACCCCAACGTACCTGTATTTATCACTGCATTTTTCGCTGTCGCCTCCGCAAAGTACCTTTGCAACTAATTTTTGCTCAGTGCCTCCGGTATCTTCTATACCCATTATTTCTGCAATCTTGCAGCCAACTTCACTGCCTCCCACCGGGCAGCCGTTAAATACAACCTCACCGGCAACCAGCGCGGAAGCAAAGTTGGAACATCCGGCATAGCCGCAGGCACCACAGTTCGCTCCGGGAAGTACGTTTTGGACAGCCTCTATGCGGGGATCCTCCTCAACGGCAAACTTTTTTGATGCAAAGGCAAGGAACCCGGCGAAAAACGTCCCTATAGCCCCCATGCTTATAACAGCAACCAATATAGTATTGTCCATTTTTTCACCTCCTATTAAGGTATGGGAACACGCGGAATGTCCCCGATCGATAACCTTTTGGGTCAGGGAACACACCTTTACTCTTATCATTCCTTTACGGACAAGGAATGTCCCCGGTTTATAAGCTCTCTGGTCAAGGACACATCCCCTCTCTGCACCCGCCTGGCGAATGAGAAGAGTGTCCTCAATATTACATGGATATCAGGCCGGAAAAACCTAAGAAAGCCATTGACATTATCGCTGCAGTAATAAGGGTTATCGGTACACCCCTAAAGGGTTCGGGCACATCTCCAAACTCCATGGCTTCCCTTAAGCCCGCCATTGCCGATATGGCAAGCGTAAAACCAACTCCTGCCCCAAATCCGAAAACGGTACTTGTAACAAGTCCGTATCCGTTTAAGGCGGACAGCAGCGCAAGTCCCAGTATTGCACAGTTTGTGGTAATCAGCGGTAAAAATATACCCAGACTCTGATATAGCGCGGGGCTGGTCTTTTTAAGAAACATCTCAACAAACTGTACCAGCGATGCTATTACCAGAATAAATGCAACATACTGGAGAAATCTCTCCATCCCAAAGGGTATAAGTATATAATGCTGAATAAGCCAGGTAGCTATGGCCGAAAGAGTCATAACAAAAGTGGCTGCCAAACCCATACTGAAAGCTACTTCAAGCTTCTTGGAAACCCCCAAAAAGGGGCAAATTCCCAGGAACCTTGACAGTACAAAGTTATTTATGAGCACTGTGCTAATGAACAACAGTAAAAGTTCCATTACATTATTCCCCCTTGTATACTATGAGCAGCAACCGATTTGGACCAAAATTTCCAGTTCGG